>NZ_JBNRIJ010000020.1:7152-54794 GCF_053557675.1 Pseudomonas sp. XP1 | reverse complement strand
GCTCCCACAGGTATCACATCAGCCTCAAGCCATGTGCAGTACCTGTGGGAGCTGGCTTGCCGGCGATGGGCTGCAAAGCAGCCCCAGATCGAAGGCTTACTTTTCTTCCTTGGCGACTGCCGGCGCCGGTGGCGGCCGCAGCCCCACCTCGGCGATCAGCTTAAGCTGCTGCCCATTGCGCATCACTTCGATGGTGATCTTCTCGTTGGGCTTGATCCGCGCCACCTGGTTCATCGACTTGCGCCCGTCGCCGGCCGGCTCGCCGTTGATGCTCAGGATCACGTCACCCAGCTGCAGCCCGGCCTTGGCCGCCGGCCCTTCGCGGAAGATACCCGCCACCACGATGCCCGGGCGGTCCTTCATGCCGAACGATTCAGCCAGTTCCTGGCTCAGCGGCTGCACTTCGATGCCCAGCCAGCCACGGATCACCTGGCCGTGCTCGATGATCGACTTCATCACCTCCAGTGCCAGTTTCACCGGGATGGCGAAGCCGATGCCCTGTGAACCGCCGGACTTGGAGAAGATCGCCGTGTTGATACCGATCAGGTTGCCGTTGGCATCCACCAGCGCACCACCAGAGTTGCCCGGGTTGATCGCGGCGTCGGTCTGAATGAAGTCTTCGTAGTTGTTCAGGCCCAGCTGGTTGCGGCCAGTGGCGCTGATGATGCCCATGGTCACGGTCTGGCCGACCCCGAACGGGTTGCCGATGGCCAACGACACGTCGCCGATGTGAATGTTGTCGGAGCGGCCGATGGTGATCGCCGGCAGGCTCTTCAGGTCGATCTTCAGCACCGCAAGGTCGGTCTCCGGGTCGCTGCCGATGACCCGGGCAAGGGTTTCGCGGCCATCCTTCAGGGCTACGACGATCTGGTCGGCGCCGCTGGTGACGTGGTTGTTGGTCAGCAGGTAGCCCTCGGGGCTCATGATCACCGCCGAGCCCAGGCTTGATTCCCAGCGGCGCTGCTTGGGCAGGTTGTCACCGAAGAAACGGCGGAACTGCGGGTCTTCGAACAGCGGGTGGGCGCTCTTGTTCACCACCTTTGTGGTGTACAGGTTGACCACCGCCGGGGCGGCCAGGGTCACGGCGTCGGCGTAGGATACCGGGCCCTGCATGATCCGCGAGGTCTGCGGCGCCTGCTGGAGGTTGACGTCCTGGCTGGGGAGGCCGACCCACTCCGGGAAGCGCTGGATGATCAGCATGGCGATCAGTACGCCGGTAAGCAGGGGCCAGCCAAAATAACGCAAAGCCTTGAACATGAATGAATCCTGGAAAGAGCCGGGGACGGTGACCGTGCGGTGGGGCATGAGCGCGCGCGATCATACACCGGTTCCCCCAGTGCCGGCGACGGCCCATAATGGCCGGCATTATACGGGCGTTGCATGGGCGTTGTGCCCGAGAAAAACGCAGATTTCGAGGAGATTTTCATGGCCGTCGCTCTGAACACCCTGGTCGAGGAAGCCGAGCGTTACCTGGGCAGCGCGAAGATCCAGGATTATTGCCCCAATGGCCTGCAGGTCGAAGGCCGGCCGCAGGTCAGCCGAATCGTCAGCGGCGTTACCGCCAGCCAGGCGCTGCTGGATGCGGCGGTCGAGGCCGAGGCCGACCTGGTGCTGGTGCACCATGGCTACTTCTGGAAGGGTGAGAACCCTTGTATCACCGGCATCCGGCAGCGCCGGCTGAAGACCCTGTTGAACAACGACATCAGCCTGCTGGCGTTCCACCTGCCGCTGGATGTGCACCCGGACGTGGGCAACAACGTGCAACTGGCGCGGCAGCTGGACATCACCGTCGAAGGGCCGCTGGACCCGGAGAACCCCAAGGTGGTCGGCCTGGTCGGCTCGCTGGCCGAGCCGATGACCGCGCTCGACTTTGCCCGACGGGTGCGTGAGGTGCTGGGGCGTGAGCCTCTGCTGGTCGAAGGTGAGCAGATGATTCGCCGGGTCGGCTGGTGCACGGGGGGCGGGCAGGGCTACATCGACACCGCGATCGCGGCCGGGGTAGACCTTTACCTGACCGGCGAGGCGTCGGAGCAGACCTACCATAGTGCTCGCGAGAATGGTGTCAGCTTCATTGCCGCCGGGCACCACGCCACCGAGCGGTATGGGGTGCAGGCGCTGGGGGATTACCTGGCGCGGCGCTTTGCCGTGGAGCACCTGTTCATCGATTGCCCGAACCCGATCTGACATCGGCGTCGCCTTCTTCGCGGGCGCGCCCTCTCCCACAAGGGCTCCGCTGTACCTGTGGGAGCGGGCGTGCCCGCGAAGGGCCGCAGAGCGGCCCCAAATTCCAGCCCAAACCCCCAGTCATATCGTTAGACTTTTTCGATCTAGCCAGCCTCCTAAATAGAAGCAGCCGCTGTGATAAAGTGGCTCGCTCGAACACGGCCCGCAGGCCGTCCATAAGATCGTTTTTCGTGAGTAGCCATGGTCGACAAACTGACGCACTTGAAACAGCTGGAGGCGGAGAGCATCCACATCATCCGCGAGGTGGCCGCCGAGTTCGACAACCCGGTGATGCTGTACTCGATCGGCAAGGATTCCGCCGTGATGCTGCACCTGGCGCGCAAGGCCTTCTTCCCGGGCAAGCTGCCGTTCCCGGTGATGCACGTCGACACTCAGTGGAAATTCCAGGAGATGTACAGCTTCCGCGACAAGATGGTCGAGGAAATGGGCCTGGAGCTGATCACCCACGTCAACCCCGAGGGTGTGGCGCAGGGCATCAACCCGTTCACCCATGGCAGCTCCAAGCACACCGACATCATGAAGACCCAGGGCCTGAAGCAGGCGCTGGACAAGCATGGTTTCGATGCCGCCTTCGGTGGTGCGCGCCGCGACGAAGAGAAATCGCGGGCCAAGGAGCGCGTGTACTCGTTCCGTGACAGCAAGCACCGCTGGGACCCGAAGAACCAGCGCCCGGAACTGTGGAACGTTTACAACGGCAAGGTCAACAAGGGCGAGTCGATCCGCGTCTTCCCGCTGTCGAACTGGACCGAACTGGACATCTGGCAGTACATCTACCTCGAAGGCATCCCGATCGTGCCGCTGTACTTTGCCGCCGAGCGTGAAGTGATCGAGAAGAACGGCACCCTGATCATGATCGACGACGAGCGCATCCTCGAACATCTCACCGACGAAGAGAAAGCGCGCATCGTCAAGAAGAAGGTGCGTTTCCGTACCCTCGGCTGCTACCCATTGACGGGTGCTGTCGAGTCGGAAGCCGAGACCCTGACGGACATCATCCAGGAAATGCTCCTGACCCGTACGTCCGAACGCCAGGGCCGTGTCATCGACCACGATGGCGCCGGTTCCATGGAAGACAAGAAACGCCAAGGCTACTTCTAATTTCAGGGTTACTCCATGTCGCACCAATCTGATCTGATCAGCGAGGACATCCTCGCCTACCTGGCCCAGCACGAGCGCAAGGAACTGCTGCGCTTCCTGACCTGCGGCAACGTCGACGATGGCAAGAGCACCCTGATCGGGCGCCTGCTGCACGACTCGAAGATGATCTACGAGGACCACCTCGAGGCCATCACCCGTGATTCGAAGAAAGTCGGCACCACCGGGGAGGAAGTCGACCTGGCACTGCTGGTCGACGGTCTGCAGGCCGAGCGCGAGCAGGGCATCACCATCGATGTCGCCTACCGCTACTTCTCCACCGCCAAGCGCAAGTTCATCATTGCCGACACCCCAGGCCATGAGCAGTACACCCGCAACATGGCTACCGGTGCGTCCACCTGCGACCTGGCGATCATCCTGGTCGACGCCCGCTACGGCGTGCAGACCCAGACTCGCCGCCACAGCTACATTGCCTCGTTGCTGGGCATCAAGCATATCGTGGTCGCGGTCAACAAG
The DNA here is from genome assembly GCF_053557675.1 of Pseudomonas sp. XP1. Taxonomy (NCBI): domain Bacteria; kingdom Pseudomonadati; phylum Pseudomonadota; class Gammaproteobacteria; order Pseudomonadales; family Pseudomonadaceae; genus Pseudomonas; species Pseudomonas sp. XP1. The sequence continues at coordinate 50,939 of NZ_JBNRIJ010000020.1, read as the reverse complement.
ATGGACCTCAAGGGCTTCGATCAGGATGTCTTCGAGTCGATCAAGGCCGACTATCTGAAGTTCGCCGAAGCCATCAAGCTGACCCCGAGCAGCCTGCATTTCGTGCCGATGTCGGCGCTCAAGGGCGACAACGTGGTCAACCATAGCGAGCGTTCGCCGTGGTACGCCGGCCCTACGCTGATGGAAATCCTCGAAACCGTCGAAGTGTCGGCCGACCGCAACTTCACCGACCTGCGCTTCCCGGTGCAGTACGTCAACCGTCCGAACCTGAACTTCCGTGGCTTCGCCGGCACCATCGCCAGCGGTGTGGTGCACAAGGGCGACGAAATCGTCGTGCTGCCGTCGGGCAAGAGCAGCCGCGTCAAGTCCATCGTCACCTACGAAGGCGAGCTGGAAAACGCAGGCCCTGGCCAGGCCGTGACCCTGACCATGGAAGACGAGATCGACATCTCCCGTGGCGACCTGCTGGTGCATGCCGACAACGTCCCGCCGGTCACCGACCAGTTCGACGCCATGCTGGTGTGGATGGCCGAGGAGCCGATGCTCCCGGGCAAGAAATACGACATCAAGCGCGCCACCAGCTACGTACCGGGCTCGATTGCCAGCATCACCCACAAGGTTGATGTGAACACTCTGGAGCAGGGCGCTGCCAGCGCGCTACAGCTGAATGAAATCGGCCGCGTCAAGGTGTCCCTGGACGCCTCGATCGCTCTGGACGGTTACGACAGCAACCGCACTACTGGTGCGTTCATCGTCATCGACCGCCTGACCAATGGCACCGTTGGCGCTGGCATGATCATCGCCCCGCCAGTCCTGCCGCACGGCAGCACCGGCCATCATGGCAAGCTGTGCCATGTGGCCACAGAAGAGCGTGCCCTGCGCTTCGGCCAGCAGCCTGCCACCGTGTTGTTCAGCGGCCTGTCCGGCGCTGGCAAGAGCACGCTGGCCTACGCCGTGGAGCGCAAGCTGTTCGACATGGGCCGTGCGGTGTACGTGCTCGACGGCCAGAACCTGCGCCACGACCTGAACAAGGGCTTGCCACAGGACCGCGCCGGCCGCACCGAGAACTGGCGCCGCGCCGCCCATGTGGCGCGCCAGTTCAACGAAGCCGGTCTGCTGACCCTGGCAGCGTTCGTGGCCCCGGATGCCGAAGGCCGCGAACAGGCCAAGGCGTTGATCGGCAAGGAGCGCCTGGTGACCGTTTACGTCCAGGCCTCGCCGCTGGCCTGCCGTGAGCGTGACCCGCAAGGCTTGTACGCTGCTGGTGGCGACAACATCCCGGGCGAAAGCTTCCCGTACGATGTGCCGCTGGACGCAGACCTTGTGATCGACACCCAGGCCACCAGCGTGGACGAGGGCGTGAAACAGGTGCTGGACGTGCTGCGTCAGCGTGGCGCGATCTAAGCGCCAGACTGCAAGAGAAAACCCGCTTCGGCGGGTTTTTTTATGGGGTAACTAGAGGCGCATTGCCTTTTCCTGCGCTAACAAGCAAGAAGTCCGACTATTGCGTAGAAGACCATTCACTCACCCTGTGTGCTCCTACAATCAAGGAGACGCAACGGTGAAAATCACCAACCATTTTGCAGCATTGACACTGATATTGGCTGTTGGGTTATCGGGCTCGGCAAGTGCCGACTTGGGTTCCAAATGCTGCCCGTTCAGTGATGCACGCCTGAAGACGGATGTAAAGGAACTGCTGAATTCCACCGACACCCTGTTGAAGATTCACGGCGTGCGGATGAAGTGGAAAGAGTCCGGTCGAGATGATATCGGTGTGATCGCCCAGGATGTGCAGAAGATCTATCCGGAGCTGGTACATGAAAAGGACGGCCTGCTGACAGTGGATTACGAAAAGCTGGTTGCGCCGTTGATCGAATCTGCTCGCGAACTGGATCGTCGAATAACGGCTCTGGAAAAATCCAGCACCTCGCACTAGTCGCTGGACAGAGCAAGCCAGGCGCTGATCTGCGAGGAGTGCCTGGTGTTCGCTGTAACATTTCAAGCGTCTATCAGGTCGAGCACCATAAAAAACTGAAAAGTTGCCCTATAAAAAATGTCGAGTCGAATCGGGCAACGAAGTGCCATTTCCGTGACGATAGTCAGTTCAAATATGTTTTTCCGATACCGGAATTACCCGCCGTTCCTTCACCGCCTTATAGGAAAAGCTCGAATAGATCTCCTTCACCCCCGGCAACCGCTGCAGCACTTCCCGGGTGAACTCCCCAAACGACTCCAGATCCCGCGCCAGAATCTCCAGCAAGAAGTCGTAGCGCCCGGAGATGTTGTGGCAGGCGACAATCTCGGGAATTTCCATCAGCCGCTGCTCGAACGCCAGCGCCATGTCCTTGGTGTGCGAGTCCATCATGATGCTGACGAACGCGGTCACGCCAAACCCCAGCGACTTGGGCGACAGGATGGCCTGGTAGCCGGTGATGTAGCCGTTGTCCTCCAGCAACTTGACCCGCCGCCAGCACGGCGAGGTGGTCAGCGCTACCTGGTCGGCAAGTTCGGCAACGGTGAGGCGGGCGTTGTCCTGCAGGGCAGCGAGCAGGGCGCGGTCGGTGCGGTCGAGGCTTGAAGGCATGTTTTGCCCTCCTGGTCCGGTAATTGTTATTTTTGTTCCAGAAAGCACGCGTATGCGTGGGTCATTTTGGAAAAAATCGGGCAGCTCGGTGGCATAAGCTTATAGCAAACCACAAGAGGCTGTTGCCATGCGCGACTCCCAAAACAACACCGGTTTTTCCACACGGGCCATTCACCATGGCTACGACCCGCTTTCCCACGGTGGCGCCCTGGTGCCGCCGGTGTACCAGACCGCTACTTATGCCTTCCCCACCGTGGAATACGGCGCTGCGTGCTTTGCCGGGGAGGAGCCTGGGCATTTCTACAGTCGCATCTCCAACCCTACCCTGGCCCTGCTGGAACAGCGCATGGCCTCGCTGGAGGGCGGTGAGGCGGGGTTGGCATTGGCGTCGGGCATGGGGGCCATCACCTCGACGATCTGGACCCTGCTGCGCCCCGGTGATGAGCTGATCGTCGGGCGTACTTTGTACGGCTGCACCTTTGCCTTCCTTCACCATGGCATTGGCGAATTCGGGGTAAAGATCCGCCATGTAGACCTGAACGATGCCAAAGCCCTGAAAGCGGCGATCAACAGCAAAACGCGGATGATCTATTTCGAAACGCCGGCCAACCCCAACATGCAGCTGGTGGATATCGCTGCGGTGGCCGAGGCGGTGCGCGGGCATGATGTGCATGTGGTGGTCGACAACACCTACTGCACACCCTACCTGCAGCGGCCGCTGGAGCTGGGGGCGGACCTGGTGGTGCATTCGGCGACCAAGTACCTCAGTGGCCACGGTGATATCACTGCCGGGCTGGTGGTGGGGCGCAAGGCGTTGGTCGACCGCATTCGCCTGGAAGGGCTGAAGGACATGACCGGGGCGGTGCTGTCGCCCCACGATGCAGCGCTGCTGATGCGCGGGATCAAGACCCTGGCCCTGCGCATGGACCGCCATAGCGCCAATGCCCAGCAGGTGGCGGAGTTTCTGGCTCGGCAGCCGCAGGTGGAGCTGATTCACTACCCGGGGTTGCCGTCGTTTGCCCAGTACGAGCTGGCGCAGCGGCAGATGCGTTTGCCGGGCGGGATGATCGCATTCGAGCTCAAAGGGGGTATCGAGGCCGGGCGCAGGTTCATGAATGCCCTGCAACTGTTTGCCCGGGCGGTGAGCTTGGGCGATGCCGAGTCACTGGCGCAGCACCCGGCGAGCATGACCCATTCCAGCTATACGCCGCAGGAGCGGGCGCATCACGGGATATCGGAGGGGCTGGTGCGCTTGTCGGTGGGGTTGGAAGATGTGGAGGACCTGCTGGCGGATGTCGAGCAGGCGCTGGAGGCTTGCAGCTAGGTTGCCTGGGCCGGTCTCTTCGCGGGTCAGGCGTAGTATTTGAAACCTGCGCCGACCCTGTAGGAGCGGGTTCACCTCGAAGAGGCCAGTGAATCCAGCCCACAAAAAAGGCCTCTTGCGAGGCCTTGTTCATGTTCGGCAGATCAGCGCTTGAGCCCGTAGCTCTCGTCGAGCATGCCCGGCGAGTTCGGCGCTTTCGGCGCGTAGTCGCGCGGCACTTCGGCGGTGTCTTTCGGAGGGGTCAGGCGGTCACGTGGGCCCTGGCTGCCTTCGGAATGCAGGGCGGCCAGCAGGCGCTGACGGGTCACGTCGTCGAGGGCCAAGGTATTGGCGCCGTCGGCCAGGTGATCCTGGACGTCCTGGTAGCTCTGGGTCAGTTTCTTGACCAGCACGGCAGTGCTGTTGAAGTGGGTGACCACTTCGTTCTGGTAGCTGTCGAAACGCTTCTGGATATCATCCAGCTGACGCTGGGTGCTGCTCGGCGCGGCATTGGGCAGCAGGCGAGCGACGACGAAACCGACCACCACGCCGATGACCAGGGCCAGGGTCGGCAACAACCAAACAAGGAGCGAGAGTTCCACGAGTCCTTCCTCTATAAACGGCTTTGCTTTACGTTAACGGCTCAGACCTGCGCTGTATACCGCGAGCGATCGCAAATCAGAACAGAATTCCTCACCTAGACGAATCGACCCCTCCCGAGGTCACGGAGTAGTGCCTTGCTTGTCCGCGAAACCCCCTTGTTCATCGATGGCCCCAGCGGCCAGCTGGAAGCCTTGTATCTGGATGTGGCCAACGCACGTGGTGCGGTGCTGATCTGCCACCCCAACCCTGTCCAGGGCGGCACCATGCTCAACAAGGTGGTCTCGACCCTGCAACGCACTGCCCGTGATGCCGGTTACGTGACATTGCGGTTCAACTATCGTGGCGTCGGGCAGAGCGCCGGCACCCATGACATGGGCGCTGGCGAGGTGGACGATGCCGAGGCCGCTGCGGCCTGGCTGCGCGAAAAGCATCTGGGCCTGCCGCTGGTGCTGATGGGCTTCTCGTTCGGTGGCTTCGTCGCCACCAGCCTGGCCGGCCGCCTGGAGGCCGCCGGGGTAGAGCTGCAGCAGCTGTTCATGATCGCCCCGGCGGTCATGCGCCTGACGGCGGAATTCCCCTTGCCGCAGCGCTGCCCGATTACCGTGGTGCAGCCGGACGCCGACGAAGTCGTCGCGCCGCAGCTGGTTTACGATTGGTCCGACAGCCTGTCGCGCCCCCATGAGCTGCTGAAAGTGGCAGAATGCGGACACTTCTTCCATGGCAAGCTGACCGATCTGAAGGATCTGCTGCTGCCGCGCCTTTCGAACTGAGCCAAGCCTGAATAAGCGAACACCCATGACCACGCGCATTCTTACCGGTATCACCACCACCGGCACTCCGCACCTGGGCAACTACGCCGGCGCCATCCGCCCGGCGATCCGTGCCAGCCAGCAGCCCGGTGTCGACTCGTTCTACTTCCTGGCCGACTACCACGCCCTGATCAAGTGCGACGACCCGCTGCGCATCCAGCGTTCGCGCCTGGAAATCGCCGCCACTTGGCTGGCCGGTGGTCTCGATCCGGACAAGGTCACCTTCTACCGCCAGTCCGATATCCCGGAAATCCCCGAGCTGACCTGGCTGCTGACCTGCGTCAGCGCCAAGGGCCTGCTCAACCGCGCGCACGCCTACAAGGCCTCGGTGGACAAGAACCTGGAAAACGGCGAAGACCCGGATGCCGGCGTGACCATGGGCCTGTACAGCTACCCGGTGCTCATGGCCGCGGACATCCTGATGTTCAACGCCAACAAGGTGCCGGTCGGCCGTGACCAGATCCAGCACGTGGAAATGGCCCGCGACATTGGCCAGCGTTTCAACCACCTGTTCGGCCAGGGCAAGGACTTCTTCGCCCTGCCGGAAGCGGTGATCGAGGAGAGCGTGGCGACCCTGCCGGGCCTGGACGGGCGCAAGATGTCCAAGAGCTACGACAACACCATCCCGCTGTTCACCAGCGCCAAGGAAATGAAAGACGCCATCTCGCGCATCGTCACCGACTCGCGTGCGCCTGGCGAAGCGAAAGACCCGGACAACGCGCATCTGTTCACCCTGTACCAGGCCTTCTCGACGCCGGCGCAGTGCGCCGAGTTCCGTGAAGAGCTGCTACAGGGCCTGGGTTGGGGGGAGGCCAAGCAGCGCCTGTTCCAGCTGCTGGACGGCCAGTTGGCCGAGAATCGCGAGTACTACCATCAGCTGATCGCCCGCCCGGCGGACCTGGAAGATATCCTGCTGGCCGGTGCCGCCAAAGCCCGCAAGATCGCCACGCCGTTCCTCGAGCAGCTGCGCGAGGCCGTTGGCCTGCGTTCGTTCCGCAGCAGCGTGCAGGCCAGCACCGAAGTGAAGAAAAAGGCCGCCAAGAGCGCGCGTTTCGTCAGCTTCCGCGATGAAGACGGCAGCTTCCGCTTCCGCCTGCTGGCCGCTGACGGTGAACAACTGCTGCTTTCGCGCAGTTTCGCCGACGGCAAGAGCGCCGGCGCCGTTAGCAAGCAGTTGCAGCAAGGTGGCGAGGCGGATGTGCGCGTCGAAGGCCTGGGCTTCGGCCTGTGGCTGAACGGCGAACAAGTTGCCGACGGGCCGCAGTTCGACAGCGCCGAAGCCCGTGATTCAGCCATCGAAAGCCTGCGTGCAGCGCTTGCGCCTCAACCGGACTGAGGCATTTCGCCTGTAGGAGCGGGTTTACCCGCGAACACCGGCAAAGCTGGTGCCATCCAGCACTTAGTTGGTCTGGATGAGGCATATTGACGCAAGTCTGATTGCCATTAAGCGGGCCTGTCGCTACAGTGACGGCCCGTTTTTTGTTGCCTCGCTAACGAATCATGACGCCCCTAGAACGATATCAAGCAGATCTGAAACGTCCCGACTTCTTCCATGACGCGGCGCAGGAAACTGCGGTGCGTCACCTGCAGCGCCTGTACGACGACCTGGTGCACGCGCAGAACAACAAGCCGGGCGTGTTCGGCAAGCTGTTCGGCAAGAAGGAGCAGACCCCGGTCAAGGGCCTGTACTTCTGGGGTGGGGTAGGGCGCGGCAAGACTTACCTGGTCGATACCTTCTTCGAGGCGCTGCCGTTCAAGCAGAAGATGCGTACGCACTTCCACCGCTTCATGAAGCGCGTGCACGAGGAAATGAAAACCCTCAAGGGCGAGAAGAACCCGCTGACCATCATTGCCAAGCGCTTCAGTGAAGAAGCCAAGGTGATCTGCTTCGATGAATTTTTCGTGTCGGACATTACCGACGCGATGATCCTCGGCACCCTGATGGAAGAGTTGTTCAAGAACGGCGTATCGCTGGTGGCTACTTCCAACATCGTGCCGGACGGCCTGTACAAGGACGGCCTGCAGCGCGCGCGCTTCCTGCCGGCCATTGCCATGATCAAGCAGTACACCGATGTGGTGAACGTCGACAGCGGGGTCGACTACCGCCTGCGTCACCTGGAGCAGGCCGAGTTGTACCATTACCCGCTCGATGAGGCTGCGCACCAGAGCCTGCGCGCAAGCTTCAAGGCGCTGACCCCTGAATGCACCCAGGCGGTCGAGAACGACGTGCTGATGATCGAGAATCGCCCGATCAATGCCCTGCTTACCTGTGACGACGTGGCCTGGTTCGACTTCCGCGCCCTGTGCGACGGCCCCCGCAGCCAGAACGACTACATCGAACTGGGCAAGATTTTCCATGCCGTGCTGTTGAGCAACGTGGAGCAGATGGGCGTCACTACCGACGACATCGCCCGCCGCTTCATCAACATGGTGGACGAGTTCTACGACCGCAACGTCAAGCTGATCATCTCGGCCGAAGTGGAGCTGAAGGACCTGTATACCGGTGGGCGCCTGGCGTTCGAGTTCCAGCGTACCCTGAGCCGCTTGCTGGAAATGCAGTCTCACGAGTTCCTGGCGCGGGCGCACAAGCCTTGACATTCCCGGGGCCGCAAAGCGGCCCCATTCGCCTCAAGCCTCTTGCATGAACTGTTGCCGATACTGGTTCGGCGACAGCTCGGTATGCTGGCGGAACAGCCGCGCAAAGAAACTGGCATCGTCATATCCGACCTCATAGCTGATGGTCTTGATGCTCTTGCGCGTACTCGACAACAAGCCCTTGGCCGTCTCGATCCGTAGCCGTTGCAGGTAGTGCAGCGGCTTGTCACCCGTCGCGCCCTGGAAGCGGCGCATGAAATTACGAATGCTCATGCCGTGGTTGCGGGCCACGTCCTCGAAGCGGAACTTGTCTGCGAAGTGTTCTTCCAGCCAGTGCTGGATCTGCAGGATGATCAGGTCCTGGTGCAGCTTCTGCCCGCCAAAGCCCATGCGCCCGGGGGTGTAGTTGCGCTGCACTTCGTAGAGGATGTCGCGGGATACGGCGCGGGCCACGTTGGCCCCACAGAAGCGTTCGATCAGGTAGATGTACAGGTCGCAGGCCGAGGTGGTGCCGCCGGCGCAGTACAGGTTGTCCGCGTCGGTCAGGTGCTTGTCCTGGTTCAGCCGGATCTTCGGAAAGCGTTCGGCAAAGCTGTTGAAGAAGCGCCAGTAGGTGGTTGCTTCCTTGCCGTCGAGCAGGCCGGACTCTGCCAACCAGAACACGCCACTGGCCTCGGCGCACAGCACAGCGCCACGGGCATGCTGTTCACGCAGCCACGGCAGCACCTGTGGATAACGTTGCAGCAGGTTGTCGAAGTCGTCCCAGAAGGCCGGGAGGATGATCACATCGGCGTCGTCCAGGCCGCCTTCGACTGGCAGCTGCACATTGCTGAAGCTGTCCACGGGCTGGCCGTCCGGGCTTACCAGGCGGATCTCGAACATGGGCTGAAGGCCCAGGCCCAGCTGCTTGCTGTAGCGCAAGCTGGCGAGGTGGAAGAAATCCTTGGCCTGCATCAAGGTCGAAGCGAACACCTTGTCAATGGCCAGGATGCTGACGCGCCGCAGCGACGCGGAGGGTTGGGTAAACATCATTGTCATTGTTCTTATAGGGTAGAGTGGTCAATCACCGGCTGGATCGTCTTATTTTTTGGCGATTGTGTCTAGCCTGTGCAAGAGAGGGTGAGTGCCAACCTGTAGGAGCAGCCTTGCTGCGAAGAGGCCGGGCTGAAGATTGCCTGCGCAAGCAATGGCCTCTTCGCAGCACAAGGCTGCTCCTGCAGGTGCCCCACAGGCCTTGAAGTGGGCACAGGGTCCGGCTCAAGGCGCTGGGTTCGGTTGCTCCTGGTGAATTGCCTCGATCGCCGCCAGTAGTTCATCACTGAGGTTCAGCTCGAGGCTGGCAAGGTTGCTGTCCAGTTGCTCGAGGCTGGTCGCACCAATGATGTTGCTGGTCACGAACGGCTGCCGGGTGACGAATGCCAGAGCCATCTGCGCCGGATCCAGGCCGTGCTCGCGGGCTAGTCGCACATAGCGGCTGCAGGCAGCCACGGTCTGTGGGTTGGAGTAGCGGGCAAAGCGGCTGAACAAGGTCAGGCGCGCGTTTTCCGGGCGTGCGCCGTTCTCGTATTTGCCGGAAAGCATGCCGAACGCCAGCGGCGAATAGGCCAGCAGGCCGCACTGTTCGCGGATGGCCACTTCTGCAAGGCCTACCTCGAAGCTGCGGTTGAGCAGGTTGTACGGGTTCTGGATCGACACCGCTCGCGGCCAGCCGCGGCTTTCGGCCAGTTGCAGGAACTTCATGGTGCCCCATGGCGTTTCGTTGGACAGGCCGATGTGGCGGATCTTGCCCGCGCGCACCTGCTCGTCGAGCACTTCGAGGGTTTCTTCCAGCGGGGTGAAGTGGTCCTGTGGCAGGTGCTGGTAGCCCAGCTTGCCGAAGAAGTTGGTGCTGCGCTCGGGCCAGTGCAGCTGGTACAGGTCGATGCGGTCGGTCTGCAGGCGCTTTAGGCTCTCGTCCAGCGCGGAGACGATGTGCTGGCGGTTGTGCTTGAGCTGGCCGTCGCGGATGTGGCTGATGCCATTGCCGGGACCGGCGACCTTGCTGGCCAGCACCCAGGCGTCGCGATCGCCATTGTCACGGAACCAGTTGCCGATGATGCGCTCGGTGGCGGCGTAGGTTTCGGGGCGGGGCGGCACCGGGTACATCTCGGCGGTGTCTATGAAGTTGACCCCGGCGGCCTTGGCTCGGGCAATCTGTTCGAAGGCCTCGGGCTGGACGTTCTGCTCGCCCCAGGTCATGGTGCCCAGGCACAGGGCGCTGACATTGAGGTCGGTACGGCCGAGCTGGCGGTATTCCATCGGATAGACACTCCTTGACAAAGAAGCCCATCAAAGCAGGTTGAAATTTTTCGCGCAATCTGGATAATTCGGCCCCTCTCCGTGTGGCGGAAGTGATGCACCACCACACAGGAAGAACCCCGTCGAACATTGGCGTGCCTGACCCGAGCCCCCAAAAGCGTCAGCGTTCGGCTGCGCGCTTGCCCTTGGCAAGCTGTGCACTATCCAGTAAGATTCGCCGTCTATTTTTCGCTGGGCGGCCTCTGAGGCTTTAGAGAATGAAAACTTTTACTGCTAAACCGGAAACAGTAAAGCGCGAGTGGTTCGTAGTCGACGCCGCTGGCCAGACCCTGGGTCGTCTGGCTACCGAAATCGCTAGCCGTCTGCGTGGCAAACACAAGCCAGAATACACCCCTCACGTTGACACCGGCGACTACATCGTCGTCATCAACGCCGAGCAGGTTCGTGTGACTGGTGCCAAGTCTTCCGACAAGATGTACTACTCCCACTCCGGTTTCCCGGGCGGTATCAAGGAAATCAACTTCGAGAAGTTGATCGCCAAGGCCCCTGAGCGTGTTATCGAAACTGCGGTCAAAGGCATGCTGCCGAAGAACCCGCTGGGTCGCGACATGTACCGCAAGCTGAAAGTGTACGCGGGTGCTGCTCACCCACACACTGCTCAGCAGCCTCAAGAACTGAAGATCTAACGGGATAGTTCATTATGTCGGCGACTCAAAACTACGGCACTGGCCGTCGCAAGACCGCAACCGCTCGCGTATTCCTGCGTCCGGGTACTGGTAACATTTCCATCAACAACCGTTCTCTGGACGTGTTCTTCGGTCGCGAAACCGCTCGCATGGTTGTTCGTCAGCCACTCGAGCTGACCGAAACCGTCGAGAAGTTCGACATCTACGTCACCGTTTCCGGTGGTGGTGTCAGCGGTCAGGCCGGTGCGATCCGTCACGGTATCACCCGCGCTCTGATGGAATACGACGAAACCCTGCGTGGCGCTCTGCGTCGTGCTGGCTACGTCACCCGCGACGCTCGTGAAGTCGAGCGTAAGAAAGTGGGTCTGCGTAAAGCGCGTAAGCGTCCTCAGTACTCCAAGCGTTAATACCGCTTCGGCAGTCGAAAAAAGCCCGGTTCCTTGGAACCGGGCTTTTTTTATGTCTTGGACTAACCTGTCAGCATGTCAGTGACCACTTGTCGCATAGACGCAGATCAAGCAAAGCGCGGGTAGTGCCCCATGGCTGGGGTATTCACCTTGTCAGTGTGTGGATTTGTTTCTTACCATGGCGACCAATTTTTAGCGCCACTGACACAACCTAAGTACAGGGTCTGGTTCAACAGGCCAAGCAAGCTGATGGGAGAGGACTGAATGAGCAATGACGGCGTCAACGCAGGCCGGCGCCGCTTCCTCGTAGCCGCGACATCTGTAGTCGGGGCAGCGGGGGCAGTGGGGGCTGCGGTACCGTTCGTGGGGTCATGGTTTCCCAGTGCCAAGGCGAAAGCCGCGGGTGCACCGGTGAAGGTCAATATCGCCAAGGTCGAGGCCGGGCAGCAGATGGTGGCCGAGTGGCGTGGCCAGCCGGTGTTCATCGTGCGGCGAACGGACGAGATCCTCGGTAACCTGAAAAAGGTCGTTGGCGACCTGGCTGACCCCGAGTCCAAGGCCTCGGTACAGCCCACCTACGTCGATCCGCAGGTTCGTTCGATCAAGCCGGAAATCCTCATTCTCGTCGGCCTGTGCACACACCTGGGTTGCTCGCCCACCTTCCGCCCGGAAGTCGCACCTGCCGATCTTGGCCCGAAATGGGTCGGTGGCTATTTCTGCCCGTGTCACGGCTCCCACTATGATCTGGCCGGCCGTGTCTACAAGTCGCAGCCGGCGCCTCTCAACCTGCCCGTGCCACCGCACTCTTACGAGTCGGACGAGATCGTCGTCATCGGCGTTGACCAGGAGAACGCATGATGAGCAAGTTCATGGACTGGATTGATGCTCGCTTCCCCGCCACCAAGATGTGGGAAGACCACCTGAGCAAGTATTACGCGCCCAAGAACTTCAACTTCCTCTACTTCTTCGGCTCCCTGGCGCTGCTGGTGCTGGTCAATCAGATCGTCACTGGTGTTTGGCTGACCATGAGCTTCACGCCCTCGGCGGAAGAGGCGTTCGCCTCGGTCGAGTACATCATGCGTGACGTGGAATACGGCTGGATCCTGCGCTACCTGCACTCCACCGGTGCATCTGCGTTCTTCATCGTGGTCTACCTGCACATGTTCCGCGGCCTGCTCTACGGCTCCTACCAGAAGCCGCGTGAACTGGTGTGGCTGTTCGGCATGCTGATCTACCTGGCGCTGATGGCCGAAGCCTTCATGGGCTACCTGCTGCCGTGGGGCCAGATGTCGTACTGGGGAGCCCAGGTGATCATCTCGCTGTTCGGCGCCATTCCGGTGATCGGTGGCGACCTCACCCAGTGGATTCGCGGTGACTACCTGATCTCGGGCATCACCCTGAACCGCTTCTTCGCCCTGCACGTGGTCGCCCTGCCGATCGTGATTCTCGGCCTGGTGGTGCTGCACATCCTCGCCCTGCACGAAGTGGGTTCGAACAACCCCGATGGCGTCGACATCAAGAAGAAAAAGGACGAAAACGGTATCCCGCTGGATGGCATCCCGTTCCACCCGTACTACACCGTCAAGGACATTGTCGGCGTGGTGGTATTCCTGTTCGTGTTCTGCGCCGTGGTGTTCTTCTTCCCGGAAATGGGCGGCTACTTCCTGGAGAAGCCTAACTTCGAGCAGGCCAACGCCTTCAAGACCCCGGAGCACATTGCGCCTGTGTGGTACTTCACACCGTTTTACGCGATCCTGCGTGCGGTGCCTGACAAGCTGATGGGCGTCATCGCCATGGGTGCGGCCATTGCCGTGCTGTTCGTACTGCCCTGGCTCGACCGCAGCCCGGTGCGTTCCATGCGCTACAAGGGCTGGATCAGCAAGCTCTTCCTGCTGGTGTTCTGCGTGGCCTTCGTCATCCTCGGCGTGCTGGGCGTACTGGCACCGACACCTGGGCGTACCTTGCTTTCGCAGGTGTGCACGGTGTTGTACTTCGCCTACTTCCTGCTTATGCCGTTCTACACAAGGCTCGAGAAGACCAAACCGGTTCCGGAAAGGGTGACTGGCTGATGAAAAAGTTGATTGCAGTATTTTTGCTGGCAGTGATGCCTGCCTTTTCCTTTGCGGCCGAAACGGGCCTGGAGCTGGACAAGGTCGACATCGACCTGACCGACAAGGCCGCCATGCAGGACGGTGCGCGTACTTTTGCCAACTATTGCATGGGCTGCCACAGTGCCAAGTTCCAGCGTTACGAGCGGGTGGCTGATGACTTGGGCATCCCCCACGAGCTGATGCTCGAGAAGCTGGTGTTCACCGGTGCCAAGATCGGTGACCACATGCAAATCGGCATGAAACCCAGTGACGCCAAGACCTGGTTCGGCGCTGCACCACCCGACCTGACCCTGGTAGCCCGGGTGCGTGGCACCGACTGGCTGTACACATACCTGCGCAGTTTCTATGAGGACCCGTCGCGGCCTTATGGGGTAAACAACAAGGTGTTCCCGAACGTCGGCATGCCCAACGTACTGGTTGGCCTGCAGGGCAACCAGCACATCGGCTGCAAACAGGTGCAGACCGTGGCCGATGGCAAGAAGCAATTCGACCCATTGACCGGCACCCCGATCACCCATGAAGCGTGCGACCAGCTGACCATTACACCGAATTCCGGTACCCTGACGACCGAGCAGTTCGACGAGAAGGTCAAGAACCTGGTGACCTTCCTGGCCTATTCGGCCAACCCGGTCAAACTGGAAAGCCAGCGCATCGGTACCTACGTGTTGCTGTATCTGGCTTTCTTCTTCGTATTCGCCTACTTGCTCAAGCGTGAATACTGGAAGGACGTGCACTGATCACGCAGTAGTTTCTGGTTGTTGAACGCGCCCGTGGTGGCCTGGCAGATCTGCCAGGTCACCACGGGCGCGTTTTCATTTACAGTTTCACAAGCATCCCGTGCGAGGAGGCGCTACATGGGCGCAACCAACAGGTTAGCCTGCTATTCCGACCCCGCTGATCACTATTCTCATCGGGTACGCCTTGTGCTGGCCGAGAAGGGTATCAGCGTGCAGGTCATCGATGTCGACCCCAGCCGCCTGCCGCCCAAGCTGGCCGAGGTGAACCCTTACGGCAGCGTGCCGACCCTGGTCGACCGTGACCTGGCGCTGTATGAATCGACCGTGGTGATGGAATACCTCGAGGAGCGTTATCCGCATCCGCCGCTGATGCCGGTGTACCCGGTTGCGCGGGGCAACAGCCGCTTGCTGATGCATCGCATCCAGCGTGACTGGTGCTCCCTGGCCGATACCGTGCTCGACTCGCGCAGCAGCGAGGCTGCCCGAGCCGAAGCGCGCAAGGAATTGCGTGAGAGCCTGACCGGGGTTTCGCCGTTGTTCGGCGAATTCGCCTGCTTCATGAGTGAGGAGCAAAGCCTGGTCGATTGTTGTCTATTGCCCATACTCTGGCGGTTGCCAGTGTTGGGCATCGAGCTGCCGCGGCAAGCCAAGCCGCTGCTGGATTACATGGAGCGGCAGTTCGCCCGCGAGCCTTTCCAGGCGAGCCTGTCCTCCGTAGAACGTGAAATGCGCAAGCTTTAAGGAGCCGTTGATGAACTCCAGTCGCCCCTATCTGGTTCGAGCACTGTACGAGTGGATCGTCGACAACGATTGCACGCCCCATATGCTGGTCAATGCCGAATTCCCAAAGGTACAGGTGCCGGACGGTTTCGCCAGTGATGGCCAGATCGTGTTGAACATCTCGCCAAGCGCCGTGCGCAGCCTGCACATGGACAACGACGCGGTCAGCTTCGAGGGCCGCTTCGGTGGCGTGGCTCACTCGCTGTTCGTGCCGGTTGGCGCCATTCTGGGTATCTACGCCCGCGAAAATGGCCAAGGTATGGTCTTCGAACTGGAGCCGCCCGTGATGGATGACGATGAGCCGGAAGATGATGATGTGCAGCCGGACGACAATGGCCCGCCAGAAGGTGGTGGCCAGCCGCCACGCCCGACTGGTCGACCAAGCCTGAAAGTGGTCAAGTAACAAAAAAGGCGATCCAACCGGATCGCCTTTTTTGTTGCTGCCAACCCTGGCTTACAGGTCGCTGATGGTGCGTACCTGATCCTTGTTGATGCGGGTACGCTTGCCGTCGAGTTGCTGGAACTCGTAGAAGCCGGCGTCGCGGTCGAACTTCGGTGCGTCGACGGCCTGGATTTCACGGCCATCGTTGAGGGTGATCAGGCTTGGGGTGGAGCAGCCGGCCAAGGTGGCGAAAGTGCCGAACAGCAGGGCGGGCAGCAGAAGCTTTTTCATGCGGTGTTTCCTGGATTTCTGAAAGGTGGGGCAGTGTTGTCGCCTGTGCTGGCCTTTTCGCGGGTAAAGCCGCTCCCACACAGGAATACAACAAGCCTTGAAAGCTGTGAGATCCCTGTGGGGGCGGGTTTACCCGCGAAGAGGCCGACGCAGGCAATCAGTGAATCAGTCGATGTACTCGAACAGCTTGACGATCTTCTGCACACCCGACACGCCCTGTACCACGGCCGTGGCCGAGTTGGCCTCCTGCTGGGTCACCAGGCCGAGCAGGTAGACGATGCCGTTCTCGGTAATCACCTTGATACGCGAGCTTGGCACGGCATTGTCGGTCAGCATCTGGGCTTTGATCTTGGTAGTCAGCCAGGCGTCGTTGTTGCGGGCCAGGATGGAGGAGGGCTGCATTACCTGCAGCTCGTTGTGCACTTTCTTGACCCGCTGTACCTGGCTGGCAGTCTGCTCGGCAAGGCTCTTGAGGTCGGCGCGCGGGGTCTGGCCGGCCAGCAGAACGATGCCGTTGTAGCTGCTGACAACGATGTGCGAACCTTTGTCCAGGTCAGGGCTGGCTTTGGCGATGTTGACCGAGGCCTTGGTTTCGATCAGCGAGTCGTCGATCTTGCTGCCGATGGTGCGAGTGCCGCGATCGTCCTCGATCGGCGAATTGCGGGTAGAGGTCAGTACCGAGCTGCAACCAGTGACGCTCAGGCACAGGGTCAGGGCCATAAGGCCGAGGCGCATAGGGGTCATTCTTCACTCCCGAACAGTTGGCTGTCGATCAGATCACACAGGCAGTGGATCGCCAGCAGGTGGACTTCCTGGATACGCGCGGTAACCGTCGAAGGCACGCGGATTTCCACGTCTTCGGGCAGCAGCAACGAAGCCATGCCGCCGCCGTCGCGACCAGTCAATGCTACGACAATCATTTCACGGTCATGTGCGGCCTGGATCGCCTGGATCACGTTGGCCGAGTTGCCGCTGGTAGAGATCGCCAGCAGAACGTCACCGGGCTGGCCCAGCGCGCGGATCTGCTTGGAAAAGACTTCGTTGTAGCTGTAGTCATTGGCGATCGAGGTCAGGGTGGAGCTGTCGGTGGTCAGCGCAATGGCCGGCAGGCTCGGGCGTTCGCGCTCGAAGCGGTTGAGCAGCTCCGAGGAAAAGTGCTGGGCATCGCCAGCCGAGCCGCCGTTGCCGCAGGCGAGCATCTTGCCCTCGTTGAGCAGTGCATTGACCATGACCAGGCTGGCCTGCTCGATGTGCGGTGCCAGGATGTCCATTGCCTGTTGCTTGGTATCGATGCTGGCCTGGAACAGCCGGCGAATTCGGGATTGCATGTCCATCTGGTGACCTTAAGTGGGGCGGTGGCCTTTGCTACGCGCAACAACGACCAGCCCGCGAAACATAGAGCAAAAAAACGGAGTGGGTTCAGCATTCGAAGGCGTTTTTCAGCCATTGAAGCGGTCTGCCTGCATGGTGGCTGCCCTGCAGGGCGACTACGTCGAAGCGGCAAGGGTGGTTGCCCCAGTGGGGCTCCTTCTGCAAGAACAGGCTGGCGGCAAGCACCAACCGTTTCTGCTTGCGCCCGTCGATACTGCCGAGGGCGCCACCGAAGCCGGCGTGCAACCGGTAGCGGACTTCGACGAATACTACTGTATCGGCGTCGAGCATGACCAGATCAAGCTCACCGCCTTTGCATCGCCAGTTGCGCGCCAGCAGTTGCAGGCCCTGCCCTTGAAGGTACTCAAGGGCCTGGGTTTCCGCTGCCTGGCCGGCGCTGGTAGGCGACGCTGCTGCCATCAGCGAGCGGTATCAGGCAGGCGCTGGACCTGGCCGCCGACGAACTCGGCCCAAGGCAGCTGGCGCTCGACACGCTGGTTGGCGTTCATGCTCAGGCTGCCCGAAAGGCCCAGTACGCGATTGTCCGGCAGCGCTTTCAGCTGGCCCAGGCGCGGCGCCAGGCTGTAAGCGTCGACGCCCATGGCATACAAGCGGCCCAGGCTGCCGGCGGCTTGCGGCCACTGCTGCACGACCTGCTGGCGCAGGCTGTTGCTGGTATCGAGCAGCCACGGGGTTTCGCAGAAGCGGATACCGTTCATGTCTTTGTACTGGTTGACGTCACCACTGGCACTGTACAGGTTGGAGGTGGCGTAGACCGGTACGTCACCGGCGTATTGGAAGTTCAGGGTCGGCTTGATCTGCTGCGCCTGTTGCGGGGTCGAGGCGAGGAAGATGAAGTCGATGTCCTGGCGGCGCGACGGCTGTGCGGCGATGCTGCCGCCTACCGTGCTCTGCAAGCTCTTGGCGCGGCCTTCGCTCTGGCGCAGCTGGAACAGGTCGGCAATCTGCTGTGCCAGTGCAACCGGCTGGGCGATGCGCTCGGCGGCGAGCAGGGTGCCACCGTTGCCTTCCCAGTCCTGGCGGAAGGCGGCAAGCACGCGGTCGCCCCATTCGCCGCTCGGCACCAGGGCCACGGCGCGGACCATGCCATCGGCGCGGGCGCGGCGGGCCACTTCACGGGCTTCGTCTTCGGCAGCCAGGCCGAACTGGAACAGTTGCGGCGGCGCCTTCTGGCCGGCGTCGGCGTAATTCAGGGCCAGGGTGGTGATCGGTAGTTGTGGCTTGGCAGCCAGTTGCTTGACCAGCGGTTTCTCCAGCGGGCCGATGACCAGCTGTACGCCTGCGGCCTGTGCCTGGCGATAGAAGTCGTCGAGCGAGCCGATGCGCGAACTGTCGAATACCTGCACGGCTGGCGCCTGCTGGCCGGCTTGCTGAGCCTGGAAGTGCGCAGCCATGAAGCCGTCACGCAGGGCGCGGGCAACACCAGCCAGTGGGCCTTCCTGGGGCAGCAGCAGGGCAATCTTGGTCAGCGGCTGGCTGGCCAGTTCCTTGAGCTTGGTCAGTGCCAGCGGCAGTTGCTGGGCGGCCGGGTGGTCAGGGTGCTGTTTGACCCAGGCGTCGATAGCCGCTTGCTGCTGCTCCAGGGTGCCGGCACTTTTTACCGCGAAGGCCAGGCTGGTCCAGCCTGCAAGGGTCTGGTCGTTGCCAGGCTGCTGCAATTGCTCTGCCGGCAGCGAGGCGACCAAGGCCCAGATGGCGTCATTGTTGGCGCTGGCGGCCTGGCCGCTGAGCAGCGGAGCCAGCAGCACGCGCTGTTGCGCGGCGGCCAGGGTCTGGCCATCGGCTTCGAGGGCGGCCGCGTGCACGCTGTAGGTGCGTGCTTGTTGGTCTTCCGGCAGTTCGGCGACGCGCTGCAGGCTGGGGTGGGCCAGGGCGGTCAGGGCAGCCTTGGGCTGGTTGCGGCTCATGGCCAGCTCGGCACCGAGGGTGCTGGCGAACACTTGCTGGGCCGGCTTGAGCGTTTCCAGCGGCACCAGCTCGAGAATGCGTGCGGCGCGTGGGAAGTCCTTCTGCTTGTAGGCCAGGTCGGCTGCGCTCAGGCGCAGCAGCGCGGCGTCTTCCGCGGACTTGCTGGACGCCGCCTTTTCGAGCAGTTGCTCGATGCTGGCGTCCGGGGTGCGCGGCAGCTCGCCCAGGCTGGATGAGGGCGAGCTGGCGCAGGCTGCCAGCAGGGCGGCAAGGCAGAGGGCTGTGAACAGCCGCAGGCAAGCGATCATGTAAAGGTCCTGTTACTCGATCAAGTTGGCCGGCAATTGTACCCAAGCGCTGGCCGGGGCGCGATGTTGCCGTGTCGATCCTTCACTATAGGTGGCCTGCCATCGGTCGTCGGCGAAGTTCTTTGCGCCCTGTTGCAGGCGCTCGGGCTACAATGGCGCCTTTGATCCGAACGACAGGTGTGCGCAGTGACTGATGTGGCAGGGGCTTCGAAATCCACCGTGGGGACGCTGTATGTGGTCGCAACCCCCATCGGCAACCTCGACGACATGAGTGCCCGGGCGCTGAAGGTGCTGGCGGACGTGGCCCTGATCGCGGCGGAAGATACTCGTCACTCGATCCGCCTGTTGCAGCACTTCGGCATCGACACGCCGCTGGCAGCCTGCCATGAGCACAACGAGCGTGATGAGGGCGGTCGTTTTCTCACCAAGTTGCTGGCGGGCGAAAATGTGGCGTTGGTCTCCGATGCCGGCACGCCGCTGATTTCCGACCCGGGGTACCACCTGGTTCGCCAGGCGCGGGCTGCGGGTGTGAACGTGGTGCCGGTGCCGGGCGCCTGCGCTCTGATCGCCGCGCTGTCGGCGGCCGGCCTGCCTTCGGACCGCTTCATCTTCGAAGGCTTCCTGCCGGCCAAGGCAGCGGGGCGCCGGGCGCGCCTGGAGCAAGTAAAGGAAGAGCCGCGCACGCTGATCTTCTATGAGGCCCCGCACCGTATTCTGGAATGCCTCGAGGACATGGAGGCGGTGTTCGGTGGAGAGCGCCCGGCGCTTTTGGCGCGCGAGCTGACCAAGACCTTCGAGACCCTCAAGGGCCTGCCCCTGGCCGAGCTGCGCGCGTTCGTTGCCGGTGACAGCAATCAGCAGCGTGGTGAGTGCGTGGTGCTGGTCGGTGGCTGGAGTGCGCCGGAGGGCGAGCAGGCAATCAGTGCCGAAGCGCAGCGGGTACTCGACCTGCTGCTGGCCGAGTTGCCGCTCAAGCGGGCAGCGGCGCTGGCTGCGGAAATTACCGGGGTGCGCAAGAACCTGCTCTATCAACTTGCTCTGGAAAAGCAGAAAGCCGAGTAGTGGCAAATTGATATAGATGTCGGTATTGCTTGTTCTCGGGCGCGCGTGCCGTTAATCTTGGCGGCGGAGAGTCGATCGGACAGTCGCTGCCTGCTTTTGTTCCGCAACAGCAGGGGGAGGAAAGTCCGGGCTCCATAGGGCAGAGTGCCAGGTAACGCCTGGGAGGCGCGAGCCTACGGAAAGTGCCACAGAAAATAACCGCCTAAGCACTTCGGTGCCGGTAAGGGTGAAAAGGTGCGGTAAGAGCGCACCGCACGGCTGGCAACAGTTCGTGGCTAGGTAAACCCCACTCGGAGCAAGACCAAATAGGGTTCCATCAGGCGTGGCCCGCGTCGGAACCGGGTAGGTTGCTAGAGGCGTCCAGCGATGGCCGTCGTAGAGGAATGACTGTCCTCGACAAAACCCGGCTTACAGATCGACTCTCCACCTTTCCCTCCCTGCTTTATTCGATAGCAGATGCCCTCTGGTAATACCGAAAAAATCTTACTCTTAATAAATCACTTTAACTTTGAACTCCATCCGCTTGCGTGGGTTTGATTTTTCTCGTGTTTTTTTCCCCTCGGTAGTCCTTCCGCATTCCTTTATTGCGCTAAATCTCGGTCCTGTAAGGCTTTTCCTTCCGAACGTGCCTTGACGGTGCTGCGGGCGGATTCCTATAGTGTGCGCAAGTGGCAGAAAGTGGGATGAAGTGGGTTTTCTGGCACAAAAAAGCTAACATTGTGGGGAATCGCAGCCGTGTTCCGCGGAGCCAACGCCGTCAGCCTCGATGCCAAGGGCCGTCTCGCCATGCCGAGCCGGTACCGTGACGAGCTCGATTCGCGTTGCAATGGTCAGCTGATCGTGACCATCGACGCCGTTGACCCCTGCTTGTGTGTTTATCCCCTCGATGAGTGGGAACAGATAGAAGCCAAGTTGCGTGCCTTGCCATCGTTGCGTGAGGAAAACCGCCGCCTGCAGCGTTTGCTGATCGGTAATGCGGTTGACCTGGAGCTCGATGGCAGCGGGCGTTTCCTGGTGCCGCCCCGTCTGCGTGAGTACGCCAAGCTCGACAAGAAGGCGATGCTGGTGGGGCAACTGAACAAATTCCAGCTGTGGGATGAAGATGCCTGGAACGCGGTTTCGGCAGCCGACCTTGCAGCTATTCAACAACCGGGCGCCATGCCCGACGAATTGCGTGACCTGATCCTGTGACCATAGATAGCGGCTTCAACCACATTACCGTCCTGCTCGACGAAGCTGTCGAGGCATTGGCCCTGCGCGCCGACGGTTGCTATCTGGACGGCACTTTCGGCCGTGGCGGGCACAGCCGGCTGATTCTCAGCAAACTCGGGCCGCAAGGGCGGCTGCTGGGTTTCGACAAAGATCCACAGGCGATTGCCACGGGGCAAGCGCTGGCGGCCGAAGACGGCCGCTTTGTCATTGTGCAGCGCAGCTTTGCCGAGCTGGGCTCGGAAGTGGCTGAGCGCGGCCTGGATGGCAAGGTCAGCGGCGTATTGCTGGACCTGGGCGTTTCCTCGCCGCAGCTGGATGACCCCGAGCGTGGCTTCAGCTTCCTCAATGATGGCCCGCTGGACATGCGCATGAACCCGGATCAGGGCATCAGCGCCGCCGAGTTCATCGCCACTGCACCTGAAGAAGAAATCGCCCGCGTGTTCAAGGAATACGGCGAAGAGCGTTTCGCCAAGCGCATGGCCCGCGCCGTGGTGCAGCGCCGTGAACAGCAACCGTTCACCCGCACCAGCGACCTCGCCGAGGTGCTGAAGGTGGCCAACCCGGCATGGGAGAAGGGCAAGAACCCAGCGACCCGCGCCTTCCAGGGGCTGCGCATCCACGTCAACAACGAACTCGGTGATCTGGAGGCAGGCCTCGAGGCCGCGATCAATGCGCTGGAAGTGGGTGGCCGCCTGGCAGTCATCAGTTTCCACTCGCTGGAAGACCGTATCGTCAAGCTGTTCATGCGCAAGCTGGTCAAGGGCGAGGCCGACAACCTGCCACGCAACCTGCCGGTTCAGCACAAGGCCTTCGAGCCGAAAATCAAGCTCATCGGCAAGGCCCAGTTCGCCTCCGAAGCTGAGCTCAAAGCCAATCCGCGGGCGCGCAGCGCCGTGATGCGGGTGGCGGAGAAGCTGCGGTGAGCAGGCTGTTTGCCAAACCCTTGCCAGGCGGAAGCTTCCTGATGCTTCTGCTGTTCGTTGCCGTGCTGATTTCGGCCATCGCCGTATCCTACAGCGCGCACTGGAACCGTCAGTTGCTCAACACCCTTTACGGCGAGTTGAACGAGCGCGACAAGGCCCAGGCCGAGTGGGGCCGGCTGATCCTCGAGCAAAGCACCTGGACCGCCGCCAGCCGCATCGAAAACCTGGCCTCCGAGCAACTGAAGATGCGCGTACCTTCGGCTGACGAAGTACGGATGGTGGCGCCATGATGAAGCTCGAAGGCGCACTCTACCCATGGCGCTTCCGCGTGGTGATCGGCTTGCTGGCGCTGATGGTCGGTGCCATCTGCTGGCGCATCATCGACCTGCAGGTGGTCGACCGTGACTTCCTCAAGGGCCAGGGCGATGCGCGCAGTCTGCGTCACATCCCTATTCCGGCTCACCGCGGGCTGATCACCGACCGTAATGGTGAACCGCTGGCAGTCAGTACCCCGGTCACCACCTTGTGGGCCAACCCAAAGGAAATGCAGGCCTCCAAAGACCGCTGGCCACAGCTGGCCGCAGCACTGGGGCAGAACCCGCAGCAGTTGGCCGAGCGCCTGACCCAGCAGGCCAACAAGGAGTTCATCTACCTGGTTCGCGGCCTGACCCCGGAGCAGGGCCAGCATGTACTCGACCTGAAGGTGCCGGGCGTTTACGGCCTGGAAGAGTTCCGTCGCTTCTACCCGGCCGGTGATGTCACCGCGCACATGGTCGGCTTCACCGACCTCGACGATCACGGTCGCGAAGGAGTGGAGCTGGCCTA
This sequence comes from Pseudomonas sp. XP1, assembly GCF_053557675.1. Lineage (NCBI taxonomy): Bacteria > Pseudomonadati > Pseudomonadota > Gammaproteobacteria > Pseudomonadales > Pseudomonadaceae > Pseudomonas > Pseudomonas sp. XP1. The sequence continues at coordinate 27,723 of NZ_JBNRIJ010000020.1, read as the reverse complement.
TGACGAGTGGCTGGCCGGCGTACCCGGCAAGCGGCAGGTGATCAAGGACCGGCGCGGTCGGCTGATCAAGGACATCCAGGTAACCAAGAACGCCAAGGCCGGGAAGACCTTGGCGTTGTCGATAGACCTGCGCCTGCAGTACCTGGCCACCCGCGAGCTGCGCAACGCCATTGCCGAACAGGACGCCAAGGCCGGTAGCCTGGTGATCATGGACGTCAAGACCGGTGAGGTCCTGGCCATGGTCAACCAGCCGACCTACAACCCCAACAACCGCCGCAGCATGTTCCCGGCCGCCATGCGTAACCGCGCGATCATCGACGTGTTCGAGCCGGGCTCCACGGTCAAGCCGATCTCCATGAGCGCGGCGCTGGAAAGTGGCCGCTGGAAGCCGACCGACAAGGTCGAGGTGTATCCGGGCAGCCTGCAGATCGGACGCTACACCATCAAGGACGTGTCCCGGAGCGAGGGGCCGATCCTCGACCTGACCGGTATCCTGATCAACTCCAGTAACGTGGGCATGAGCAAGATCGCCTTCGACATCGGCGGCGAGGCCATCTACCGGGTCATGTCCCAGGTCGGCCTGGGCCAGTACACCGGCCTTGGCTTCCCCGGCGAGCGCGTCGGCAACCTGCCCAACCACCGCGAGTGGCGCAAGGCCGAGACCGCGACCCTGTCCTATGGCTATGGCGTGTCGGTGACCGCCCTGCAGCTGGTGCATGCCTACGCGGCGCTGGCCAACGACGGCAAGATGGTGCCGTTGTCGATCCTCAAGGTCGACAAGGCCCCGGAAGCCGTGCAGGCCATTCCGAAGGAAACCGCCGAAACCGTCCAGGGCATGCTGCAACAGGTGATTGAAGCGCCACGTGGCGTGTTCCGCGCCCAGGTGCCGTTCTACCACGTGGCCGGCAAGTCCGGTACCGCGCGTAAAGCCACCGTGGGCTCCAAGGGCTACACCGAAAACGCCTACCGCTCGCTGTTCGCCGGCTTCGGGCCGATGAGCGACCCGCGCTACGCCATCGTCGTGGTCATCGACGAACCAGGCAAGGGCGGCTACTTCGGTGGCCTGGTTTCGGCGCCGGTGTTCAGCAAGGTCATGTCCGGCACCCTGCGCCTGATGAACGTGCCGCCAGACAACCTGCCGCCACCAGCACCCGTCGAACAATCGCAAGTCAATGCAGCAGCAACAGCCAAGGGAGGGCGTGGATGATGACAATGCCATTGAGCAAGCTTTTCGCTCACGCCAGCCGTGACCCGCTGATCCGTGAACTGACCCTGGACAGCCGCAATGTGCGCCCGGGTGATCTGTTCCTGGCCGTGCCGGGCACCAAGGTCGATGGCCGCGAGCATATCGCCGATGCCCTGGCCCGTGGTGCCGCCGCCGTGGCCTACGAAGAGCAGGGCGCCAGGGTCCTGCCGATCACCGATGTGCCGCTCATCCCGGTCAAGGGCCTGATCGCCCAGCTTTCGGATATCGCAGGTCGCTTCTATGGCGAACCGAGCCGCCAGCTGAATCTGGTGGGTGTGACCGGTACCAACGGCAAGACCAGCGTTACCCAGCTGGTGGCCCAGGCGCTGGACTTGCTTGGCCAGCGTTGCGGCCTGATCGGCACCCTGGGTACCGGCTTCTATGGTGAGCTGCAGAGTGGCCGCCTGACCACGCCCGACCCGATCGCCGTGCAGTCGACCCTCAACGACCTCAAGAAAGGTGGCGCCAAGGCCGTGGCCATGGAGGTTTCCTCCCATGCCCTGGAGCAGGGCCGGGTCGCCGCGCTGGAATTCGACATCGCGGTCATGACCAACCTGTCCCGCGACCACCTGGACTACCACGGCAGCATGGAGGCCTACGAGGCCGCCAAGGCCAAGCTGTTCGCCTGGCCGAGCCTGCGCTGCCAGGTGGTCAACCTGGATGACGATTTCGGCCGCCGCCTGGCCGCCGATTTTGCCCGCCGCCCGAGTGTCGACCATATCGAGACCCGGTTGCTCAGCTACAGCCTGGAGAACTCGGAGGCCTCGCTGTACTGTCGTGAAGCCGTGTTCAATGACGATGGCGTGCGGGCCACCCTGGTCACCGCCCAGGGCGAACGTACCCTGCGCAGCCAGTTGTTGGGCCGCTTCAACCTGAGCAACATGCTCGCCGCCGTGGCGACCCTGTTGGCGCTGGACTATGCGCTGGACGAAATCCTGAAGGTCACCCCGCAGCTGCAGGGGCCGATCGGCCGCATGCAGCGCCTGGGTGGGGGCGACAAGCCGCTGGTGGTGGTCGACTACGCGCATACTCCGGACGCCCTGGAGAAAGTGCTCGAAGCCCTGCGCCCGCACGCGCACGGCAAGCTGCTTTGCCTGTTCGGCTGCGGCGGCGACCGAGATCGCGGCAAGCGCCCGCTGATGGCCGAAGTGGCCGAGCGCCTGGCCGATCGCGTGCTGGTCACCGACGACAACCCTCGTACCGAAGACCCGCTGCGCATTTTCGATGACATCCGTCCCGGTTTCGCCAGGCCTGCCGAGGTCGAGTTCGTTGCCGGTCGTGGCGAAGCCATCGCACACCTGATCGCCACTGCCGCTGCCAATGATGTGATCGTGCTGGCCGGCAAGGGGCACGAGGATTACCAGGAGATCAATGGCGAGCGCCATGACTTCTCCGATTTGACCGAGGCCGAAAAGGCACTTGCAGCCTGGGAGGCTCCACATGCTTAAGCCGATGTCACTCAGCCAGCTGACCAGAACGCTGGGTGGTCAACAAGTCGGTGCCGATGCCACCTTCACTGGCGTCAGTATCGACAGCCGCAGCGTTGGCGCCGGGCAACTGTTCGTCGCCCTGGCCGGCCCGCGCTTCGATGGCCACGACTACCTTGCCGACGTTAAGACCAAGGGCGCTGTCGCGGCCCTGGTCGAGCGTGAAGTGGCCGATGTCGACCTGCCGCAGTTGCTGGTCGCCGATTGCCGCCTGGCCCTCGGCCAGCTTGGCGCGCTGAACCGTGCTGCCTTCGACAAGCCGGTGGTGGCCATCACCGGTTCCAGCGGCAAGACCACGGTCAAGGAAATGCTCGCCAGCATTCTGCGCACCCGTGGCCTTGTGCACGCCACCCGCGGCAACCTGAACAACGACCTCGGTGCGCCGCTGACCCTGCTGGAGATCGCCCCCGAGCACAGCGCCGCGGTGATCGAGCTGGGTGCCTCGCGCATTGGCGAGATCCGCTACACCGTCGGCCTGACCCAGCCCCAGGTGGTCATCATCAACAACGCCGGTACCGCCCATGTTGGCGAGTTCGGCGGCCCGGAAAAGATCGTCGAAGCCAAGGGCGAGATCCTCGAAGGCCTGGGCGAGGGTGGTATCGCCATCCTCAACCTGGACGACAAGGCCTTTGATATCTGGAAGGCACGCGCCGGCACGCACAAGGTCTTCAGCTTCGCCCGCAGCAATGCAAAGGCCGATTTCCATGCCAGCGACATCGGTCGCGATGCGCGTGGTTGCCCGTCGTTCAAGCTGCATGGCGCTGGTGGAGTGGTAGACGTGCAGCTCAATGTGCTTGGTGAGCACAACGTCAGCAACGCCCTTGCTGCCGCCGCTGCTGCCCATGCCGTTGGTCTGACCCTGAGCGGCATCGCTGCCGGCCTGGCTGCCGTGCAGCCGGTCAAGGGCCGTACCGTGGCGCAGATCGCGCCGAACGGCGTGCGTGTGATCGACGACAGTTACAACGCAAATCCCACCTCCATGTGCGCGGCCATTGATATACTCGCCGGCTTTTCCGGACGCACCGTCCTGGTGCTTGGAGATATCGGCGAACTGGGGCAATGGGCGGAAGAAGGCCACCGTCAGGTGGGTGACTACGCGCGTGGCAAGGTCGACGCCCTGTATGCAGTGGGTTCCAACATGACATACGCGGTCAAGGCGTTCGGCGCCAATGGTCGCCATTTCGCTACTCAAGCTGAGCTTATCGACGCGGTTGGCGCCGAGAATGCCAGCGACACCACTATCTTGATCAAGGGCTCGCGCAGCGCTGCGATGGAAAACGTCGTGGCGGCATTGTGCGGTGCCAGCGGGGAGAAACATTAATGCTGCTGCTGTTGGCCGAGTATCTGCAACAGTTCCACAAAGGCTTCGCGGTCTTCCAGTACCTGTCCCTGCGCGGGATTCTGGGTGTGCTGACCGCGTTGTCCCTGGCGCTGTGGCTGGGGCCGTGGATGATCCGTACCCTGCAAATCCGCCAGATCGGCCAGGCCGTACGTAACGATGGCCCGCAATCGCACCTGTCCAAGTCCGGCACCCCGACCATGGGTGGGGCGCTGATCCTGTCCGCCATTGCCGTCAGCACCCTGCTGTGGGCCGACCTGACCAACCGCTACGTGTGGGTGGTGCTGATCGTTACCCTGGCATTCGGTGCCATCGGCTGGGTCGATGACTACCGCAAGGTGATCGAAAAGAATTCGCGCGGCCTTCCAAGCCGCTGGAAGTACTTCTGGCAGTCGGTGTTCGGCCTGGCTGCAGCCATCTTCCTGTACAAGACCGCGCCGACCAGCGTCGAAACCACGCTGATCCTGCCGTTCATCAAGGATGTCACCATTCCGCTGGGCATCGGCTTCGTCGTGCTGACCTACTTCGTCATTGTCGGTTCGAGCAACGCGGTCAACCTCACCGACGGCCTCGACGGCCTGGCGATCATGCCGACGGTGATGGTCGGCGGCGCCCTGGGCATCTTCTGCTACCTGTCGGGCAACGTGAAGTTCGCCGAATACCTGCTGATCCCTTATGTGCCAGGTTCGGGCGAGCTGATCGTGTTCTGCGGCGCGCTGATCGGTGCCGGGCTGGGCTTCCTGTGGTTCAACACCTACCCGGCGCAGGTATTCATGGGTGACGTCGGCGCGCTGGCCCTGGGCGCCGCGCTGGGCACCATCGCCGTGATCGTCCGCCAGGAAATCGTGCTGTTCATCATGGGTGGCGTGTTCGTCATGGAAACCCTGTCGGTGGTGATCCAGGTTGCCTCCTTCAAGCTGACCGGCAAGCGCGTGTTCCGCATGGCGCCTATCCACCACCACTTTGAACTCAAGGGCTGGCCAGAGCCACGGGTGATCGTCCGCTTCTGGATCATCACCGTGATCCTGGTGCTGGTCGGCCTTGCCACCCTGAAACTGAGGTAGATGAGCGTGTCCCTGATCGCTTCCGACCAATTCCGCATCGTTGTCGGCCTCGGCAAGAGCGGCATGTCCCTGGTTCGCTTCCTGGCGAGCCGGGGCATTGCCTTTGCGGTCGCCGACACCCGCGAGCAACCGCCGGAACTGGACACCCTGCGCCGTGATTACCCGCAGGTGGAAGTGCGCTGTGGTGAACTGGACGTGGACTTCCTGTGCCGCGCCAACGAGCTGTACGTCAGCCCTGGCCTGGCCCTGGCCACCCCGGCCTTGCAGCAGGCGGCCGCACGTGGCGTGAAGCTGTCCGGTGACATCGAACTGTTCGCCCGCAACGCCAAGGCCCCGATCATCGCCATCAGCGGCTCCAACGCCAAGAGCACGGTAACCACCCTGGTCGGCGAAATGGCCGCCAAGGCTGGCAAGCGCGTGGCGGTGGGCGGCAACCTCGGTACCCCGGCGCTGGACCTGCTGGCCGATGACGTCGAGCTGTACGTGCTGGAACTGTCCAGCTTCCAGCTGGAAACCACCGACCAGCTCAACGCCGAAGTGGCTACCGTGCTGAACATCAGCGAAGACCACATGGACCGCTACAGCGGCCTGCCGGCCTACCACCTGGCCAAGCACCGGATCTTCCGTGGTGCCCGCCAGGTCGTGGTCAACCGCCAGGACGCCCTGAGCCGACCGCTGCCGGTGGAAGGCCGCCCATGCTGGACCTTCGGCCTGAATCAGCCGGACTTCAAGGCCTTCGGCCTGCGCGAAGTGGACGGCGAGAAATACCTGGCGTTCGAGTTCGAGACGCTGATGCCTGCACGTGAGCTGAAGATTCGCGGTGCCCACAACCAGAGCAACGCCTTGGCGGCGCTGGCCCTGGGGCATGCTGCCGGCCTGGCGTTCGAGCCGATGCTCGAGGCGCTGCGCGAGTTCGGCGGCCTGGCCCACCGTTGCCAGTGGGTGCGCGAGCGCAATGGTGTGAACTGGTACGACGATTCCAAGGCCACCAACGTCGGTGCTGCCCTGGCCGCCATCGAAGGCCTGGGTGCCGACATCGAAGGCAAGCTGGTGCTGATCGCCGGTGGCGATGGCAAGGGCGCCGACTTCGCCGCGCTGCGCGAACCGGTCAAGCGCTTCTGTCGCGCCGTGGTGCTGCTCGGCCGTGATGCCGAGCGCCTGGCCGAAGCCCTGGGCGATGGCGTGCAACTGGTCCGCGTCAAGACCCTCGACGACGCCGTGCAGCAATGCGCCGAACTGGCCCAGGCGGGTGATGCAGTACTGCTGTCGCCGGCGTGCGCCAGCCTCGACATGTTCAAGAACTTCGAAGAACGCGGGCGCCTGTTCGCCCAGGCAGCGGGAGGCCTTGCATGATCTTTGGCATCCTCAAGCCCTATCCGTCGCCGCTGATCAGCGGCCGTGGCATCGATCTGGACTTCGCGATGCTCGCTGGCTGCCTGGCATTGCTGGGCCTGGGCCTGGTGATGATCACCTCGGCGTCTTCGGAGGTGGCTGCGGTGCAGTCGGGCAACCCTCTTTACCACATGTTCCGTCACCTGGTGTACGTGTTCCTCGGCCTGGTCGCCTGTGGCGCCACCATGCTGGTGCCGATCGCCACCTGGCAGCGCATGGGCTTCCTGATGTTGCTGGGTGCCTTCGGCCTGTTGGTACTGGTGCTGGTACCGGGTATCGGCCGCGAAGTGAACGGGTCCATGCGCTGGATCGGCTTCAGCTTCTTCAACGTGCAGCCTTCGGAAATCGCCAAGGTGTTCGTGGTCATCTACCTGGCCGGCTACCTGGTGCGCCGGCAGACCGAGGTACGCGAAACCTGGATGGGCTTCTTCAAGCCGTTCATCGTGCTGCTGCCCATGGCCGCCCTGCTGCTGATGGAGCCGGACTTCGGTGCCACCGTGGTAATGATGGGCGCGGCGGCGGCCATGCTGTTCCTCGGCGGCGTGGGGCTGTTCCGCTTCAGCCTGATGGTGGTGCTGGCGGTGGTCGCGGTGTTCGTCCTGGTACAGGCGCAGCCTTACCGGATGGCGCGCCTGATTACCTTTACCGACCCGTGGTCCGACCAGTTCGGCTCGGGCTACCAGCTGACCCAGGCGCTGATTGCCTTCGGCCGTGGCGAGTGGCTGGGCGTTGGCCTTGGCAACAGCGTGCAGAAGCAGTTCTACCTGCCTGAAGCGCACACCGACTTCGTGTTTTCGGTACTGGCCGAAGAACTCGGCGTGGTCGGCTCGCTGCTGACTATCGCGCTGTTCGTATTCGTGACTGTGCGTGCCCTGTACATCGGCCTGTGGGCCGAAAAAGCCAAGCAGTTCTTTGCCGCTTATGTTGCCTTCGGCCTGGCTTTCCTCTGGATCGGCCAGTTCCTGATCAACATCGGTGTGAACGTCGGCCTGCTGCCGACCAAGGGCCTGACCCTGCCGTTCCTCAGCTACGGGGGCAGCTCGCTGGTGATCTGCTGTGCCTGCGTGGGCCTGTTGCTGCGAATCGAGTGGGAAAGCCGCACGCACCTGGGCAGTGAGGAACACGAATTCAGCGAAAGCGATTTTGCCGAGGAGACCAATCATGGCCGCTGACGGCAAGAACGTACTGATCATGGCGGGCGGTACCGGGGGCCACGTGTTCCCGGCCCTGGCCTGCGCCCGTGAATTCCAGGCGCGCGGTTACAGCGTGCACTGGCTGGGCACCCCGCGTGGTATCGAGAACGAACTGGTGCCCCAGGCCGGCCTGCCGCTGCACCTGATCCAGGTCAGCGGCCTGCGCGGCAAGAGCAAGCTGTCTTTGCTCAAGGCGCCGTTCACCCTGGTCAAGGCCGTACTGCAGGCGCGGCGTATCGTGCGTGAGCTCAAGCCGGTATGCGTGGTCGGCTTCGGTGGCTATGTGACCGGCCCCGGCGGCGTGGCCGCACGCCTGTGCGGTGTACCGCTGGTGATCCACGAGCAGAACGCCCGCGCCGGTACCACCAACCGCCTGCTGCTGCCGCTGGCTGCGCGTGTGTGCGAAGCCTTCCCGGCCACCTTCGCCGCCAGCGACAAACTGCGCACCACCGGTAACCCGGTGCGCCCGGAATTGTTCATGGATACCCTGCGCGCGCCCCTGGCCGAGCGCCGTGCGCGACTGCTGGTGATGGGCGGCAGCCTGGGTTCGGAACCATTGAACAAATTGTTGCCTAAGGCCCTGTCCGAAGTGCCCGCTGCGCTGCGGCCAGAGGTATTCCACCAAGCCGGCAAGCAACATGCGCCGGTCACCGCCGAGCGTTATCGCGAGGCGGGCGTCGAAGCTCAGGTAGAGCCCTTCATCAAGGACATGGCCCAGGCCTATGGCTGGGCCGACATTGTCGTGTGCCGGGCCGGCGCCTTGACCGTCAGCGAGCTGGCGGCAGCGGGCCTGCCTTCGATGCTGGTGCCGTTGCCCCATGCGATCGACGACCACCAGACCCACAATGCCCAATATCTGGCCCGGGAAGGCGCAGCCTTCCTGATGCCACAAGCGACAACTGGCGCAGCGCAGCTCGCTGAACGCCTGAACGAGGTGCTGATGCAACCCGAGAAACTCAACGTCATGGCAGGCACCGCACGGCGCCTGGCCAAACCTGCCGCAACCAGCACCGTGGTCGATATCTGCCTGGAGGTGGCCCATGGTTGAGAGCCAGAAAGCCATGCCCCAGCCGAAGATGGGCCGTATCCGCCGTATCCACTTCGTCGGTATCGGCGGCGTGGGCATGTGCGGCATTGCCGAAGTGTTGCTGAACCTGGGCTATGAAGTGTCCGGTTCCGACCTGAAGGCCTCGCCGGTCACCGAGCGCCTGGAATCGTTCGGCGCCGAGATATTCGTCGGCCACCGCGCCGAGAACGCCGCCACCGCCGATGTGCTGGTGGTGTCCAGCGCCATCAACCCGGCCAACCCGGAAGTCGCCACCGCCCTCGAGCGGCGCATTCCGGTGGTGCCGCGTGCCGAGATGCTCGCCGAGCTGATGCGCTACCGCCATGGCGTGGCCGTTGCCGGCACCCACGGCAAGACCACCACCACCAGCCTGCTGGCCTCGGTGTTCGCCGCAGGCGGCCTGGACCCGACCTTCGTCATCGGTGGGCGCCTGACCGCTGCCGGCACCAATGCCCAGCTGGGTACCAGCCGCTACCTGATTGCCGAAGCGGACGAGAGCGATGCCAGCTTCCTGCACTTGCAGCCAATGGTTGCCGTGGTCACCAACATCGACGCCGACCACATGGCGACCTACGAAGGTGACTTCAACAAGCTGAAGAAGACCTTCGTCGAGTTCCTGCACAACCTGCCGTTCTACGGCCTGGCCGTGATGTGCCTGGATGACCCGGTAGTGCGCGAGATCCTGCCACAGGTCAAGCGCCCGACCGTGACCTATGGCTTCAGCGACGAGGCCGACATCCGCGCCATCAACGTGCGCCAGATGGGCATGCAGACCCACTTCACCGTGCTGCGCCGCGACCGCGAGCCGCTGGAGGTGTCGGTGAACATGCCCGGCAACCACAACGTGCTCAACGCCTTGGCCACCATTGCCATCGCCACCGACGAAGGCATCACTGACGAAGCCATCGTTCAGGGCCTGTCCGGCTTCCAGGGCGTTGGCCGCCGCTTCCAGGTGTACGGCGAACTGCCGGTCGAAGGCGGCAGCGTGATGCTGGTCGACGACTACGGCCACCACCCGACCGAAGTGGCTGCGGTGATCCAGGCCGTGCGCGGCGGTTGGCCAAGCCGTCGCCTGGTGATCGTCTACCAGCCGCACCGCTACAGCCGTACCCGCGACCTGTACGACGATTTCGTCCAGGTGCTGGGCGATGCCAACGTGCTGCTGCTGATGGAAGTCTACCCGGCCGGAGAAGAGCCGATCCCCGGTGCCGACAGCCGCCAGCTGTGCCATAGCATCCGCCAGCGCGGCAAGCTGGACCCGATCTACATCGAGCGTGGCGTCGACCTGGCGCCAGTGGTCAAGCCACTGCTGCGCGCTGGCGACATCCTGATCTGCCAGGGTGCCGGTGATGTCGGCGGCCTGGCCCCTCAATTGATGAAAAGCCCGCTGTTCGCTGGCGCCAAGCAGGAGAAGTCGAAATGACCAGCGCCTACGACAAGCTGCACTCGACCCTGGATGTCAAGGCGTTCGGCCGCGTCGCAGTGCTGTACGGCGGCAAGAGCGCCGAGCGCGAAGTGTCGCTCAAGTCCGGTGCCGCAGTGATCGACGCGCTGACCACCGCCGGTGTCGACGTGGTCGCCATCGACGTGGGTGACGACCTGCTCGATCGCCTGCAAAGCGAGAAGATCGACCGCGCCTTCATCATCCTCCACGGCCGTGGCGGCGAGGACGGCAGCATGCAGGGCCTGTTGGAGTGCCTGGGTATCCCCTACACCGGCAGTGGCATCCTTGCCTCGGCACTGGCCATGGACAAGCTGCGCACCAAGCAGGTGTGGCAGAGCCTGGGCATTCCGACCCCGCGCCACGCGGTGCTGGCCAGCGAAAGCGATTGTTTGCAGGCCAGTACGGAACTGGGCTTCCCGCTTATCGTCAAACCCGCCCATGAAGGTTCCAGCATCGGCATGGCCAAGGTGAACAGCGCCCAGGAACTGGTCGCCGCCTGGCAGGACGCAGCTAAATACGATTCCCAGGTACTGGTGGAGCAGTGGATCCACGGGCCGGAGTTCACCGTCGCGGTATTGCGCGGCCAGGTGCTGCCGCCGATCGCCCTGGGTACGCCACACGTGTTCTACGACTACGACGCCAAGTACATCGCCAACGATACCCAGTATCGCATTCCGTGCGGCCTGGACAGCGTCAAGGAACAGGAACTGATCGACCTGACCGCGCGTGCCTGCGATGCCATCGGTATCGAAGGTTGGGGGCGGCTGGACGTGATGCAGGACGAGCAGGGCCGGTTCTGGCTGCTCGAAGTCAACACCGCACCCGGCATGACCGACCATAGCCTGGTGCCCATGGCGGCCCGCGCGGCCGGCCTGGACTTCCAGCAACTGGTGCTGGCGATCCTGGCCGAGAGCGTGGCGACGCGAGGTTAACGACCATGCAAGGCGCGATGATACGTCAGCAGCAACCCGTTACCGGCCGAAGCAAGCCGGTACCGCGTGGTGCCAGCCGGCTGGTGGCCGACGAGCCCGTATCGGCGCGCCTGCCGCGGCCAAGCTTGGGTGGCCTGAAGCGTCTGCTGTGGCCGGTGGTCCTGGTGGCAGCCGGGTTCGGCGCCTACGAGGGCGCCATTCGCCTGATGCCGTACGCCGACCGGCCGATCACCAAGATCGATGTGCAGGGCGATCTCAGCTACATCAGCCAACAGTCGGTGCAGCAGCGTATCGCGCCCTACGTGGCAGCGAGCTTCTTCAGCGTCGACCTGCCGGCGATGCGCGCAGAGCTCGAGCAGATGCCGTGGATTGCCCATGCCGAAGTGCGCCGGGTGTGGCCCGATGAGGTGGTGATCCGCCTGGAAGAACAGTTGCCGGTGGCGCGCTGGGGTGACGAAGCCTTGCTCAACAACCAGGGTCAGGCTTTCACCCCGCGCGAACTGGCCAACTACGAGCACCTGCCGCAGCTGGCCGGGCCGCAGCGTGCTCAGCAACAAGTGATGCAGCAGTATCAGGTATTGAGCCAGATGCTGCGCCCCCTGGGCTTTTCCATCGCTCGCCTGGAGCTGCGCGAGCGAGGCAGCTGGTTCCTGACCACGGGCGCGAGCAGCGCCGGGCCGGGCATCGAGCTGCTGCTGGGGCGCGACCATCTGGTGGAGAAGATGCGCCGTTTCATTGCCATTTACGACAAGACACTCAAAGACCAGATCAGCACTATCGCCCGCATTGATCTGCGTTACTCCAACGGACTTGCCGTTGGTTGGCGGGAACCGATTGCACCGACGACGGCCCAACCCGCCGTTGCGAAGAATTAGAGAGAGGCAGGACCATGGCAAACGCGCATAGCGGCAAAATGATCGTCGGGCTGGACATCGGCACCTCCAAGGTGGTGGCGCTGGTGGGTGAAGTGGGCGAGGACGGCACCCTGGAAATCGTCGGGATCGGTACCCATCCGTCCCGCGGCCTGAAAAAAGGCGTGGTGGTGAACATCGAGTCCACCGTGCAGTCGATCCAGCGCGCCGTGGAAGAAGCGCAGCTGATGGCCGGCTGCCGCATCCACTCGGCCTTCGTCGGCGTGGCCGGCAATCACATTCGCAGCCTGAACTCCCACGGCATCGTCGCCATCCGCGACCGCGAGGTCAGCCTGGCCGACCTGGAGCGCGTACTCGACGCCGCCCAGGCCGTGGCCATCCCGGCCGACCAGCGCGTGCTGCACACCCTGCCGCAGGATTACGTGATCGACAACCAGGAAGGCGTGCGCGAGCCGCTGGGCATGTCTGGCGTGCGTCTGGAAGCCAAGGTCCACGTGGTCACTTGCGCGGTCAACGCGGCGCAGAACATCGAGAAATGCGTACGCCGCTGCGGCCTGGAAATCGACGACATCATCCTCGAGCAGCTGGCCTCGGCCTACTCGGTACTGACCGACGATGAAAAAGAGCTGGGCGTGTGCCTGGTGGACATCGGTGGTGGCACTACCGACATCGCCATCTTCACCGAGGGCGCGATTCGTCACACCGCGGTGATCCCGATTGCCGGCGACCAGGTGACCAACGACATCGCCATGGCCCTGCGTACCCCGACCCAGTACGCCGAAGAAATCAAGATCCGCTACGCCTGCGCCCTGGCCAAACTGGCTGGCGCCGGCGAGACCATCAAGGTGCCGAGCGTGGGTGATCGCCCACCGCGCGAGCTGTCGCGCCAGGCCCTGGCCGAGGTGGTGGAGCCACGTTACGACGAGCTCTTTACCCTGATCCAGGCCGAACTGCGCCGCAGCGGCTACGAGGACCTGGTGCCGGCCGGCATCGTCCTTACCGGCGGCACCGCCAAGATGGAAGGCGCCGTGGAACTGGCCGAGGAAATCTTCCACATGCCGGTACGCCTGGGCGTGCCGCACAGCGTTCGGGGGCTCAGCGACGTGGTTCGCAACCCGATCTATTCCACCGGTGTGGGCTTGCTCACCTACGGCCTGCAGAAGCAGACCGAAGACCTGCCCCTGACCGGCAACAGCAGCAACAACAGCTATGGCGATGAACCGAAGGCTCCAGTGCTTGAACGCTTCAAGCGCTGGGTCCAGGGCAATTTCTAAGTTTCAAAGCAGTAGTGGTAGGCGCGACAACTAGAGAACTGTAAGGAGAGGGAAAATGTTCGAGCTCGTAGACAACGTCCCGCAAAGCCCGGTCATCAAAGTGATCGGTGTTGGCGGTGGTGGCGGCAACGCCGTGAACCACATGGTCAAGAGCAGCATCGAGGGCGTGGAGTTCATCTGCGCCAACACCGATGCCCAGGCGCTGAAAAACATTGGCGCGCGCACCATCCTGCAATTGGGCACTGGCGTGACCAAGGGCCTGGGTGCTGGTGCCAATCCGGAAGTCGGCCGCCAGGCCGCGCTGGAAGACCGTGAGCGCATCGCTGAAGTGCTGCAGGGCACCAACATGGTGTTCATCACCACTGGCATGGGTGGTGGTACCGGTACCGGTGCAGCGCCGATCATCGCCGAAGTGGCCAAGGAAATGGGCATTCTCACTGTTGCCGTGGTGACCCGTCCGTTCCCGTTCGAAGGCCGCAAGCGCATGCAGATCGCCGATGAAGGCATCCGCATGCTGGCCGAAAGCGTCGACTCGTTGATCACCATTCCCAACGAGAAGCTGCTGACCATCCTGGGCAAGGATGCCAGCCTGCTGTCCGCCTTCGCCAAGGCTGACGACGTACTGGCCGGTGCCGTGCGCGGTATCTCCGATATCATCAAGCGTCCGGGCATGATCAACGTCGACTTCGCCGACGTGCGTACCGTGATGGGTGAAATGGGCATGGCCATGATGGGTACTGGTTGCGCCAGCGGCCCGAACCGTGCGCGTGAAGCCACCGAAGCAGCGATCCGCAACCCACTGCTGGAAGACGTCAACCTGCAGGGCGCCCGCGGCATTCTGGTGAACATCACCGCAGGCCCTGACCTGTCGCTGGGCGAGTACTCCGACGTGGGTAGCATCATCGAAGCCTTCGCCTCCGACCACGCCATGGTCAAGGTCGGCACCGTGATCGACCCGGACATGCGTGACGAGTTGCACGTGACCGTAGTGGCCACCGGCCTGGGCGCGCGCATCGAGAAGCCTGTGAAGGTGGTCGACAACACCCTGCAGACTGCGCAGCAGGCATACGAGGCTTCCAACCCGGCGCCGGTACGCCAGGAGCAGCCTGCGGTCAACTACCGTGACCTGGAGCGCCCGACCGTAATGCGCAACCAGGCCCATGCAGGTGCTGCTGCGGCCGCTAAACTGAACCCTCAGGATGACCTGGACTACCTCGATATCCCGGCATTCCTGCGTCGTCAGGCTGATTAATGGAATTTATCAGGGGTATAAAGGTGATTGGTATTCATCAAAGGTTGGGTCTGTTATCATCCCCAGCCTTTGTTGATACCTGTTCGCAATTTGCGCTGAAGCGGCCAATGCCATGATTAAACAACGCACCCTGAAGAATACCATCCGTGCCACAGGTGTCGGTCTGCACTCCGGGGAGAAGGTTTACCTGACCCTCAAGCCTGCACCTGTTGACACCGGCATCGTCTTCCGCCGCGCCGACCTCGACCCTGTGGTCGAAATCCCGGCGCGTGCGGCCAACGTCGGCGAGACAACCATGTCGACGACGCTGGTCAACGGTGACGTCAAGGTCGATACGGTCGAGCACCTGCTCTCCGCCATGGCGGGCCTGGGCATCGATAACGCCTACGTCGAGCTCTCCGCCTCGGAAGTGCCGATCATGGATGGCAGCGCCGGACCCTTTGTATTCCTGATTCAGTCTGCCGGCCTGGAAGAACAGGACGCAGCCAAGAAGTTCATCCGCATCCTGCGTGAGGTAACCGTGGAAGAGGGCGACAAGCGCGCCACTTTCCTGCCTTTCGACGGTTTCAAGGTGAGCTTCGAGATCGACTTCGATCATCCGGTCCTCAAGGGCCAGACCCAGAGTGCGGTCGTCGATTTTTCCAGCACCTCGTTCGTGAAGGAAGTCAGCCGCGCCCGTACTTTCGGCTTCATGCGTGACATCGAGTACCTGCGCAAGCACAACCTTGCGCTGGGTGGCAGTGTCGAGAACGCCATCGTGGTCGACGAGACCGGTGTGCTCAACGAAGACGGCCTTCGTTCCGATGACGAATTCGTCAAGCACAAGATCCTCGACGCCATTGGCGACCTTTATCTGCTGGGCAACAGCCTGATCGGCGAGTTCAAGGGCTACAAGTCCGGCCACGCGCTGAACAACCAGCTGCTGCGCAAGCTGATTGCCGAAACCGATGCCTGGGAAGTGGTCACCTTCGAAGATGCCAGTACGGCACCGATCTCGTACATGCGCCCTGTTGCGGCCGTGTAAGTTCGAACACTCTCTAGTTCATTGAGGCCACCTTCGGGTGGCCTTTTTTATGGTTTGTCCCGGGCGTGGGCTGCCAATCGTTCCAGTGCTGCGCGCAGCCTTGGGTCAGTGATGCCCTCGGCCGTATCGAGCAGGCTTTCGGCTGCGTTATTGGACAGTTCCGCAGCATGGCCACCACGCTTGGCTGGCACCAGCGGGGGCTGGACCTTGTACAGGATGCGTCTGAGGTTGGCGAACGCTTCCATGGCCTGTAATGCCGACATCAGGCGTTTCTGCTGATAGCGCAGGCGGGTTGCCCAGTGGCCGTCGGTTACCACCAGCAACAATGTGCCATCGCGCCACGACGCCACATGGCAGTGCTCGCGGGCAGCCGGTTGCAACTGGCTTTCCAGCAGACGCTGCAGGTGTTCCAGGCGTTCGGCCTGGTTCAGCAGCAGGCGCAGTGGGCGTACCTGGCGAAGCAGGGCCGAGGGCGGCTGGGCGGGGGAGGGTTTGTAGGCCATGGGGGTACGCATGAGGTTACATGGTCCGCAGTCTAACATCTCCACAGCCTGCACTGGCCTCTTCGCGGGTGAACCCGCTCCCACAGGTACGGCACTGCCTTAGTGTGCAGATGATCCTGTGGAAGCGGGTTTACCCGCGAAGAGGTCGGCACAGATAACAAAAGACAAGACTCATTCTCGATACGTTTCATCTTCCCGAACCTTGAACTCAAGGAAAATGCCCCTATCTAAAACAAGCCCCCGCCAAAACGCTGTACAAGCATCGTGGAAATCCACCACTTTCCTCACCATCGTTTCCGGGTAGAATGCTCGTTCGCATGCGGCCTCAGGGCTGCACGGGCGACTCATGGGGCCGCCCTCCATCCCTACGTGTGGAAGATCCTGCCGATATGTTTGCGCCTTTGTTAAAGAAACTTTTTGGAAGCAAGAACGAGCGTGAAGTCAAACGCATGCTCAAGACGGTGAACATCGTCAATGCTCTCGAAGAGAAGATGGTGGCCCTCTCCGACGAGCAACTGCGGGGCAAGACCGCAGAGTTCAAGGAGCGCCTGGCCAAAGGCGAGACACTGGACCAGTTGCTGCCTGAAGCCTTCGCCGTGGCTCGTGAGGCCGGCAAGCGCGTGATGGGCATGCGCCACTTCGACGTGCAGCTGATCGGTGGCATGACCCTGCACGAGGGCATGATCGCAGAAATGCGTACCGGTGAAGGCAAGACCTTGGTCGGTACCCTGGCCGTGTACCTCAATGCATTGTCCGGCAAGGGCGTGCACGTGGTCACCGTCAACGACTACCTGGCCCGCCGCGACGCCAACTGGATGCGCCCGCTTTACGAGTTCCTCGGCCTGTCGGTCGGCATCGTCTCGGCCTTCCAGCCGCCGGAAGAAAAGCGCGCCGCCTACGCGGCCGACATCACCTACGGCACCAACAACGAATTCGGTTTCGACTACCTGCGCGACAACATGGCGTTCAGCCAGGACGAGAAGTTCCAGCGTGAACTGAACTTCGCCGTGATCGACGAAGTTGACTCCATCCTCATCGACGAAGCGCGTACCCCGCTGATCATCTCCGGTCAGGCCGAGGACAGCTCCAAGCTGTACATCGAGATCAACCGTCTGATCCCGCGCCTTACCCAGCACATAGAAGAGGTCGAAGGCCAGGTTACCCAGGAAGGCCACTTCACCATCGACGAGAAGAGCCGTCAGGTCGAGCTGAACGAAGCCGGTCACCAGTTCATCGAAGAGATGCTCACCCAGTCCGGCCTGCTGGCCGAGGGCGAGAGCCTGTACTCGGCGCATAACCTGAGCCTGCTGACCCACGTCTACGCCGGCCTGCGCGCGCACAAGCTGTTCCACCGCAACATCGAATACATTGTCCAGGACGGCCAGGTGCTGCTGATCGACGAGCACACCGGCCGTACCATGCCGGGCCGTCGTCTGTCCGAAGGCCTGCACCAGGCCATCGAAGCCAAAGAGAACCTGAACATCCAGGCCGAGAGCCAGACCCTGGCTTCGACCACCTTCCAGAACTACTTCCGCCTGTATACCAAGCTGTCCGGCATGACCGGTACCGCCGACACCGAAGCGTTCGAGTTCCAGTCGATCTACGGGCTCAACGTGATGGTCATTCCGCCGAACAAGCCGTTGGCGCGTAAAGACTTCAACGACCTGGTGTACCTGACCGCCGACGAGAAATACGCCGCGATCATCGCCGACATCAAGGAAAGCATGAAGCAGGGCCGCCCGGTGCTGGTGGGTACTGCGACCATCGAAACCTCCGAGCACATGTCCAACCTCCTGAAGAAGGAAGGTATCGACCACAAGGTGCTCAACGCGAAGTATCACGAGAAGGAAGCCGAGATCATCGCGCAAGCCGGTGCGCCAGGTGCCCTGACCATCGCCACCAACATGGCCGGCCGTGGTACCGACATCCTGCTGGGCGGTAACTGGGAAGCCGAAGTGGCTGCCCTTGAAAACCCCACCGCCGAGCAGATTGCCCAGATCAAGGCCGACTGGCAGAAGCGTCACCAGCAGGTGATCGAGACGGGTGGCCTGCATGTGATCGCTTCCGAGCGCCACGAGTCGCGTCGTATCGACAACCAGCTGCGTGGCCGTTCCGGCCGCCAGGGCGACCCGGGCTCCAGCCGCTTCTACCTGTCGCTGGAAGACAGCCTGATGCGTATCTTCGCCTCTGACCGGGTGAAGAACTTCATGAAGGCGCTGGGCATGCAGTCCGGCGAGGCCATCGAGCACCGCATGGTCACCAACGCCATCGAGAAGGCCCAGCGCAAGGTCGAAGGCCGCAACTTCGACATCCGCAAGCAGTTGCTGGAATACGACGACGTGGCCAACGAGCAGCGCAAGGTGATCTACCACATGCGCAACAGCCTGCTGGCCGCCGAGAACATTGGCGACACCATTGTCGAATTCCGCAAGGAAGTACTGGACGCTACCATCAGCCAGCACATTCCGCCGCAGTCGCTGCCAGAGCAGTGGGACGTGGCCGGTCTGGAAGCTTCGCTTGCCAGCGATTTTGCCATGAAGCTGCCGATCCAGCAGTGGCTCGACGAGGACGATCACCTCTACGAAGAGACCCTGCGCGAGAAGCTGCTGAACGAAATCACCACCGCGTACACCGAGAAGGAAGACCAGGCCGGTATCGAAGCCCTGCGTACCTTCGAGAAGCAGATCCTGCTGCGCGTGCTGGATGACCTGTGGAAAGACCACCTGTCGACCATGGACCACCTGCGTCACGGTATCCACCTGCGTGGTTATGCGCAGAAGAACCCGAAGCAGGAGTACAAGCGCGAATCCTTCAGCCTGTTCCAGGAGTTGCTCGAGTCGATCAAGCGCGACACCATCCGTGTGCTGTCGCACGTTCAGGTACGCCGCGAAGACCCGGTCGAAGAGGAAGCCCGCCTGCGCCGCGAGGCCGAGGAACTGGCCAGCCGCATGCAGTTCCAGCACGCCGCTGCTCCGGGCCTGGAAAGCGAGCAGCTGAACGAGGAGGGCGCCGAAGTGGCCGTTGCCTCGGCACCGGTGCGCAACGAGCAGAAGCTGGGCCGCAACGAGCCGTGCTGGTGTGGTTCGGGCAAGAAGTTCAAGCATTGCCACGGCCAGATCGAGTGATCTGACCTGAATTGGGGCCGCGGTGCGGCCCTATCGCGACACAAGGCCGCTCCCACAGGGATAGCGCACAGCCGCAACGCTGCGCCGTCCTATGTGGGAGCGGCCTTGTGTCGCGATGGGGCGCGAAGCGGCCCCGTTTTTCGATATCAACCGTATTTTCTAGGAGCGCTCTAATGGCTGTTGGTCTTGGTCCTTTGCCCACCCTGCACCCGGTTCCGGGTTTTGAACTCGGCATCGCTTCCGCCGGCATCAAGCGCCCGGGGCGCAAGGATGTGGTGGTCATGCGCTGCGCCGAAGGCTCCAGCGTGGCTGGCGTGTTCACCCTCAACGCCTTCTGCGCAGCGCCGGTGATCCTGTCCAAGCAGCGTGTGCAGGGCACCGTGCGCTATCTGCTGACCAACACCGGTAACGCCAACGCCGGCACCGGCGCGCCAGGCCTGGCCGCCGCCGAGCGCACCTGCGCCAAGCTGGCCGAACTGGCCGGCGTACCGGCCGAATCGGTACTGCCGTTCTCCACCGGCGTAATCGGTGAGCCGCTGCCGGTCGAGAAGATCGAAGGCGCGCTGCAGGCCGCCCTCGACAACCTGTCGGAAAACCACTGGGCCGAAGCCGCCACCGGCATCATGACCACCGACACCCTTCCCAAGGGTGCCAGCCGCCAGTTCCAGCACGATGGCGTGACCATTACCGTCACCGGCATCAGCAAGGGTGCAGGCATGATCCGCCCGAACATGGCTACCATGCTCGGCTACATCGCCACCGACGCCAAGGTTGCCCCAGCGGTACTCAAGGACCTGATGCTGGACGGCGCCAACAAGTCGTTCAACCGCATCACCATCGATGGCGACACCTCGACCAACGACTGCTGCATGCTGATCGCCACCGGCAAGGCCAACCTGCCGGAAGTTACCGAAGCCAGCGGCGCATTGTTCGAAGCGCTGAAGAAGGCGGTGTTCGAGGTGTGCATGGAAGTAGCCCAGGCCATCGTCCGTGATGGCGAAGGCGCCACCAAGTTCGTTACCGTGCAGGTCAACGGCGGTGGTAACCACCAGGAGTGCCTGGACGTCGGCTACGCCGTGGCCCACTCGCCGCTGATCAAGACCGCGCTGTTCGCTTCAGACCCCAACTGGGGCCGTATCCTCGCTGCCGTCGGCCGTGCCGGCGTACCGGAGCTGGATGTGAGCCTGATTGATGTGTACCTGGACAACGTGTGCATTGCCAGCAAAGGCGGCCGCAGCCCGAGCTACACCGAAGACCAGGGCGCCAAGGTAATGGCCCAGGAAGAGATCACCATCCGCATCGAGCTGGGCCGTGGCCAGTGCAGCGAAACCATCTGGACCACCGACCTGTCCCACGAG
>NZ_JBNRIJ010000020.1:0-7023 GCF_053557675.1 Pseudomonas sp. XP1 | reverse complement strand
CCCATGTGGGAGCGGCCTTGTGTCGCGAAAGGGCTGCAGAGCAGCCCCAAAATTCCCAAACGATGGAGCCGAACCATGAGCTATCACCTGATCATCGGCGACAAGCTGTATTCCTCCTGGTCGCTGCGTGGCGCCCTGGCCCTCGAGCTGGCTGGCGTGCCTTACGAAGAAACACTGATCAAACTCAACCAGCCTGACACTCGTCAGCGCATCCTCGCCTTCTCTGCCACCGGCAAGGTACCGCTGCTCAAGACCGAGCACGGTGTGATCGCCGACTCGCTGGCCATTGCCGAATACCTCAACGAACGCCACCCCGACGCCCAGCTGTGGCCTGCCGACGTGGCGGCCCGGGCACAGGCCCGTTCGGCCTGCGCACAGATGCACAGCGGCTTCTTCGCCTTGCGCGGTGCCATGCCGTTCGACCTGTCGCGCGACCAAGCGCTGGAGAGCGTGCCGTTGGAGGTTCAGATCGATATCGACCGTATCGTTGCACTGTGGTCCGAGTGCCGCCTGGTGGCCAAGGACAGCGGCCCGTTCCTGTTCGGCAAGCCGAGCCTGGCCGATGTCTTCTTCGCCCCGGTGGCCGTGCGTCTGCGCACTTACCGCGTGGAAGTGCCTGCGGAGGCGGCGGCCTATATCGAAACCATTTACCAGTGGCCGGCCTTCCAGGCCTGGCAGAAGGCTGGCCTGGCGGAGCGTGAAGGGTGAAACGGATTCATGTTGTAGCCGCTGTCATCCGCGGTACTGACGGCCGCATTCTGATCGCGCGGCGTGCTGATACCCAGCACCAGGGCGGCCTGTGGGAATTCCCGGGCGGCAAGGTGGAAGAGGGTGAGGGCGTCGAGGCGGCGCTGGCCCGCGAGCTGCGCGAGGAGCTGGGCATCGAGGTGAGCCGTTCGCGCGCGCTGATCAAGGTCAGCCACGACTACCCGGACAAGCAGGTGCTGCTGGACGTGCGCGAAGTCCAGGCGTTCACCGGCGAGCCGCATGGCGCCGAGGGCCAACCCCTGGAATGGGTTGCCCCACGTGATTTGCCGCAGTACGAATTCCCCGAGGCCAACAAGCCGATCGTTGCAGCCGCGCGCCTGCCGGACCAGTACCTGATCACCCCAGATGGCCTGGAAGTGCCGCAGATGCTCAAGGGCATCCAGAAGGCGGTGGCCAGCGGAATTCGCCTGATCCAGTTGCGTGCCCCGGACATGTACGACCCCAAGTACCGCGATGTGGCGGTGGATGCGGTCGGCCTGTGCGCGGGCAAGGCGCAGCTGATGCTCAAGGGGCCGCTGGAGTGGCTGGGTGACTTCCCTGCCGCGGGTTGGCACCTGACGGCTGCACAACTGCGCAAGTATGCCGCCAACGGCCGGCCGTTCCCCAAGGAGCGCTGGCTGGCGGCGTCCTGCCACAGTGCCGAAGAGCTGGCGCTGGCGGAGCAGATGGGCGTGGACTTCGTCACCTTGTCACCGGTGCAGGCAACCCGGACACACCCTGAGGCGGTGCCGCTGGGGTGGGACGAGGCACAACGGTTGATCGCCGGCTTCAACAAACCGGTCTACCTGCTGGGTGGGGTCGGGCCGGGCGAGCGTGAACAGGCCTGGGAAGCGGGGGCGCAGGGTGTTGCCGGGATCCGGGCGTTCTGGCCCGAGATCTGAGTCGCCTGTAATTGGGGCCGCTTTGCGCCCCATCGCCGGCAAGCCAGCTCCCACAAAGACAGCACAGACCGGGCTCTGTGGGCGCTGGCTTGCCGGTGATGGGCTGCGCAGCAGCCTCAAAAATATCAGCCCTGCGGCTTTTCAGCAGGCTTCCACAAAACCTCAGCCACCCCCTGCCGCCGCCCAATGATCCGCGCCGCCACAAACAGCAGGTCCGAAAGCCGGTTGATATACGCCAACCCAACCCCCGCCAACGGCTCCAGCGCATTCAGCTGCTGGCACCGCCGCTCCGCACTGCGCGCCAGGCTACGGCACACATGCGCCTGCGCCACCAGCGCCGAGCCGCTGGGCAAGATGAAGTTCTTCAACGGCCCCAGCTCTTCATTCCACACATCGATCGCTGCTTCCAGGCGTTCCACTTCCGCCATGTTCAGCGCCTGATAACTGGGCATCGCCAACTCACCGCCAAGGTCGAACAGGCGGTGCTGACATGGCGCCAACACTGCGCTCACTTCACTCAATCCTTGTTCGGCCAGCCCCGCCAGCAACAAACCCAGCTGGCTGTTCAGGCTGTCCACCTCGCCAATCGCTTCGATCCGTGGGTGGTCCTTGGGTACCCGGCGCCCGTCGCCCAGGGCGGTTTCGCCTTTGTCGCCGGTGCGGGTGTAGATCTTCGACAGGCGGTAGCCCATGTCATTTCTCCGTTTTGGCCGGCGCTACCGCTGCCGGCTGGCCGAGGGGCAGGCGCAGGGTGAAGCAGGTACCTTGGCCGGGCGTGGATTGCACTTCCATTTGCCCCTTGTGGTTGTTGGTGATGATGAAGTACGAGACCGACAGACCCAGCCCGGTGCCCTGGCCGATTTCCTTGGTGGTGAAGAACGGTTCGAAGGTGCGTTTGCGCACCCCCTCGGGCATGCCGACCCCGTTGTCCTCGACCTGGATTTCCGCCCATGGCGGGCTCAAGCGGGTGCGCAGGATGATGCGCCCAGGCTCGCTCGGCTGTGGTCGCTGGTGAATAGCCTGGGCGGCGTTTTTCAGCAGGTTGAGCAGCACCTGCTCCAGTTCGTTGGCAGTGCACGGCACCGGCCCCAGTTCGGGGTCGAACTGGCGCACGATGGCCTGGCCCTTGAAGTCGAAGCCGATGGCCAGGTCGAAGTCGTTGCCTGCAATCTCCACCGCCTGGTCGATCAGCGCTGGCAGGTCGCACGGCGCCAGTTGGCGGTTGCTGCGTCGGCTGAAACTGAGCATGTGGGTGACGATCTTTGCCGCCCGGGCACCGGCCTGCTGGATGCCGTCGAGCAATTGCGGCACTTCGCGGCTCTCCAGGTAGCGGTTGACCGTGAGCAGGTCGATGCCCAGTTCTTCGGCCTGCTCCTGGTTGCGCGGCAGCTCTGGTGACAGGCGCCGGCGAATGTTCTGCACGTTGTGCAGGATCGCGCCTAGCGGGTTGTTGATCTCATGGGCCATGCCGGCGGCCAGGCCTCCGACCGAAAGCATCTTCTCCGATTGCACCATCATTTCTTCCAACGACAGGCGCTGGGTGATGTCGTCGATGCGGATGACCACGCCACGGCCGCCTCCACCGGTCAGCGGGTAGAAGGTCAGGGCGTAGTGGCGCAGGTCTTCGCCCTTGGGCCAGGTGACCCGCTCGATCTTTGCAACGCGGTGTTTCTCCACAGTTTCCTTCAACTGCGGCAAGAACGGCTTGAGCGGTTCGAAGGCGATGAAGATCGGCTGGTTCAGCGCTTCGTCCAGTGGCGTGCCGGATAGCACCGTGGCTTCGTGGTTCCATTGGGTCACGTAGAGCTGCTCATCGAGGGCGATCAGCGCCGAGGGCATCGAGTCGATGATGCTGTTGAGGTAGTTCTGGAAACCGGTGAGTTTCTTCTCGATCTTGCTGCGCACCTGGACTTCCAGTTCCAGCTTGCGGTTGGTGTGGCGGGTTTCCTCGGCCAGGCCCTGGGCCTGGTCATAGGCCTCCTGGAACTCGTCGCGGGTGCGCTTGAGCTGCTGTTCGCGAGCCTCGATGCGCGAGAGCATGGTGTTGAACGCTTCGGCCAGGCTGCCGATTTCGTCGTCGTTGCCGCGCTGCGCACGCAGGGCATAGCTCTCTTCGCGGGTGACCTGGCGGCTGAGCTCTTCGAGTTGGTTGATCGGCTGGGTGATCAGGCGTTTGATCTGCCGGGCGATGATTATCCACAGCAGGATGCTGAATACCAGGATGCCCAGGCTTGCGCTGAGGGTGCCGGTGTAAAAGGCCGTGGGCAGTTCGCTGCTGGCCACCAGCAGCAGGTGCGCGGGTGGGTTGGCGTCACGTGGCATGCGGATCAGCTGGGTGCTGCGAAACTCCATCAGGCGCCAGCCGTCGATGTCGCGAAAACGCCTGGGCAGCGCCAGCGGCTCGCCGTGCTGCAGTTGCGCCAGTATACGGCCGTCACCCCCGTAGACGGCGGCGGCGCGCAGCGGCGTGTAGCTGTCCAGTTCCTTGAGCAGGGCGCTGGCGGTGTCCGGGCTATCGCCGGCGCGGGCCGCCAGCTGTGGGTTGGCCACCAGCCGGCCGATGGTGTGCAGCGCCTGTGGCGCCATGCTTTCCTGGGTGATCCAGTAGGCGGCACTGATGAAGGTGAGGTTGGCCACCAGCAGAATGGTCACCAGCAACACCAGCAGGGCTGCCAGTAGCTTCTGCCCGACCGGGAGGTTTTCCAGGCGTTGGCGCAAGGTCATGGGCTAGGCAATGTCCGTATCCGGTTGAAAGGGCCGCGTCAGTCGCAGGGCAAACCACGCCCGCGCAGGTTATCGACCAGGCGCCGCAGCAGGCGTTCCAGCTCTGGCAACTGCAGGCCATGGCGGCCGGCAGCGCGGCACGCTTGGCCAAGCAGGTAGTGCACCTCGGTGCGCCGGCCAGCGCGTACATCCTGGTACATGGAAGAGTAGTTGGCAGCCGTGGCGAGGATAACCCGCTGTACTTCTTCGTCCAGCCCATCCGCTGCCTCTGGCTGGCCACAGCGGCGCAGCAGCTGGGCCAGCTCGGCGCACAGGGCGTCAACTTCGCCCAGGTGCCCCAGCAGCCCGCCGTTCTGGCAGTCGTGCAGCACGGTCAGCGGGTTGATGGCGCAATTGAGTGCCAGCTTGCGCCACAGGCGAGTGAGGATATCCACCGTCCACTCGGCGGGGATGCCGGCCTCGTGCAGGTCATCGAACCAGGTCGGGATCGTCGGGTTGCGTGGGTCGCCCAGCCAGTTGAAGCCGTGGCCGGCAAAGCGTACCTGCCAGTCACCCTCGCGGAACGCCCCTTCGGTACTGGAGGCGAAGATGCAGCGCGCGTGGGGCACCAGGTCGGCGACTTCGTCCTGGCTGCCCAGGCCGTTCTGCAGCAGCACCACTTCGGCGCCCTCGGCCAGGCGC
The DNA here is from genome assembly GCF_053557675.1 of Pseudomonas sp. XP1. Taxonomy (NCBI): domain Bacteria; kingdom Pseudomonadati; phylum Pseudomonadota; class Gammaproteobacteria; order Pseudomonadales; family Pseudomonadaceae; genus Pseudomonas; species Pseudomonas sp. XP1. Next base: position 1,969 of record NZ_JBNRIJ010000020.1, on the reverse strand, counting down.
GCTGCGACGCCCGCAATGGCCGGGGCGGCGTCGTAGGCCTTGCAGGCCACCAGCAGGCGATGGATCGGGCCGTGTGCCTGCGCGGTTTCGGCGGGGATGGCGTAGTGGCGGGGCTGGTCCTGTTCGACCACGGTAAGGCCGCCGGCCTGCTGATAGGCCTGCAGCCGTTGCCCGTCACGCAGGATCAGGCGTACTGCCTTGCCCGCGCGCGCCAGGCGGCAAGCCCACAGGCTGCCCAGGCTACCGGCGCCGAGAATATGCCAGGTGCTGCTCATATGCGTTTCGCAACCCGTTATAATGAGCCCGCATTTTAACCGTCAAACCCAGCGCGCTCCATCTTCAGCCTGAGCGCGCTTTTATTTTGGGAGAACAACCATGCCTTCGTTCGACGTGGTATCGGAACTGGACAAGCACGAAGTGCAGAACGCGGTCGACAACGCCATCAAGGACCTGGACCGCCGCTACGACCTCAAGGGCAAGGGTACCTTCGAGTTCAAGGACAAAGAGCAGACCGTGATGCTCACCGCCGAGGAAGAGTTCCAGCTCGAAGCGATGCTGGAAATCCTGCGCCTGGCGCTGGTCAAGCGCAAGATCGACGTGAAGTGCCTGGAAACCAAGGACCCGTACGCCTCGGGCAAGGAAAAGAAACAGGAAGCCAAGTTCCGCGAAGGCATCGACAAGGACCTGGCGAAGAAGATTGTCGCCACCATCAAGGATGCCAAGCTGAAAGTGCAGGCCGCCATCCAGGGCGAGCAGGTACGCGTTACCGGTAAAAAGCGTGACGATCTGCAGGAGGCCATTGCCCTGCTGCGTACCAAGGAATTCGACATGCCGCTGCAGTTCAACAACTTCCGCGACTGATCGCAGGGTTGTCCGGAACCCCGATGGCGTAATGATGTCCATGGGGGTCATGGCCGCCGAACCTACGGCGGCCTGCTATACGTGTACATGCCGTGCGGCATCAGGAGATGAATATGGATTTGAACGCTGAAGTCGATCAGCTGGTCCGCCAATCGCAGACCTGGGTCCCCTTGATCATGGAATACGGCAGCCGCCTGCTGCTGGCACTGCTGACCTTGGCGATCGGCTGGTGGCTTACCAACGTGGTCAGTGATCGACTCGCCAGGCTGGTGGGTTTGCGCGTACAAGACCCGGCACTGCAGGGCTTCATCCGCACCCTGGCTAACATCATCCTCAAGGTCATGCTGGCGATCAGCGTTGCCTCCATGATCGGCATTGAGACCACTTCGTTCGTGGCTGCGATTGGTGGTGCCACGCTGGCCATCGGTCTGGCGTTGCAGGGCAGCCTGGCAAACTTCGCCGGTGGTGTGCTGATCCTGCTCTTCCGCCCGTTCCGCATCGGTGACTGGATCGAGGCGCAAGGCGTGGCCGGCACCGTCGACAGCATCCAGATCTTCCACACCGTGCTGCGCACCGGTGACAACAAGACCGTGATCATGCCCAACGGCAGCCTGTCCAACGGCATCATCACCAACACCAACCGCCAGCCGACGCGCAAGGTGGTGTTCGATGTGGGCGTGGACTACGAGGCCGACCTGCAGAAGGCCCGTAACGTGCTGCTGGAGCTGGCGCAGGATCCGCGTGTGCTGCCCGACCCGGCGCCGCAGGCGGTGGTCGCGACCCTGGGCGACAGCTCTATCACCGTATCGTTGCGCTTGTGGACCAAGACCGCCGATTACTGGGATGTGATGTTCATGCTCAACGAGCATGCGCGTGACCGGTTGAAGGCCGAAGGGATCGACATTCCGTTCCCGCAGCGGGTGATTCGTGTGGTGCAGGAGACTGCAGCGCAGTAATACCGCGTTGAAGCCGGGGCCGCTTCGCGCCCCATCGCCGGCAAGCCAGCTCCCACAGGTACAACACAGGCCTGAAGACTGTGATAACCCTGTGGGCGCTATGCCGAGAACCCGCCCAAGAAGTACCAGGACATCGTCAACGTCGATTTCTA
>NZ_JBNRIJ010000019.1:83493-96187 GCF_053557675.1 Pseudomonas sp. XP1 | reverse complement strand
CCAGCTGGTTGCCACGGCGGTTGAGCTCGGCATAGCTCAGGGTCTGCTCGCCAAACACCAGCGCCGGGGCGTCCGGGGTGGCGAGTACCTGGGCTTCGATCAGCTGGTGAATGCTGCGCTCCTTCGGGTATGTCGCCTGGGTTGCGTTCCAGCCTTCGACCATCTGTTGCTGTTCTGGCAGTCCCAGCATTGGCAGCTCGCCAACCACCGCGTCAGCATTCTCCACCAGCGCCTGCAGCAGGTTGGCAAAGTAACCAGCCAGGCGGCCAATGTTCTCGTCACTCCACAACGCACGGTCGTGGCTGTACTGCATCGACAGCGTCGTGCCCAGCTCCACCACCAGGGTCAGTGGGTAGTTGGTCTGCTCCTGCACGGCCACGTCGCCGAAGCGCAGGCCACCGGGCGCGCCCTGTTGCAGCGCATCGGCCACCGGGTAGTTCTCGAACACCAGGATGCTGTCGAACAAGGCGTCACCGCCCTGCCCCGCCCAGCGCTGCACGTCGTACAGCGGGGTGTGCTCGAACTCGCGCACGGCCAGGTTGCCGGCCTGCACCTGGCCGACCCACTCGGCCACGGTCTGCTCGGCGCGCGGGGCGCCAATCACCGGCAAGGTGTTGATGAACAGGCCGATTTGCTCCTCTATGCCCGGCAGGTCTGCCGGGCGGCCGGCGACCGTGGCGCCGAAGCAGACGCTGGCCTGACCGGTGCAGCGCTGCAACAGCAGCAGCCAGGCCGATTGCACCAGGGTGTTGACCGTGACCCGGTTGGCCCGGGCGAAGGCTTCGATGCGCGCGGTCTGCTCAGGGTCGAAGGCCAGGCGGTGGTCGCCATGACCGCTACCGCTCGCGCCTGCGCTGCCGGCGATGGCCTGGGCCAGTCGGGTCGGCTCGTCCAGGGCCGCAAGCTGAGCTTTCCAGAAGGCTTCGGCAACTGCCGCGTCCTGGCCCTGCAGCCAGGCGATGTAGTCGCGGTAGTGCGTGGCCTGTGCCTGCGGCGCCAGGCCGGCATAGCGCTGCAGCACCTCGCCCAACAGGCGCGAGGTGCTCCAGCCGTCCATGAGGATGTGGTGGTTGGTGTAGATCAGGTGATGGCGGGTATCGCCCGTGCGCACCAGTAACAGGCGCAGCAGCGGCGCGGCAGACAGGTCGAAGCCGCGCTGGCGCTCACCCTCGGCCAGGGCTTGCAATGCCTGCTCCAGCGCCGGCTGGCCACGCCAGTCGTACTCGCTGCACGGCAGTTCGACGGCCTTGCGTACCACCTGCACGGCCTGCTCCAGTTCGCCCTGCAGGATGAAACCGCTGCGCAGGATGTCGTGGGCATCGAGCGTGGCCTGCCAAGCCTGCTGGAAACGCTGCACATCCAGCCCATCCACATCCACGCGCAGCTGGTTGATGTAGTTGCCGGCCTGCTGGTCGTAAAGGGTGTGGAACAACATGCCCTGCTGCATGGGTGACAGCGGGTACACATCGGCGATCTGCCTGGGCTCCAGCGGCAAGCTGTCCAGTTGCGCCTGGGTCAGCGCGGCCAGTGGGAAGTCCGACGGCGTCACGCCCTGGTGCCGGGCATCGCAGCAGTGCTCGACCAGCTCTGCCAACGCCTGCCCGTAGGCCTGGGCCAGCTTCTCGATGGTGGCCGGGTGATGAACGTCGGCGCTGTAGGTCCACTCCAGGAACAGCTCGCCGCCGTACACCTGGCCGGTGATGCTCAGCCAGTTGCCCAGTTGTGCGCCGGCACATTGGGTACGGCCTGCGCTTTCCCCGCTCGGGGTGAACAGGGCGCCGGCCTCGGCATCGAAGCTGGCATCGAACTGGCCCAGGTAGTTGAAGGTGACACGGGCCTGGGTGGCACGCTCGAGCTGGTCACGCACTTCAGCATCGCCGAGGTAACGCAACAGGCCGTAGCCGAGGCCTTTGTCCGGCACGCTGTGCAGTTGCTCCTTGATCGCCTTGATCGACTGGCCAAGGTCCTGGCCGGGTGTGAGGCGCACCGGGAACAGGCTGGTGAACCAGCCCACGGTGCGGCTGAGGTCGAGGTCGTCGAACAGGTCTTCGCGGCCATGGCCCTCCAGCAGTACCTGCACGTTATCCCCTGCGCTCCACCGGCACAGGGTACGCGCCAGCGCGGTCAGCAGCAGGTCGTTGATCTGCGTGCGGTAGGCCGCCGGGGCCTGTTTCAGCAGCTTGGCGGTGCGCTCGGCGTCCAGCCGCGTGGCGGCGGTGCGGGCATGGGTGTTGGCCAGGCTGCCCTGCGGGTTGTCACGCGGCAGTTCGCCGTTATCGCCGGCCAGGGCCTGCAGCCAGTAGTCCCGCTGTGCTTGCAGCGCCGGGCTGCCGGCATGGCTGACCAGGCGCTCGGCCCAGGTTTTTACCGAGGTGGTCTTGGCGGGCAGGCTCACGGCCTGGCCGTTCAGCAGTTGCCGGTAGGCCGCTTGCAGGTCTTCGAGCAATACCCGCCACGACACGCCGTCGACCACCAGGTGATGGACCACCAGCAACAGACGCTGCTGGCCATCGGCGAAATCGAACAGTTCGGCACGCAGCAGCGGCCCGTGCTCCAGGTTCAGGCTGGCCTGTACCTGGTTGCCGGCGGCGTCCAGTTCACTCAGTGCGGCCAGGTTGCGCTGGCGCAGCAGTGGTGCATTGTCCAACGGCTGGAAGCGCGCCTGCCACTGGCTTTCGCCACGATTGAAGCGCAGGCGCAGGGCATCGTGCTGTTCGACCACGGCGCGCAGGGCTGCCTCCAGATGTTGCACCTGCACCGGGCTGGCCGGCTTGAGCAGCACCGACTGGTTCCAGTGCGCCGGCTGGGCGATCTCCATCTCGAAGAACCGCGCCTGGGCCGGCAGCAATGCCACCTCACCGCTGGTGGCGGTGTCCACGGCTGCGGCCGCAACCGCTTGCTTGGCCTCGATGCGATTGGCTACCTGGGCCAGCTGGGCGATGGTCTGTTGTTCGAACAACTGCTTGGGGGTAATCCTGATGCCCTGGCGTTTGGCCCGGGCGATGATCTGCAGGCTGAGGATCGAGTCGCCGCCCAGTTCGAAGAAGTTGTCGGTGCTGCCGACCTGCTCCAGCTTGAGCACATCGGCCCACACGGCGGCCAGCTTTTCCTCGATATCACCTTGCGGCGCCACGTAGCCACGGCTGACCGCGCCCGGTGCCGGCAAGGCGCGCTTGTCGAGCTTGCCGTTGGCAGTCAGTGGCAGGCGCTCCAGCAAAAGTATCTGCGCCGGCACCATGTAGTCCGGCAGGCGCGCCTGCAATTGCGCCTGCAGTTGCTGCACGGTCACGCCTGCGTCGGCCACCCCGTAGCCCACCAGCTGCAAGCGCTCGGCGTCACCCTCCAATGGCAAGGCCAGTACCACGGCCTCGCTGACACCGGGCAGACCGGCCAGTACCCGGCCGACTTCACCCGGCTCCACGCGATAGCCACGGATCTTCACCTGATCGTCGGCACGGCCGATGAACTCGACCAGGCCGTCGGCAGTCAGCCTCGCGCGGTCGCCGGTGCGGTACAGGCGTGTACCACCCTCGCTCGGCACGAAGCGTTCGGCGGTCAACGCTGGCTGGCCCAGGTAGCCCTGGGCGACGCCTTGCCCGCCCAGGTAAAGCTCACCGGGCACCTGCGCCGCCATCGGGTTGAGGTAGCCATCCAGCACCTGGGCGCAGGCGTTGCCCAGCGGGCGCCCGACCGGCACCGTGCGGCAACCTGGCAGCGGCTGCCCCGGCTCGAAGGTGAGCACGCCGACTGTGGTTTCCGTCGGGCCGTAGTGGTTGATGACCCGGCAGGTCGGGCGCAGCTCGCGGATTTTTTCCAACAGGCCCCAGCTGCATGCCTCACCCCCCAGGATCAGCGCCTCGGCGGGCAGCACATCGGTGGCGCGGGCCGCTTGCAGCAAGCCTTGCAGGTGGCTCGGCACCAGCTTCAGCACGCCGACCTGGTGCTGCGCCATGTAGCTGGCGAAGCCATCCGGGTCGAATGCCAGTTCCTGTGGCAGCAGGTGCAGCAGGCGGCCCGAGGCCAAGGCACCGAACAGCACGGTGTGGCCCAGGTCGGCTGCGGTGGTGGAGACCATCGCCATGCTGGCCTCGGCCGGCAGTTGCAAGCGTTCCAGCACCGCCTGGGTGTAGCTGGCAAGTGCGCCGTGGCTGACCAGCACGCCTTTCGGCTGGCCGGTCGAGCCCGAGGTGTAGATCAGATAGGCTGGTTGTTCGGCGGCGATGGCTACCTCGACCGGGCTGTCGCTGCAGGTTGCCCAGGCGGTGTGATCGCAGGCAATCAGCTGCACGCCGTCCAGGCCGGCGAAGCGCTGGTCGCCCGGCTCATGCAGAAGTACGGCGGCGCCACTGTCGGCAACCAGTTGTAGCAGGCGCTCCTGCGGCTGCTGGGTGTCAAGCGGCAGGTAGGCGGCGCCGGTCTTGAGCACCGCCAGCAAGGCGCCGACCCACTCGATGGAGCGCGGCAGGCTCAGGGCGACGATGCTGCCGACACCGACGCCGCGCTGGCGCAGGTAGTCGGCCAGGCGGTTGGACGCCGCCTCCAGCCCGGCCTGGGTCATGAACCGGTCACCGGCACGCACACCGCCGTGGGCCTGGCCTTGCGCCATTGCCTGGCGCCACAAAGCGAGGAAGTCGCCGTGCGGGTAGGCCTGCATGGCTGCTGGCAGCAGCGTCGCCATTTGCGGGCTGTCGACGATCGCCTGCTGCGGGTCGCGGGCCAGCGCATCCAGCACCTGGCGCAGCGAGGCGGCCATGCGTTCGATGGTGGTCTGCTCGAACAGGTCGGTGGCGTAGGTGAAGTAGCCTTCGATGCCGTCGGCCTTGTCGGAGAAGTCGAACGCCAGGTCGAAGCGGGCGTCGCCGCCGTCACGGGCAAAACCTTCCACCTCCAGCGCGCCCAGGCGCCTGCGCCCTGCATCGCTGGCGGCCACGTGCTGGTTGATCTTGAACTGGAACAGCGGGTTGTGGGCCAGGTTGCGCTCGGGCAGCAAGGCATCGACCAGGTGCTCGAACGGCAGTTCCTGGTGCGACTGGGCGCCGCCTATCACGTCTTTGACCTGCTCCAGCAACGTGGCGAAGGTGGCGCGCTCGTCCACCTGCACACGCAAAACCTGGGTATTGATGAAGAAGCCGATCAGGCCTTCCAGCTCCTTGCGGTTGCGCCCGGCATTCGGGGCACCGATGCGGATATCGGCCTGGCCGCTGTAACGCGACAACACAACCGCCATTGCGGCCAGTACCAGCACGAACAACGTGTGGCCACCCTTGCGCGCCTGGCTGCGCAGGGCCTCGGCCTGCTCGGCGCCTATGTCCACGCGCACCACCGCGCCACGCTGGCTGGGCGTGGCCGGGCGCTCGAAGTCCAGCGGCAGGCTCAGCACCGGCTGCTCGTCGCCCAGCTGGGCCTGCCAGTAGGCCAGCTGGCGCTGCGCTTCACCGGCCTCGAGCCAGGCGCGCTGCCAGATGGCGTAATCTGCGTACTGGATCGGCAACGCCGGCAAATCGGCCTGCCGGCCTTCGGCCAGGGCGGTGTAAAGCTGGATGAATTCCTGCACCAGCACATCGCTGGACCAGCCGTCGGAGATGATGTGGTGCATGCTCAGCGCCAGCACGTGGTGATCGGCGGCCACGCGCAGCAGGGTCACCCGCAGCAGCGGGCCGGCCAGCAGGTCGAAGGGCTGCTTGAGGGCGGCGTCCACTGCCACGCTCAGCGCTGCCTCGTCGGCGGCACCGTCGAACATCACCCGTTCCAGCGCCAGCGGGCAGTGCTCGAGGATTTCCTGGTAGAACTCGCCCTCCTCCGAGGCAAAGCGCGTGCGCAGCGATTCGTGGCGTTGCACCAGTGCATCCAGTGCCTGTTGCAGCACCGCCTGGTCCAGCTCGCCCTTCAGGCGTACCGCCATGGGCACGTTGTAGGCCGGGCTGTCGGGCTCCAGCTGCCAGAGAAACAGCAGGCGTTGCTGGGCGTACGACAGCGGAATGCGCGCAAGGCCCTGGCGCGCGGGCACGATGGGCAGCAGGCGGAAGCTCTGCCCGGTGGCCTGCATCTTTTCCAGGATCTGCTGGCGTTGCTCCACGGGGAGGCCAACGAAACGTTGGGCGATGCGTTGTGCAGCAGTAAGTTCCATGTCAGGCCTCTGTGAATGCATTCATCATTTGTTCGATATCGCTCAGGCCATCGTCGGAGAGCGACAGGCCCTGCTCGTCCAGTGCCTGGGCGAACGCGCGTAGTTCCGGGTGGCTGAAGATCAGCCGCAGGGGGATGTCCAGCCCCAGCTCGACGTTGATCCGCGACACGGCCTGGGCTGCCAGCAAGGAGTGGCCGCCCAGCTCGAAGAAGTTGTCGTTCAGGCCGACCCGGGCAACGTTGAGCAACTGCGCCCAGATGCTCGCCAGCTGCTGCTGCCGCTCGGTCTGCGGCGCCTGGTAGTCATGCTGTGGCTGGTTCGGGTCGGGCAGCGGCAGGGCCTTGCGGTCGAGTTTGCCGCTGGGGGTCAGCGGCATGCTCTGCAGGGTCACCAGGTAGGCCGGGATCATGTAGTCCGGCAGGCTGGCCTTGAGGTACTGCTTCAGGGCTTGGCGCAGATCACCACGGTAGCCTTCGGCCGGCACCGCATAGGCGCACAGCTGCTTGCCACTGGGCAGGTCGATGGCCAGCACTGTGGCTTCGCGAACGTCCGGGTGCGCCCGCAGGTACTGCTCGATCTCGCCCAGCTCGATACGGAAGCCGCGCACCTTCACCTGGTGGTCGACCCGGCCGCGATAGGCCAGCTGGCCGTTTTCGTCGTAGCAGCCGAGGTCGCCAGTGCGGTACAGGCGGCCACCGCCAACCGGGTCGAACGGGTCGGGGATGAAACGCTCGGCGGTGAGTGACGGCCGCTGGTGATAACCGCGCGCCAGGCACCCTGCCCCGCCGATGAACAGCTCGCCGGGCACGCCCACCGGTGTCGGCGCCAGGCCATCGTCCAGGGCATGCAGCGTACGCCCCGGCAAGGCACGGCCGATCGGTACGCCGCCCTGGCTGACCTGCTCCACGGTCATCTGCGAGCAGTCGTAGGTGGTGGCGACCACGGTGGCTTCGGTCGGGCCGTAGGTATTCAGCAGGCGCACCGCTGGCGGGCCGTCGGCCAGCCAGGCGCGCAGGGCATCTTCCGGTACCGCCTCCCCCCCCACGTGAATCTGCTTCAGCCGGCCATAGGCCTCGGGGGCTCGGCGCTCCAGCGCCAGCAGCCGCCAGTAGGCCGCCGGCAGGTCGGCCACGGTCACGCCGTGGCGGTTGATTTCCTCCAGCAGGGTGGCGGTGTCCCACAGCCGCAGGTCGCGCAGCACCACACAGGCGCCCTTGGCCAGCGGCGGGAAGAACTGCTCGATGAAGCCATCGAAGCTGATGGTGGCGAACTGCAGCACGCGATCGCCCGGGCTGAGGCGCGAATAGTCGCCGGCCACCTGGCAGAACAGCGACAGGGCCTGGTGGTCGATGGCCACGCCCTTGGGCATGCCAGTGGAGCCGGAGGTGTAGATGACGTAGGCGAGGTTGTGCGGTGCCGCCAGGTTGGCCAGCGGTTCGGCGGGCCAGGCGTGCAGCCACTCGGTGCCCGGCTCCAGTACCACGCAGGGCAGTTGCTTGCCCAGTTGCAGGCGCTCACGCGAAGGAGCATCGGCCAGCAGCAGGCCGATATTGCTGTCCTCGACCATGTAGGCCAGGCGTTCTTGCGGGTAGTCCGGGTCCAGCGGCACATAGGCGCCACCCGCCTTGTGAATGGCGATCAGCGCCAGGGCCATGCCCAGGCCACGCTCGACAGCCACGCCGACCAGGCAGTCCGGCCCCACGCCCAGCGCCCGCAGGCGTTGGGCCAACCGGTTGCTGCTGCGGTCCAGTTCGGCGTAGGTCATCTGCTGGTCATCGAAGACCAGCGCCAGTGCATCCGGCCGCTCACGCGCCTGGCGCTCCAGCAACTGGTGTGCGCACAAGCCGCTGCCAGCCTGGGATGCCGGGTTCCAGCCGTAGGTCAGCTGCTGGCGTTCGGCACTGCCAAGGAAGTCCAGCTCGGCAATGCAGCGCTGCGGTTCGGCGCAGATGGCGTGCAGCAGTGCCTGCCAATGCCCGGCCATGCGCTCGATACGTGCGGCATCGAACAGGTCGGTGGAATAGTTGAACGAGGCGGTTACGCCATCGGTGCGTTCCAGGGTGTTGAGCGAGATGTCGTACTGCGCGCCCGGCTCCAGCAGGTCCACTTCCTTGACCTGCAGGCCGTGCAGGGCATCGCTGGACACCTGCTCGCCAAGGTCGCGCAGGTGGTTGTACAGCACCTGGAAGAACGGGTTCACACCTTGGGCACGATCGGGGTACAGGGCCTCGGCTACTTCGAGGAACGGCACATCCTTGTTGGCCTGGGCCTGCAAGGTGGTTTCCTTGATCGCCGCCAGCAACTGCGGGAAAGGCTGGCTGCCATCGACACTGATACGGGCCACCACCACGTTGATGAAGAAGCCGATCAGCCCTTCCAGTTCCAGACGGTTGCGGTTGGTGACCGGCACGCCGATGTTGAGCGTGTCCTTGCGGCTGTAGCGTGACAGCACGATCGCATAGGCCGCCAGGAACACATGGAACAGCGTGGCGTTGGATGCCACCGCCAGGGCTCGCAGGCGCTCGGTGAGGGCCTGTGGCAGGCGCACGTCGAAGCGGCTGCCCTGGTAGCTTCTGACCTGCGGGCGAATGCGGTCGGCAGGCAGTTCCAGCACTTCGAAGTCGTCTTCCAGGCGGGCCTTCCAGTAGTCGATCTGCGCCTGCATCTGCCCCTCGGCCAACCACTTGCGCTGCCAGGCGGCGAAGTCGGCGTACTGCACCGGCAATGGTTCGATGGTTTGCGTCTGGCCCGTGGCGGCGGCGTTGTAGGCGGCGGCGAACTCGCGCACCAGCAGGCTCATCGACCAGCCATCGGAGACGATATGGTGCAACGTCAGCGACAACAGGTGCTCCTGCTCATGCACCTTGAACAGCCGCGCGCGCAGCAGGGGGCCGTGCTCCAGGTCGAACGGGACGAAGGCTTCTGCTTCCAGCTTGCGCATCTGCGCGGCGTGGCCCTGGCCGCTGAGGTCTTCGAAACCGATCGCTACCGTGGTGGCCGGCAGGATGCGCTGCCAGGGAACGCCGTCGGCCTCGACGAACACCGTGCGCAACGACTCGTGGCGAGTTACCAAGGCATCCAGTGCAGCCTGCACTGCACAGTGGTCGAGGTGGCCCTGCATGCGCACGGCCATCGGCGTGTTGTAGGCCAGGCTTTCGGGGTTGAGCTTCCAGAACAGCCACTGGCGGTTTTGCGAGCGGGACACCGGCAGCGGTTGCTGGCGGTCGAGGATCTCGATGTCCAGGCCGGCGCCCTGCTCGCCTTCAGCCACTGCCTGGGCAAAGGCCTGCAGGTCGACGGTGTCGAACAGGCTGCGCAGCGGGATATCCAGGCCCAGTTGCTTGCGTATCCGCGATACCGCCTGGGTGGCCAGCAGCGAATGGCCGCCAAGGGCAAAGAAGTTGTCGCCCAGGCCTACCTGCGGCACTTGCAGGACTTGCGCCCAGATCTGTGCCAATTGCGTTTGCAGTGGGGTCTGCGGCGCCTGATAGGCCACCTGGGTGGCGACGGGCTCCGGCAGCGCCTTGACATCGACCTTGCCGTTGACCGTGACCGGCAGGTGCTCCAGCACCATCAGGTGGGTCGGCACCATGTGCTCGGGCAGCAGGCTCTTGAGGCTGGCGCGGATCGATTCCTGCCAGGCCAGCCTGTCGACCGGCATCTGGCTCGGCACCAGCCAGGCAGCCAGTTGCAGTTGCGGCGCCTGGCCATGCACGCGGACCAGGGCGTTGGTGACACCGCCCAGGGCACGCAGCTGGTTTTCGATTTCGGCCAGTTCCACGCGATAGCCACGGATCTTCACCTGGCCATCCATGCGCCCGGCGAACTGCAGGTCGCTGCCTTGGCGTACCCAGTCACCGCTGCGGTACAGGCGCTGGCCGTGGCTGCCATTCGGGTCGGGGACGAAGCGCTCGGCGGTAAGTGCCGGGCGGTTCAGGTAGCCACGGGCCAGGCCGGCGCCACCGATGTACAGCTCGCCTTTCGCTTTGGCCGGCAGGGGTTGCAGGCAGCGGTCGAGCACCGCGACGCGGGTGTTGGCCAGTGGCTGGCCGAGGCTGGCCTGCTCGTTCAGTTCGGCGACCAGCACACCGACGGTGGTCTCGGTCGGGCCGTAGTGGTTGAACACCTTCAGCGCCGGGGCCAGGTTGCGGACCTTGCCCAGCAGGCTCGGGCTGATGGCCTCGCCACCGAGCACCAGGCACTGCGCCGGCAACGCCGAGCGGCCAGCCACCAACATGGCTTCCAGGTGCGACGGTACGATCTTCAGCGCGTCTACCTGGTGCTCGGCCAGGTAGGCGGCGAAGCCTTCGGCATCCAGCACCTGCTCGCGTAGCAGCAAATGCAGCGTGTGGCCGCCGCACAGGGCGCCGAACAGCATGGTGTGGCCAAGGTCGGCAGCCGGGGTCGAGACTTGAGCCATGCTGCCGATACGCTCGACCGGCAGGCGCGCGGCTATGGCTTCGACGTAGTTGGCGAGGGCGCCGTGGCTGATCGCCACGCCCTTGGGCTGGCCGGTGGTGCCGGAGGTGTAGATCACGTAGGCCAGGTTGGCCGGCGCCGGGGCGATGCGGGCGGCGCTACCGTTGCCGGTTTGCGCCCAGTCCAGGCACTGCACGCCCTCGGGCAGTTCGGCCTGCCAGTTAGCGGGCGCCAGTACCAGGCGCGTGCCGCTGTCGGCAAGCATGTAGGCCAGGCGTTCGGCCGGCTGCTCGGGCTCCAGCGGCAGGTAGGCGCCACCGGCCTTGAGTACGCCGAGGATGCTGGCGAGCATGCCCACACTGCGGTCGGCCAGCACGCCGACCAGTGTGTCCGGCCCTGCTCCGGCCTCCGCCAACCAACCTGCAATGGCCTCGGCGCGGGCATCGAGCTCGGCGAAGCTGGCCTGCTCGCCCGCAGCAATCACGACCGTGCGTTCGGGGTGGCGGCTGGCGGCCGAGGCAAAACGCTGGTGAACCAGCAGCGTTGCGTCAGCCTGCGCAGGCGCGCCAATGGCAGTAGCCAGGCCTGGTAATGGCAGCTCGCCGACTGCGCCACCCGCCTCGTCGGCCAACGCCTGCACCAGGGCCAGCCACTGCTCGCCAAGGGCTTCGACGGTGGCCGCATCGAACACGTCGGTCGCATAGGTGAACGCTGCGTGCAACTGCCCCGCTCGCTCATGAGTATCCAGCGCCAGGTCGAAGCGGGCGCTGTGCTTTGCCAGCACGACCGGCGCCAGGCTCAGGCCGGAGCAGGTCTCGATGGCTTGCACGTCCGCCACCTGCGCCTGGTGGTTGAACAGCACACGGAACAGCGGGCTCTCGCTGCTGCGCGGCAGGTCCAGGGCTTCGACCAGTTGCTCGAACGGCAGGTCCTGATGGCTTTGCGCGCCTACGGCGGTTTCGCGCACGCGCTGGAGCAGGCCGGTGATGTCCAGCAGCGGGTCGATTTCGGTGTGCAGTACCTGGGTATTGATGAAGCAGCCGATCAGCCCTTGGCTTTCGGCGCGGTTGCGGTTGGCGATGGGCACGCCGACACGGATCGCCGACTGGCCGCTGTAGCGCTGCAGCAGCAGCTTGAAGGCTGCCAGCAGGACCATGAACAGGGTGACGTTATGCTTGCGTGCCAGGCCGCGCAGGCGTTCGGCAACATCTGCAGCGATGGGGAACTCGTGACGTGCGCCGCGATAGCTGGGGCGGCCCTGGCGGCTGCGGTCCAGTGGCAGTTCCAGCGGCGAATGATCGTCGCCCAGGCGCGCCTGCCAGTAGGCCAGCTGGCGCTCCTGCTCACCGGCCTGGAGCCAGCTGCGCTGCCACAGGGCGTAGTCGCGGTACTGGATCGGCAGCGGTTCCAGGCGGGCTTCGCTACCGGCCACGGCAGCGTCGTACAGGTGCAGGAATTCGTCGATCAGCACGTTCATCGACCAGCCGTCGGCGACGATGTGGTGCAGGGTGAGCAGCAGGATGTGCTCCTGTGCCGCCAGTTGCAGCAGGCGCACACGCAGCAGCGGGCCGCTGGCCAGGTCGAAGGGGGCCAGGGCTTCGGCTTCGGCAATGGTTTCGATGGCGGCCTGACGGGCGCCTTCGTCCAGGCCAGCCAGGGCATCCTGGTGCAGCTGCAACGGGGCAGCGCTGGCATCGACCTGCTGGCGCACGTCATCGCCGTCGGCGACGAAGCGGGTGCGCAGGGTTTCGTGGCGGGCCACCAGGGCATCGAAGGCGTGCTGCAGGGCGGCCAGGTCCAGCGGGCCCGTCAGGCGCACGGCCATGGGCAGGTTGTACGCTGCACCTTGCGGGTCGAGCTGCCAGAGGAACCACATGCGCCGCTGGGCGTACGACAGCTGATCACGCTCGGCCACCTCCACCCCGGGCGCAATCGGCAGCACGGAAAAATCCATGCCCTCGCCCTGCAGCGCCTTGAGGAACAGGCGGCGCTTGTCGGGGCTGAGTTCGATGAAGCGGCGGGCGAGCTTGAGCGTTTGGTCGGCATTCATGTCGAGCGGTGTCCTGGCAGTCGAGCGGTAACTGTCAGACGAAGGTGTGGGGGGCTGATTTAGTGGAGGATTCCTGGGCTTGGGGAGTCGCCTTGTCG
>NZ_JBNRIJ010000019.1:75444-83394 GCF_053557675.1 Pseudomonas sp. XP1 | reverse complement strand
CCTGTGGGAGCGGGTTTACCCGCGAAGCAGGCAGCGCGATGGATGGCACGGGCTTCGCCCGTGTTCGCGGGCACGCCCGCTCCCACAGGAGTTGTGCATACCCTGAGGCATTCTGCTTAACCTGAGGCATGCACAATCCCTGTAGGAGCGGCTTTAGCCGCGAAAGGGCCAGCCCAACCAATACAAGGATCAGCGCAGCAAACCCAACTCGGCATCATCCAGCAGCGCCTTGGCCATGGCTGCGAAGTAATGCGAAGCCCAGAGCATCTGCTGATCGCCGTCCATCAAACCGGTCAGTGACAAGTCGCGTGCATAGCCCATCAGTTCCGAGGCTTGCTCCCGGGCGCTGCGGCAGGGGATGCCCTCAGCGATACGGAACAGCGGATGGGTTTGGCCTTCGCCTTGGTAGAAGTAGGTGACACCGGGGGTGGTTTTGGTTTCGTCGGTCATTGGTTTTCCTGAATGCTCGGTGACCGCCTCTTCCGTTTCCACAGGAAGGGTGGCGGCTGTACACGGGGTGGAAACCCGAGTGCATTCAAGGAAAACTCGGTAGGCACGAGGCCTCCCGGGTACAGCCGCCATGAACGACATAACCTGAAATGCTTGCTGCAGGTTTCCACACCCGATCGCTGAACCGTCAGCGACGGGCAAAGCCTAGAGTGCGGGATTTGCAGGAACAATCAGACGCGTGTCGACAGAGGTTGTAGGGTATTTCGCAGGGGGTGGAGTTGCCAGTCCCGAGGCGTAGGAAGAGTCTGGGATTGTTGTAGGTTGCTGGGGGCATGTCTTGAGAATGCGTCAGGGCTGACAGGTGTTCTCCATGACAGGTTCAGCGCCTATGAGATCGAGCGCCGCCCGCGCGGCGCATCGCGACGCAAGGCCGCTCCCACATCTGTTTCGGGCCAGTCACTCCTGCTTGCTCCGCACTCGCACCCGGGGTGCATGCCTGGGGATTGCAGAAAAGCAGTGGCGACACTTTCAATATCGAATGGGACAGACAAGGCGGACAGAGGTGACTTAACAGGCTGGACTGGCCCGAAACAGATGTGGGAGCGCAGTACCTTGAGATCTGTCAGCGCAACAACTCGGAATGCCCCTGCGCCATCGCCACCACCACCTTGCGCTTGCCGGTAAACGGCGACCGCGCATGCGCCGCAAGCATGTTATCCAGCATCAGCACATCGTTCTCCAGCCAAGGGAAGCTGATGGTGCATTCATCCAACACCCCGCGCACTTCATCGAGCAGCGAATCCTCGATGGTCGTACCGTCGCCGTAGTACACGTTACGCGGCAGGTCCTCCTCCTCAACGATGTCCATCAACGACTCGCGCACTTCTGGCTGCAGGTTCGACACATGGAACAGGTGCGCCTGGTTGAACCATACATCCTCCCCGGTGACCGGGTGGCGCGCCACCACCTGGCAGCGCTGGCGGGTGCGCAATTCGCCGTCATCCTTCCAGATGCACTCGATGGCATGCGCCCGGCAATAGGCCTCGACCTGGCGTGGATCTTCAGTGTTGAACACCTGCGACCATTCCACATCAAGGCCGTTGCCGTAGTTGCGCACATACATCAGCCCCTTCTCCACCAGCCGCTCACGAATGCGCGCCGGCATGCGCCGGTAAACCTCGCGGCTGTCGGCAATCGGCGTCTCGCCACCGGTCTCGGCGGGGATCACGCTGTAGAACCAGATCTTCATCGGCCATTCCAGGGTATAGGCCTGCTCGTTGTGCAGAGGGATGCTCTGGTGCGCTGGGTATTCGGTGGATGTGTACACGCCCTTGGTCACGTTGCTGCGCGGGGTGGAGCCAAACTCGTAGTTGAGCAGCGGGTGACCGAAGGAAGCGGCGAACTGGCGGAAAGCCTCTGCGCCACCCACCTCGAACCCGCGAAACAGAATGCCGCCGGCCTGCAGCAAGTGCTGGTCCACCAGCGGCTGCAAATCGGCAAAGGCTTCCAGCAGGTCGATACCCGGCTCCGGCGCGCGCACCAGCAGCGGCAGGTTGCCGCGCGCGGCGTCCAGGGGTTCGATCGCAAAGCTCAGCAGTTCACTCATGTCCGGTCACCTCAAGCCAGGGCCGCATAGGCGGCGAAATCGGGATGTGCGCCATGTCGGCGCCTGACTAGATGAACGAGCGGGCCATGGGGAAATTCACCAGGGCCACACACACAGGTAAAGCTGGCACGCGCCGGTTCGTCTGAACGATGTGCACCCTTCTATCGCCCAGGAACCATACATGACTCGCCAGCTCCTGCTCCTCGCCCTGCTCGCCGTGGCCCCTGCCGCGTGGTCGGCAGAGCCATGCGCCGTGGAAATCCATGGCACCGACCAGATGACCTTCGACAAGGCCACCATCACCGTGCCCAAGGCCTGCGCCGTGTTCACCGTCACGCTCACCCACCCTGGCGCCATGCCGAAGAACGTGATGGGCCACAACTGGGTGCTGAGTACCCAGGCCGACATGCAAGGCGTGCTGGACGACGGCCAGAAAGCCGGCGAAGCGCTGGACTACGTTAAGCCCGGCGACACCAGGGTGATCGCTCACACCCGCCTGATCGGCGGCGGTGAAACAGACAGCGTCAGCCTCGACACCCGATCGCTGAAGGCAGGTACCGCGTACAGCTTCTACTGCTCGTTCCCTTTCCACAGCACCTTGATGAAAGGCTCCCTGACCCTCGGCAGCTGACCCGCCCCTACCTCACCAGCGAGATCACGCTTCATGAAAACCTCCTCCCCCGGGGCCATCCGCGAATTGCTGGGCCTGCTGAAACCCTACCGCCCGGCGGTAATCGTCTCGGTGCTGCTGGGCATGCTCGGCGGCCTGGCCGTGACCGCCCTGCTGGCCACCGTCAACCAGGGCCTGCATGCCGCCGGCGGCATGAGCCAGGGCGTGATCCTGGCCTTCGCCGGCCTGTGCGTGCTGGCCCTGGTCAGCAGCGTGGCAGCCGACAGCGGCACCAACTACGTTGGGCAGAAAGTCATCGCCAGGCTGCGCAAGGACCTCGGCGCCAAGGTGCTGTCGGCGCCGATCGAGCAGATCGAGCGCTACCGCACCCACCGCCTGATCCCGGTGCTGACCCGCGACGTCGACACCATCAGCGACTTTGCCTTCGCTTTCGCCCCGCTGGCCATCTCGCTCACCACCGTGACTGGCTGCATGGCCTACCTGGCCTGGCTGTCGTGGCCGATCTTCCTCATCACCCTGGCGGCCATCGGCATCGGCAGTGGCATTCAGTACGTGGCCAGGCAGAAAGGCGTGGCCGGTTTCAACGCTGCCCGCGATGCCGAAGACAACCTGCAGAAGCACTACTCGGCCATCGCCGAGGGCGCCAAGGAGCTGCGCATCGACCGTCGTCGCCGCCATGCCATGCTGACCCGCAACATCCAGGGCACCGCCGACTTCATCGCCAACACCCATATCCGCGCCATCAACATCTTCGTCGCGGCCAAGAGCCTGGGGTCGATGCTGTTCTTCGTGGTCATCGGCCTGACCCTGGCCCTGCAATCGCTATGGCCGAGCAACGACCCGGCGGTGATGAGCGGCTTCGTGCTGGTGCTGCTGTACATGAAAGGCCCGCTGGAAACCTTGATCGGCAACCTGCCGATCCTCGGCCGCGCCCAGGTGGCGTTCCGCCGCATTGCCGACCTGTCCGAGCGCTTCTCCTCGCCCGAGCCGCACCTGCTGCTGGAGCCGCCGGTCAAGCGCGCCGCCCCGGCCAGCGCGCACCTGGAGCTGCACAACGTCGAGTACGCCTACCCGCCGGTGGACGGCAACGAGCCGTTCCGCGTCGGGCCGGTGAACCTGAGCATCGAGCCGGGCGAGATCCTGTTCATCGTTGGCGAGAACGGCTGCGGCAAGACTTCGCTGATCAAGCTGCTGCTGGGCCTGTACACCCCGCAACGCGGCGAAGTGCGCCTGAACGGCAAGGCCGTCGGCCCGGAGGGGCTGGATGACTATCGCCAGCTGTTCACCACGGTGTTCGCCGACTACTACCTGTTCGACGACTTGCCCGAGCACGAACACAGCCTGCCCAGCGATGCCACGCGCTACCTGGAACGGCTGGAGATTGCCCACAAAGTGAGCGTGCGCGATGGCGCCTTTACCACCACCGACCTGTCGACCGGGCAGCGCAAGCGCCTGGCGCTGGTCAATGCCTGGCTGGACGGGCGGCCGGTGCTGGTATTCGACGAATGGGCGGCAGACCAGGACCCGACCTTCCGCCGGGTGTTCTACACCGAGCTGCTGCCGGACCTGAAGCGCATGGGCAAGACCATCATCGTGATTTCGCATGATGACCGGTATTTCGATACGGCGGACAAGGTGGTGCACCTTAGCCGAGGGAAAGTGGTCGAGGCGTTGGAGCCGGCTTGAGACAGCAAAGGGGGGCTGCCCCCCCTCATCAACCACAATCTATAATCGCTCTATAGTCTGTCTATAATTCCCTATAAACACCGAACCAGAGTGGTTTCCTGAGAGGACGCCGGGGGCGCTTTGCGCCCCTATCGCGACACAAGGCCGCTCCCACAGATGCTGCGCAATTCCAGGAACTGGCGCGGTAGCTGTAGGAGCGGCCTTGTGTCGCCATGGGCTGCAAGGCAGCCCCAACAGGCAGAAATCAGAACAACCAGCGATACAGCAGATACGCCACCACCACCGCCAGCACCGGCCGCAGCACGCGGTAGGCCTTTGGGTTGGCGCGCTTGAACTGCTTCACCTGGCCACTGATCCGGTTACTGAAGCGCTTGCTCCAGGCATACGCCTGGTTGATCCCGCCAACACGCTCGTCATCGGTATTCTGCGGCGCGGTGGCACGCCCGAGGAAGGCGCTGACCTGGCGGTTGATGCGAGTCATCAGCGGGCTGCTCAGCGGGCGTTCGATGTCGCAGAACAGGATCACCCGGGTAACGTCGGTCTCGTTCTTGACCCAGTGCACGTAGGTTTCATCGAACATCACGTCCTCACCGTCACGCCAGGCATATTCCTCGCCATCAACGTAGATGCGGCAAGCATCGGAGTTGGGGGTGGACAGGCCCAGGTGGTAGCGCAGGGAACCGGCGAACGGGTCGCGGTGCGGGTTCAGGTGGCTGCCGCCAGGCAGCAGGGCGAACATCGCACCCTTGACATTGGGGATGCTGCTGACCAGCTCGACGGTACGCGGGCACAGGGCCTCGGCAGAAGGCAACGGTTTGTCGTACCACTTCAGGTAAAAGCGCTTCCAGCCTTTCTTGAAGAACGAACCGAAGCCGGCGTCGTTATCCTTCTCGGCGGCGCGGATGTAGCCCTCGTCGAACAGGCGCATGGCCTCCTCGCGGATTTCCTGCCAGTTGTCCTTCAGCACGTCCAGCTCGGGAAAGCGCTGGCGGTCCAGGTATGGCTTGGACGGTACGCCGGAGAACAGGTACATCAGGCTGTTATAAGGGGCGAACAGCGCAGAATGGTTGACGAACTGGCGCAACACCGGCAAGCGAGCCTTGCCGCGCAGGTGCACGAACAGCACGCTGCCAAAAAACACCAGCAAGACACCCGCCTTGGCTGCAAAGGAAAAGGTCATGCTTTCACTCCTTGAGGAAGAAACAAGGCTGCGCGCCCTGCACTCCGATAAATCATCCTGCCATCATAAACTGATGCTGCCAGGGTAAAAACAGCCCGGGCAGCAACTCAATCATGAAGATTTTGCAATAAACCAAGCCGCCGAACGTTGCGCGGGATCAGCGGCAAGGCCATTACTGCTGGTTTTCCTGCTCGCTGAACATGTCGCTGAACAGCATGCTCGACAAGTAGCGCTCGCCGGAATCCGGCAGAATCACGACGATGGTCTTGCCCTGCATTTCCGGCTTTTCGGCCAGGCGCACGGCCGCCGCCATCGCCGCACCACAGGAAATGCCACAAAGAATGCCCTCTTCCTGCATCAAGCGGATGGCCATGGCCTTGGCCTCTTCGTCGGTCACCGTTTCCACCTGGTCGACAATCGACAGGTCGAGGTTCTTCGGCACGAAGCCGGCGCCGATGCCCTGGATCTTGTGCGGGCTGGGCTTGAGTTCTTCGCCGGCCAGGGTCTGGCTGATCAGCGGCGATGCCACGGGTTCCACCGCCACCGACAGGATCGCCTTGCCCTGCGTATGCTTGATGTAGCGCGAAACACCAGTGATGGTGCCGCCGGTGCCGACGCCAGCCACCAGCACGTCGACCGCGCCGTCTGTGTCGTTCCAGATTTCCGGGCCGGTGGTTTTTTCGTGGATCGCCGGGTTGGCCGGGTTTTCGAACTGGCCCGGCAGGAAGTACTGGACCGGGTCGGAGGCGACGATTTCGTTGGCCTTCTCGATGGCGCCCTTCATGCCCTTGGCCGGGTCGGTCAGCACCAACTCGGCACCCAACGCCTTCAGCACCTTCCGGCGCTCCAGGCTCATGGAGGCGGGCATGGTCAGCATCAGCGTGTAGCCACGGGCGGCGGCGACGAAGGCCAGGCCGATGCCGGTGTTGCCCGAGGTCGGTTCGACGATGGTCATGCCCGGCTTGAGCTTGCCGCTGCTTTCGGCGTCCCAGACCATGTTCGCGCCGATGCGGCATTTGACCGAATAGCCCGGGTTGCGCCCTTCGATCTTGGCCAGGATGGTCACGCCGCGCGGGGCGATGCGGTTGATCTGCACCAGCGGCGTGTTACCGATGGAGTGGGCGTTGTCTGCAAAGATGCGGCTCATGGCAGGAGTCCTTGGCATGAAAAAAAGCAGGGAAAGACCTCAAGGGTAAGCCCGGGCCGAGGGCCCGTAAAGCCTGTTCGAACTCAGCCAGACACCTTGCGGTCAACCGCATATCCCGCCTTGGAGACACGTCGATGAGACCCCGTTATCGCTGGCCGCTGATCGGCCTGGCCAGCCTGATCGTGCTGTTGGTGGCGCTGCACCTGGCCCTGCCCTATCTGGTGCGCGACTACCTCAACGACAAACTGGCCGACATGGGCGACTACCGTGGCCAGGTGGCCGATGTGGACCTGGCCTGGTGGCGCGGCGCGTACCAGATCAATGGGCTGAAGATCGTCAAGACCACCGGCAAGGTGCCGGTGCCGTTTCTCGACGCGCCGCTGATCGACCTGTCGGTGAGCTGGCACGCCTTGTGGTACGACCGCGCAGTGGTTGCCGAAGTGGTGTTCGACCGGCCAGAGCTCAACTTCGTCGATGGCGGCAACAAACAGAACTCGCAGACCGGCCAGGGCACCGACTGGCGCCAGCAACTGGAAAAACTGCTGCCGATCACCCTCAACGAGGTTCGCATCGACAAAGGCGTGCTGACTTTCCGCAACTTCAACTCCAAGCCCCCCGTCAACCTAAAGGCCACTCAGCTCGATGCCAGTATTCGCAACCTCACCAACATCCGTGACGAAAAGGGCCGACGTGATGCCAGCTTTGATGGCACGGCGCTGATCGTAGGCGATGCCAAGGTGGAAAGTCGCGCCACCTTCGACCCGTTCAGCGATTTCGACGACTTCGAGTTCCGCCTGCGCGCCACGGGTATCGAGTTGCGCAAGCTCAACGACTTCGCCAGCGCATACGGCAAGTTCGACTTCAATGCCGGGCACGGGGATGTGGTGATAGAGGCCGAGGCGACCAACGGCCGATTGAATGGGTACATCAAGCCACTGTTGCGGGATGTGGATGTGTTCGACTGGCAGCAGGATGTGCAGGAAAAGGACAAAGGCTTCTTCCGCTCGGTCTGGGAAGCGCTGGTGGGCGCGACCGAGACGGTATTGAAGAACCAGCCAAAGAACCAGTTCGCGACCCGGGTAGAGCTCAGCGGTAGCGTGCACAAGCAGGATATCAGCGCCTTCGAGGCGTTTCTGCAGATCCTGCGCAACGGGTTCATTCAGGCGTTCAACGCGCGGTATGAGCGTGACGCGCCGGATTGAGACCAAAATGCCGTGACGGGGCATTCAGGGACTGAATACCTGGTCTGC
>NZ_JBNRIJ010000019.1:68478-75296 GCF_053557675.1 Pseudomonas sp. XP1 | reverse complement strand
TTGGGGGTGGGGTTTTACCCGCGAAAGGGCCGGTGCAGGCTTCCAGCAGAGGACAGACCCATGAAGTTCGAAGGCACCCGCGACTACGTCGCCACAGACGACCTGAAACTGGCGGTAAACGCGGCCATCACCCTCGAACGCCCCTTGCTGGTCAAGGGCGAACCCGGCACCGGCAAGACCATGCTCGCAGAGCAGCTGGCAGCTTCGTTCGGTGCACGCCTGATCACCTGGCACATCAAGTCCACCACCAAGGCCCACCAGGGCCTCTACGAGTACGACGCGGTCAGCCGCCTGCGTGACTCGCAGCTGGGCGTGGACAAGGTCCATGATGTGCGCAACTACCTGAAGAAGGGCAAGCTGTGGGAGGCCTTCGAGGCCGAGGAACGGGTCATCCTGCTGATCGACGAAATCGACAAGGCCGACATCGAGTTCCCCAACGACCTGCTGCAGGAACTCGACAAGATGGAGTTCTACGTCTACGAAATCGACGAGACCATCAAGGCCAGACAGCGCCCGATCATCATCATCACCTCCAACAACGAAAAGGAGCTGCCGGACGCCTTCCTGCGCCGCTGCTTCTTCCACTACATCGCCTTCCCCGACCGCACTACCCTGCAGCAGATCGTCGACGTGCACTACCCGAACATCAGCCAGTCGCTGGTCAGCGAGGCGTTGGACGTGTTCTTCGACGTGCGCAAGGTACCAGGCCTGAAGAAAAAGCCGTCCACCTCCGAACTGGTCGATTGGCTCAAGCTGCTGATGGCAGACAACATCGGTGAAGCGGTGCTGCGCGAACGCGACCCGACCAAGGCCATTCCACCGCTGGCCGGCGCGCTGGTGAAGAACGAGCAGGACGTACAACTGCTCGAGCGCCTGGCCTTCATGAGCCGGCGCGGCAACCGCTGACAGGAGCCGGGCCATGCTGCTCAACCTGTTCAATGAAATGCGCGCGGCCAAGGTGCCGGTGTCGGTACGCGAACTGCTCGACCTGCACCAGGCCCTGCAAAAGCGCGTGGTGTTCGCCGACATGGACGAGTTCTACTACCTCGCCCGCGCCATCCTGGTGAAGGACGAGCGCCATTTCGACAAGTTCGACCGCGCCTTCGCCGCTTACTTCAAGGGCCTGGAAAACCTCGACCGGCATATCGAGGCATTAATCCCCGAAGACTGGCTGCGCAAGGAGTTCGAGCGCTCGCTGACCGATGAGGAGCGCGCGCAGATCCAGTCGCTGGGTGGCCTGGACAAGCTGATCGAGGAGTTCAAGAAGCGCCTCGAAGAGCAGAAGGAGCGTCACGCCGGCGGCAACAAGTGGATCGGCACTGGCGGCACCAGCCCGTTCGGCTCGGGCGGCTTCAACCCCGAGGGCATCCGCGTGGGCGAGGCCGGCAAACGCCAGGGCAAGGCGGTGAAGGTATGGGACCAGCGCGAATACAAGAACCTGGACGACCAGGTGGAGCTGGGCACCCGCAACATCAAGCTGGCTTTGCGCCGGTTGCGCAAGTTCGCCCGTGAAGGCGCCGCCGAAGAGCTGGACATCGATGGCACCATCGACCACACCGCGCGGGATGCCGGGCTGCTGAACATCCAGATGCGCCCCGAGCGGCGCAATACGGTGAAGCTGCTGTTGCTGTTCGACATCGGTGGGTCGATGGACGCCCACGTCAAGGTCTGCGAAGAGCTGTTTTCGGCGTGCAAGACCGAGTTCAAACACCTGGAGTACTACTACTTCCACAACTTCGTGTACGAGTCGGTCTGGAAGAACAACCTGCGCCGCACCTCGGAGCGCTATTCCACCTTCGACCTGCTGCACAAGTACGGCGATGACTACAAGGTTGTGTTCGTCGGCGATGCGGCCATGGCGCCCTACGAGATTACCCAGCCGGGGGGCAGCGTGGAGCACTGGAACGAAGAGGCCGGCTATGTGTGGATGCAGCGTTTCAAGGAGAAATTCAGGAAGATCATCTGGATCAACCCGTACCCGAAGCAGGCCTGGGACTACACCGCATCGACCCATCTGGTGCGGGACTTGATCGAGGACAAGATGTACCCGCTGACCTTGCAGGGGTTGGAGGAAGGGATGCGTTACCTGTCCAAGTGATGTTGCCAGTGCCGGCCCTTTCGCGGGTGAACCCGCGAAGAGGCCGCCAGCCTCAACGCCAACGGTCCAGGTATACCTGCTGCTCCCGCCACGCCTCATCCTGTACCACCGCCCGGAACCGCACCACAGCCCCCGGCATGCACTGCGCCAGTTGCGCCAGCGCCAACGGCGTCAACGCCCCCAGCCGCGGATAGCCGCCAATGGTCTGCCGGTCATTGAGCAACACGATCGGCTGCCCATCCGGCGGCACCTGCACCGCCCCCAGCGGAATCCCCTCGGAAATCATCGGCGCGCCCTGGTAGACCAGCTGCGGCCCCAGCAGGCGGATGCCCATGCGGTCGGCCCGACTGTCCAGCGTCCACTCACGGTTGAACGCCTCGAACAGGCTGGTACCGCTGAAGTCACCGATCTGTGCGCCCATCACCAGGTCAAGCACAGGCTTTTGTGCGTACTGTGGCCGCAGCGCTTCCGGTACCTCACGCAGGTTCGCCGACGTGCCTGAAAATGCCAGCGCCTGGCCTTTGCCGAGCGCAGAGCCGTGGCCATCGATACCGCCCAGTTCTTCGCGCACGACCGTGGCACGACTGCCCAGCACATCCTCGCCCAGAAAACCGCCAGGTGCTGCCAGATACGCCCGCACGCCCTGCTTCGGCTGTTTCAGGCTCAACCGCTGCCCCTTGGCCAAGGCAAAGCTGCGCCAGGGCGCCAGCGGCTGGTCATCGACCCGCGCATCAAGGTCGGCACCGGCCAGGGCCAGCACACAATCCTGTTCAGCGACCACACAGAAACCGCCCAGCGCCACCTCCACCACCGGTGCCGCCAACGGGTTGCCCAGCAGCCAGTTGGCCCAGTGCATCGCCACCCAGTCCAGCGCCCCGCCCTGGGTCACGCCCAAGTGGCGTACGCCAAAGCGCCCGGCATCCTGCAACTGGCACAGCGGTGTACTGGCCTCGATCTTCAACTGCTTCATGCCTGCGCCTCCACATCACCGCCCAACGCCACGAACTCGCTGCGCGAAACCGGCACGAAGCGCACCCGGTCACCGGGTTGCAACAGGCTGTAGCCCTCGCGTTCACGGTCGAACAGGCGCACCGGGGTACGCCCGATCAGGTTCCAGCCACCCGGCGATACCGCCGGATAGGCCGCCGTCTGGCGCTCGGCAATACCGACACTGCCGGCCGCCACGCGCTTGCGCGGGGTGCTCAGGCGCGGGCTGGCCAGGCGTTCGTCCACCAGCCCCATGAAGCCGAAACCGGGGGCAAAACCCAGCGCGAACACCGGGTACTCGCGCTCGCTGTGCAAGCGGATCACCTCTGCTTCACTCAAGCCACTGCGGGCCGCCAACACCGGCAGCTCCGGGCCGACGCTGGCGTCGTACCACACCGGGATCTCATGGCGGCGGCCACCGCTGCCCGTGTCTGGCTGCAAGCTCTCCAGCGCACGGATGATCAATGCCCTCGCCTCACCCGGTGGCAGGTCGAACTGCACCATCAGCGTGGTGTAGGACGGCACCAGGTCCAGCAAGTGCTCGCCGAACGCCGCGTGCAGGCGCTGGCTGGCGGCAAGCATCCACGGCATGTTGCCCTCGTCGATGGAATCGAACAGGCGCACCATCAGGCTGTCGATGGCCACAACTTCAATACGCGGCTTCATCGCGACTCCAGGGCATCGAGGGCCTGGCGAATCTGCCGCACCGCCGCTACCGAACTGTCATTGTCGCCGTGCACGCACAGGGTGCTGGCTGCAAGCGTCAGTGCACTGCCATCGTCCGCCACCAGCGTGTCGCCACGAGCCAGGCGCACGGCCTGCTCCACCACCAGCGCCGGGTCGTGGTGCACCGCACCGGGCAGGCGCCGCGACACCAGGTGCCCGCTGGCGGTGTAGGCGCGGTCGGCGAATGCTTCGAACCACAGCGGCACGCCGATTTCATCGCCCAGGGTCTGGGCGGCGCGGTTGTCGGCGGTGGCCATCAGCATCAACGGCAGGCCGCCGCCATAGGCCGCCACAGCCTCCAGTACGGTACGCAGCTTGAGCGGGTCGGCCATCATGTCGTTGTACAGCGCGCCATGGGGTTTCACGTAGGCCACGCGGCCGCCCAACACTTTGCAGATGCCTTCCAGCGCACCGATCTGATAGTGCAACAGGTCGCGGATTTCCTCCGGGCTGCAGGCCATGGAACGGCGGCCGAAGCCGACCAGGTCAGGGTAGGCCGGGTGCGCACCGATGGTCACGCCGTGCTCCAGCGCCAGGGCCACGGTACGGCGCATGATGCCGGGGTCGCCGGCGTGGTAGCCGCAGGCGATGTTGGCGCAATCGATGTAGGGCATGACTTCGGCATCCAGGCCCATGCGCCAGCTGCCGAAACTCTCGCCCATGTCGCAATTGAGTAGCAGGCGTTCCACCGCACGGCCTCCGTTGTCGTTGTTCATATGCCTACCTTAACGCGCCTGCAGCTGTTTGCCGCGGGTTTCCGGCAGGCTCAGTGCCGCCACGATCACCACCCCATAGGACACGGCAGAGAACACGCCGATACCCAGGCCCAGCGGCACCTTCTGGCCGAGCACGCCGATCAGCAGCGGGAACAGTGCCGCGATGACCTTGCCGATGTTGTAGCAGAAGCCCTGCCCCGAACCGCGGATACGCGTGGGGAACAGTTCGGTGAGGAACGCGCCCATGCCGCTGAAGATGCCCGAGGCGAAGAAGCCCAGCGGGAAGCCCAGCCACAGCATCACGCCGTCACTGACCTGCATTTGCGTGTACAGCAGCACGATGACGAACGAGCCCACGGCGAACAGGATGAAGTTCTTCTTGCGCCCCAGCAGGTCGGACAGGTACGCACTGACCACATAGCCGACGTAGGAGCCGACGATCACCATGGCCAGGTAGCCACCGGTACCCAGCACGCTCAGGCCGCGCTCGTTCTTGAGGAAGGTCGGCAGCCACGAAGTAATGGCGTAGTAGCCGCCCAGTGCGCCAGTGGTCAGCAGGGACGCACGCACGGTGGTCCAGAGCATGCCCGGGGCGAAGATTTCATAGAACTGCGCAGGCGCCTCGGCGTTTTCCACCGCCTTGGCCTCGCGGTATACCTCGGGGTCCTTGACCAGGCGGCGGACGAAGATCACGAAGATCGCCGGTACCAGGCCCAGCAGGAACAGCGCGCGCCAGGCCTGCTCTGCCGGAAGCCAGGAGAACAACAGCGCATAGAGGATGGCGGTAAGGCCCCAGCCAAGGGCCCAGCCGGACTGCACCATGCCCACCGCCTTGCCACGGTCCTGGGCGCGGATCACCTCGCCGATCAGGACCGCGCCGGCGGTCCACTCACCGCCAAAGCCGAAGCCCATCAGGGTACGGGCGATCAGCAGCTGTTCGTAGTTCTGGGCGAACCCGCAGAGGAAGGTGAAGAAGGCAAACCACAACACCGTCAGTTGCAGGGTGCGCACGCGGCCAATGCGGTCGGAGAGAATGCCGGCCACCCAGCCACCCACGGCCGAGGCGATCAAGGTGCTGGTGTGGATCAACCCGGCTTCGGTGGTGGTGATGCCCCACAGCATGATCAGCGTCGGAATGACGAAGCTGAGCATCTGCGTGTCCATGCCGTCCAGGCCGTAGCCGATCTTGCAGCTCCAGAACGTCCGGCGCTGCTGTGAGTCGATGTCGCGATACCAGGCGAAGGGCCCGGACGAAGATGGGGAGCTGACCTGCTGCTGCACGCCGGTGGGGTTCATGCTTGCCTCGGCTTGTTGGTATTGTTTTATGGGCGACAATGAGTCGCGGCCTGGCTGCCATTGTTCAGAGGCCGCGCCGTTTGCGTCCAACGAGAAAAACCGCCGGTCTGGAACAAGAAAAACTGATCATGAACCTTCGCTTCCTCGAAACCTTCGTCTGGGTCGCCCGGCTAAAGAGTTTCCGCCTGACCGCGGAAAAGCTGTTCACCACCCAGGCCTCGGTGTCCAGCCGCATTGCCGCGCTGGAGGCCGACCTGGGCGTGAAGCTGCTGCTGCGCGATTCACGCGGCGTCAGCCTGACCCCGGAAGGCGGCAAGGTATTGGAATATGCCGAGCGCATGCTGGAAACCGCCAAGGCCATGAAACAGTCGCTGGACAGCGACCGGGCCAAGGTCGGACGCATCCGTATCGGGGTGATGGACACGGTGATCCACACCTGGATGAGCGCACTGGTGGCGGAGCTGACCGAGCGGTACCCGCAGGTGGAGATCGAACTGGTGGCCGACACTGCACTGAACCTTCGGGAGCAATTGCAGAAGGGCTTTCTCGACGTGATCTTGCAGACCGACCTGCTGCGCGAGCAGTCGATCCGCAGCCTGGACCTGGCGCGCTACCCGATGGGTTGGGTGGTGGCCGCCGGCTCGCACCAGCACCGCGACTACGCTTCGCTGGCCGAGCTTGGGCGGGAACGCATCATCACCTTCTCGAAGAACTCGCGGCCGCACCAGGAAGTGCTGAGCCTGCTGTTGAGTGCCGGGGCCGAAACGCCGCGGCTGAACTGCGTGAACTCGGTGGCGGCGATTACCCGGCTGTTGCGCGACGGGTTTGGCATTGGGGCGTTGCCGCCGGCGCTGGTGGATGCCGAGTTGAGCCGGGGTGAGCTGGTGTTGCTGCAGGGGCTGCAACCGCCGCCGAGCCTGGAGTTGGTGGTGGCCTGGCAGACCGGGGTGGCGTTGGTGGATGAAGTGGTCGGGGTATGCCGGCAGGTGCTGGAG
>NZ_JBNRIJ010000019.1:45559-68341 GCF_053557675.1 Pseudomonas sp. XP1 | reverse complement strand
CGCCAGCTCTCTTTCACCGCCCCGCGCCGCCCGCCCAGGATCACCCAGCCAATCCCCAGCAACAGGCTTTCGACCACGAAGGCCAGCACAAAACCTGCACCAAGCCCCCAGGCAACCGCCTCGGGCGCCAGCAGGATCTGGTAGCTGTAGCCATTGAGGGTTTCTTCGCGCAACTGCGGGTCGGCCTGCACCAGCACGTGCCAGGTACGCTGCGCCCATGGCGCTTGCAGCGCCTGCCATTCGTTTTCCAGCAGTTCGTTGCGGATCATCAGGCTTTCGATGCTGTTGGCATCACTGTTGAACACCGGGTCGTGGCTGCTGCGTTAATGCCGCAGCAGCGCCTGCAGGTCGCCATTGAAGAAGCGTTCGGCGGTCTGCCGGAAGCCGTCGAGCGCTTCGCGTGACTCGAACAGGTGCGCCTCGACCCGCTGGCTGTAGTCCTTCACCAGCCCCGGGACCTGGATACCGGCCAGCAGGCCGAAGGTGAACAGCAGCAACCGCAGGTAACTTCTGAACATGCCGCGTCCTTAGCTCTGGCCGTGCGCCACGCACTCGCCGTGCCGCCACAGGGCCCACTGACCCGGCTCGTAGCGCTGCCAGGTCTCGTTCTCGGTCAAGGCCTCGGTGGCGATCACCGTGACCACGTCGTTGGGGGTAGTTTCGGTGTGAAAATCGACGATCAGGTCGACATCCTTCAAGCGCGCCGCACCAAAGGGTGCCCGGCGGGTAATGTGCACCAGCTTGGTCGAACAGAAGCAGAACAGCCAGTCGCCGTCGCTGAGCATGCAGTTGAACACGCCCTGGCCACGGTAGCCGGCACAGGCTTCGACCAGCACCGGCAGCAGCTGTTCCACGGGCACAGGCTCTGGGAAGGCGCTGCGGATGCGGTTGAGCAGGTCACAGAAGGCCGCCTCGCTGTCGGTGTCGCCCACCGGCCGGTAGAAACTGGCCTGGCCCTTGAAGTCGCCCAGCTGGCCGTTGTGCGCGAAGCACCAGTTGCGGCCCCACATTTCCCGCACGAAGGGGTGGGTGTTGGACAGGCATACCTTGCCGACGTTGGCCTGGCGGATATGGCCGATGACCACTTCACTCTTGATCGGGTAGCGCTGCACCAGGTTGGCCACTTCCGACTCGCTGCTCGCGGCCGGGTCCTGGAACAGGCGCAGGCCACGGCCTTCGTAGAAGCCGATGCCCCAGCCGTCACGGTGCGGGCCGGTGCGGCCACCGCGCTGCATCAGGCCGGTGAAGCTGAAGACGATGTCGGTAGGGACGTTGGCACTCATGCCCAGCAGTTCGCACATAGATGTCTCCGCTTACAGACGGGGCTCGACCCGGCCGCCGCCACGGAGGGTGGCAGAGGCGGCTGGAGGTGGCGCGTCTCGGTAACGGTCGCGGCGCTCGGCGGCCAAGGGTGCCTGGGCGCCGAGCTGGTCATCTTCGGCAGCCTGGCGCTGGGCAGCGGCCTCCGCCCGCGCGCGGCGCTCGCGGGCGCGCTTTTCCAGCGGCAAGCGCACCAGTACGAAAAGGAAATACAGGGAAAAGGCCCCCATGCCGTACATGGCGAAGTCGGACACTGCGCGCCAGGCGTTGTTGCCAACCTTGAAGGCGACATCAAGGGCGGTGATGGCAATGGCCGGGGCGAAACTGTCCTTGACCGGGTCGACGATGGTCGGGGTCAACAGCAGCACTGCCAGCACCACCCGCAGCGGTTCGCGCAGCCAGCGCCACATCCAGCCGGTGAGCTTGAAGCCCACCATCAGGCAGCCCAGGGCGGCAACGGCATAAAGGCCCCAGGCGAGGGTGTAGTCGTTCTCGGTCATGGTGTTCGTGCAAGCCAGGCAAAGAGATGCCTATGATAAACACTTTTCCGGGCGCAGACAGTGTTTGCCTGTCCCGGCCTTTTCGCGGGTGAACCCGCTCCCACAGGTAATGCGCATGGCTCGAAGTCTGCCGTGATCCTGTGGGAGCGGGTTTACCCGCGAAGAGGCCGGTGCAGGCGACCCCAAACATGAGATCTTCAATGCAAACCAAGCCCCAACCCCCGATTGCCCACGTCGGCCACACCGCCGACCCGTACGCCTGGATGCAACAGCGTGACACCCCCGAGGTGCTTGCCTACCTGCAAGCCGAGAACGCCTACCAGGAAGCCTGCCTGGCCAACCAGGCGCCACTGCGCGAACAACTGTTCGAAGAGATCAAGGGCCGCATCCTGGAAACCGACCTGTCGCTGCCGACGCCCTGGGGCCCCTACCTGTACTACACCCGTACCACCGCGGGCGACGAGTACCCGCGCCACTACCGCTGCCCGCGCCCGGCCGACGACTCCAACACGGTCGATGAAAGCCAGGAACAACTGCTGCTCGACCCCAACGCCCTGGCCAATGGCGGTTTCCTGTCCCTTGGCGCGTTCAACGTCAGCCCCGACCACCGCCTGCTGGCCTACAGCCTGGACACCAGCGGCGACGAAATCTTCACCCTGTATGTGAAGGACCTGGCCAGTGGCAGCGTCACTACCCTGCCCTTCGACGATTGTGATGGCAGCCTGACCTGGGCCAACGACAGCCAGACCCTGTTCTTCGCCGAACTGGACGACACCCATCGCCCATGGCGCCTGCGTCGTCACACCCTGGGCAACGAAGGCGCGCAGACCGTGTTCGAGGAGCCCGACGGGCGCTTCTTCCTGCACTGCTACCGCACCAGTTCCGAACGCCAGCTGGTGCTGCTGCTCAACAGCAAGACCACCAGCGAAGCCTGGGTGCTGGACGCGGAAACCCCGCAGGCTCCGTTCACCTGCCTGGCGCCACGCGTCGAAGGTCACGAA
This sequence comes from Pseudomonas sp. XP1, assembly GCF_053557675.1. Lineage (NCBI taxonomy): Bacteria > Pseudomonadati > Pseudomonadota > Gammaproteobacteria > Pseudomonadales > Pseudomonadaceae > Pseudomonas > Pseudomonas sp. XP1. The sequence goes on along the minus strand of NZ_JBNRIJ010000019.1, from coordinate 65,520 downwards.
TATTTCCCCGACCACGGCCAGCTCGACGGCCAGTGGCGCTGGTTCATTCGCACCAACCAGGACGGCATCAACTTCGCCCTGTACCACGCCCCGGTCGCACCAGTGCCCAGCCGGGAGCAATGGCAGGTGCTGGTAGCGCACCGCGACGCGATCATGCTCGAAGGCCTGAGCCTGAATGCCGGCGCGCTGACCCTGAGCCTGCGCGAAGGCGGCCTGCCGATCATCGAGGTGCGCCCACAGGGCCTGGCGGCCTACCGCGTCGAACTGCCCGACGCGGCCTACAGCCTTTACGTGCAGGACAGCCTGGAGTTCGCCAGCCCATGCCTGCGCCTGCGCTACGAAGCACTCAACCGCCCGGCCCAGGTACGCCAGCTGGAGCTGGCCAGTGGTGCCCAGGCGGTGCTCAAGCAAACCCCGGTGCTGGGGCCGTTCGATGCAGATGACTATGTCAGCGAGCGCCTTTGGGCCACGGCAGCGGACGGCACCCGGGTGCCGATCAGCCTGGTGCGCCGCCGCCAGGACCTGGGCCAGACCGTGCCGCTTTACCTGTATGGCTACGGCGCCTATGGCGAAAGCCTCGACCCGTGGTTCTCGCACGCGCGCCTGAGCCTGCTGGAGCGCGGCGTGGCCTTTGCCATCGCTCATGTGCGTGGCGGCGGCGAACTGGGCGAAGCCTGGTACCGCGCCGGCAAGCAGGAGCACAAGCACAACACTTTCAGCGATTTCATCGCCTGTGCCGAGCACCTGATCGCCGAGGGTGTAACGGCTGCCGACCGCCTGGCCATCAGTGGCGGCAGCGCCGGTGGCCTGCTGATCGGCACGGTGCTCAACCTTCGCCCCGAGCTGTTCCGCTGTGCGATTGCCGAAGTGCCGTTCGTAGATGTGCTCAACACCATGCTCGACCCCGAGCTGCCGCTGACCGTGACCGAGTACGACGAATGGGGCAACCCTGAGGAGCCGGAGGTGTATGAGCGGATCAAGGCCTACGCACCGTACGAGAACGTGAAGGCACAGGCCTACCCGGCGATGCTTGTGGTGGCGGGCTACAACGACAGCCGCGTGCAGTACTGGGAAGCGGCCAAATGGGTGGCGCGGCTGCGCACGCGCAAGACCGACGACAACCTGCTGCTGCTCAAGACCGAGATGGGGGCTGGGCATGGCGGAATGAGCGGGCGGTATCAGGGGCTCAAGGATGTGGCTTTGGAATACGCGTTCGTGTTCGGCGAGCTAGGTATCGTTTGAGAAAACTGGGGGCGCTTTGCGCCCCTTTCGCGACACAAGGCCGCTCCTACAGGTACCGCGCATGCCCTGAATCCTGCGCGCTCCCACAGAAAACCGGGGCAGGCCGGCTGAATTCAATCATCCTGCACCGGCTGCTTCGGCGGGTCCTGGCGCAACCCCGGCAATGGCTGGTCCTTCGGCGGTCCGGGCACTGGCATCGGTGGCAGCAACGGCGCCCCCGGCTGGCTGTCATAGGCCTTGGGCGGTGTACTCGGGGTAATCTGCGGATATGGCGTAGGCGTCGGCGTACCCGGTGCACCGGGCACCGGCGTGCTCAGCCGGGGTGGCGTGCTGGCAGCTTCGGCCATGGGCAGGCCGGCCAACAACAGCGCAGCGAGGATCGCGCGAAACATCAGCAACCTCCTGTCGGGAACCTTCCTACAGGCTACGCCTAAATCACAGCTTTCGCCTGTCCGCCTGCCCCGCAAGCGCGCTAGACTCAGTGGCATAACCGTCATTTGCCAGATCAGAACAAAGGAAACACCATGAGCTCCACCTCTTCCGCCGCCGCTACCGCGCGCCTGGACCGCATCCTGGCCGATGCCAAGCGCGACAAGGAAATGGGCTACCGCGACAAGGCCCTGAAAATGTATCCGCACGTCTGCGGCCGCTGCGCCCGCGAGTTCTCTGGCAAGCGCCTGAGCGAGCTGACCGTGCACCACCGCGACCACAACCACGACAACAACCCGCAGGACGGCTCAAACTGGGAGTTGCTGTGCCTGTACTGCCACGACAACGAGCACTCGCGCTACACCGACCAGCAGTACTTCAGCGAAGGCTCCACCAGCACCCCGAGCATTGCCAAGGCCACCCACAACCCGTTCGCCGGGCTGGCGGGCATGCTGAAGAAAGACTGACCATCGATTCGCCCCCCGCTGCTACCGGGCAGCCCGTATAATCGCGCTTTTTTCGCGAAGGGCCCCGGTACGTGGCAAACAAACGATACAGCTGCATCGGTCTGTTCAACCCCAAGTCGGCAGAAAATGTCGGCTCGGTGATGCGCGCCGCGGGTTGCTACGGCGTCAATTCGGTGTTCTACACCGGCAAACGCTACGAGCGTGCCCGTGACTTCGTCACCGACACCAAGCGCGTGCACTACGACATCCCACTGATCGGCATCGACGACCTGCAGCGCATCATCCCGCTTGGCTGCACGCCGGTGGCAGTGGAGTTGGTGGAAGGTGCGCGGCCATTACCGGAGTACACCCACCCGGACCGGGCCATCTATATCTTCGGGCCGGAAGACGGCAGCCTCGGTGCCGATGTGCGGGCTTGGTGCGAAGAGACCATCTACATTCCGACCGAGGGCTGCATGAACCTGGCAGCGACGGTGAATGTGGTGCTGTATGACCGTATGGCCAAGGGGCTGAATACCCGTTCGGGGCCCAAGTTCAAATAGCCGACTGAACGATGACGGTGGCCAACAGGTCACCTGCATACACTTCAGACGGAGACCTTGCCATGCTTGATATCCATTCGGCAGCGACATCGCAGGACAAGAACGTTCATGGCCTGGAGCGCGCCAGTTCGCTGGCTGGCGGCGCGCTGATGGTCAGCAAGGGGCTGCGCCACGGCGGCCTGGTCGGGTTGTTGCAGATCGCAGTGGGCGGCCTGGCACTGGCTCGAGGCTTCAGCGGGCACTGTGCAACCAAGGCCTGGTGGCAGCGGCATCGGCAGGAATATCACCGCTTGCGTTCGGACATCGAGCGCAGCGCGGCGGAGCTGGAGGCATTGAAGGCGAGTGCCGACGCAGCGACGCGGGGGGTGACGGTGACCGGGAAGGATCCATTGGCCAATTGATTTTGCACTGCCTGTGCCGGCCCTTTCGCGGGTAAACCCGCTCCCACAGGGACGGCACCGTCTTGAGGGCAGTACATTACCTGTAGGAGCAGCCTTGTGCTGCGAAAGGGCCAGTATGATCAAAGAGGGCAACAATAAACCTGTGGGAGCGGGTTCACCCGCGAAGAGGCCGGTACGGGCGAAAGAGGTGCTTAGCGCAACGCCTTGCTCTGCAACACCTCGGAGCGCCGCCCCAGTACGTTTTCACTGATCTGTATGAAGTCTTCGGTGCTGACGCTGGGCAGACGCATCAGCCCGCGGGCAACATCGTCCAGCGAGCGTTTGGCCTGGGTGTGGATGCGGATTTCCTTGTCCAGCGCCTGCAGCAGCATCACCCCGCGCGCCACCTGCGCCGGGGTGGCATGCTCGCCTTTGAGGCGGGTGACCTTGGCGCCCTGCTTGCTCAGGCGCGCCTGCCAGGCCTGGTAACGGTCATCACTCACCCCGCCCGAACGGCGCAGCAACTCGCTGGCGTAGTAGTCAGTCAGGCTTTCCACCAGCCAGTCACTGCCATCACGCCCATGGATCTGCGCAAACAGTTGCACCACTTCGCGCAGCAGTGGGCTGCTGCCATTCTCGCTGACCATCGGCCGGGCACTGTGCAGGTACAACGAGCCCTGCGCGGCCATCGCCCCGCGCCACATGCCGTCGCGGGCACCGACCAACAGCAGCTTCGGCGGGTTGCGCGGGAATACCGCCTGCAATTGCGGCCAGACAAAAGTCAGCATGGTCAGGTTGTCCATGCGCCGCATACCCTGCCCAACCGGTGCGGCCACGGTCACCTCGGTTTCGCCAAGGCGGGCGCGGCGGCTGCCCAGGTCGCCGGCGAGCATCCAGCCGGTGGGACGGTCGAACAGACGCGAAACGTTGTCGATGCGGAACTTGTCCTTGCCGATGCGCGGCCAGGAGGTCTCGATGCTCTTCCAGCTCTCGGGCAGGTCGAACGCCAGACGCGCCACCAGCTCGGTGCCATCCTGCTGGTCGAGCCGTGCAGGCGGTACCAGCTGGTCGCCGAGGAACAGCGCCCAATGCGGGGTGATGCGCGACGAATAGGCGCCGCTGGCGCGTTTCTGGTCCAGCTGCACGCGGTAGCTGAGGCTGGTCTTGCCGGCCGCCGGTTGCCACACGCCGCGCTGGCCCTGCAGTTGCCATTGGCCATCAGCCTGGAAGCCGCTGTAGGCCCCGGCCTTGCCCAGGTCGAAGTCCAGGCTGCGCACGGCACTGCCTTCGGCCAAGGTGAGGCGGACCTCCGCCTGGCCACTGGCTGGCAACAGGCGCACCTGGTAGTCGAGGTCGACCTTTTTCGCCCAGGCGGGCGAGCTGGCCATCAGGCCTAACAGCAACAACAGCTGGCAACGCATACAGAAACTCCTTGTTTCCCCATGGCAGCGGGCCGCGCCGGTCAGCTGGCGCGGAAGATCAGGTGGTCTTCCCAGTCGTCTTCGTGCACTTCATGTTCACTGAGCATGCGCCCCGACTGGGAAATGCGCTGTTCATGGACCTGTTGGCGATCGCCGCAGACCAAATGGTGCCAGGCCGGCAGGTCCTTGCCCTCGCTGACCAGGCGGTAGCCGCAGGTGCTCGGCAGCCACTTGAACTGGTCGGCCTTGCCCGGGGTGAGCTGGATGCAGTCAGGTACCTGAGCGAAGCGGTTTGGGTAATCGCTGCACTGGCAGGTGTGCAGATCCAGCAGTTTGCAAGCGATGCGCGTGTAATAAACGCTGTTGTCGTCCTCGTCCTCGAGCTTTTGCAGGCAGCACAGGCCGCAGCCGTCACACAGCGACTCCCATTCTTTCGGGCTGAGTTGCTCAAGGGTCTTGCGCCGCCAGAACGGCGCGTTTTCAGCGATCATGACACGGTTTCCTGCATTCATCTTGGGGCCACGGCGCGCGGCGGCGCCAGTCTAGAGCCTGGCCTTCGGCAAAGCCAGACCGCTTGTCAGTCGCGACGCGACGCAGTAGCGTGCGCGTTTCCCGTCCTTTTGCAGGAGCCGCCATGAGCGCCACCCCTCGCATTGCCGATTACGCCATCAACGAGCAGTTCATCAACCGCTGGTCGCCACGCGCCTTCACCGCCGAGCCGATCAGCGAAGAAACCCTGCTGAGCTTCCTCGAAGCTGCACGCTGGGCGCCGTCGGCGAACAACTCGCAACCTTGGCGCTTCCTCTATGCCCGCCGTGACACGCCGAACTGGGAGCGCTATCTGAACCTGCTGGTGCCGGCCAACCGCAGCTGGGCGCAACAGGCTTCGGCGCTGGTAGTGGTGATTTCCAAGACGACCTACGCCGCTCCGGGCGCCACGGAAGAAAGACCGGCACTGTGGCACACCTTCGACACCGGCTCCGCCTGGGGGCACCTGGCCCTGCAAGCCAGCATCAGCGGCTGGCATACCCATGGCATGGCCGGTTTCGACCAGGAACTGGCGCGTCAGGAGTTGAAGGTTCCTGAGGGTTACGTGCTGCATGCCATGGTGGCGATCGGCAAGCTGGGCGACAAGTCCAGCCTGAACGAAGCCCTGCAGGCGCATGAAGTACCGAGCCCGCGCAAGCCACTGAGCGAGCTGGCTGCCGAGGGTGATTTCAGCCTGTGAGCCCTCATTGGCTGTAACGGCCTTTTCGCAGCACAAGGCTGCTGCCACAGCGTAGTGCAAGACCGCACACACCTGTAGGAGCAGCCTTGCGCTGCGAAGAGACCGGCACAAGCGCTACACAAATGGAATCTTTGGCATATTTCACCAGTCCTTACTTACAAGAGGCCAGCAGTCCGAGGCCCTTGACCCTCAACCACGCAAGGACTCCGTCATGACCACGATCCTCATCATCATCCTGATCCTTCTGCTGATTGGTGGCTTACCGGTCTTCCCGCACTCGCGCAGCTGGGGCTATGGCCCGTCCGGCATCATCGGCGTGGTGCTGGTGATCCTGTTGGTGCTGTTGTTATTGGGCATGATATGAACTGCCAACCGCCCGGCTACAGGCTTGCATCGAACACCACTGTCACGGCGCCCGTATAAACCTGCCCAGGCTTCATTCGCTCGGCGCCCGACATGCCTTGTGGGAGCACATGGAAGTGCAGCAGGCCCCGGCAGAGTCCCGGCCCGTCGGCAGGCAGGTCGAATGCCAGCGCATGCTGCTCCCCTCCCAGCGACAGTGCCCGCCTGTTGACCGCGCTGCCGCGATGCAAGGCTCCCGACAGGCTCACCGCCAGGTACAGTGGGGTTCGGTCACCATTGGCGGCCTGCAAGGGGCAGCCGACATTGGCCGATGATGAACAGGTCGCCCAGACTTTGAATGGGCCGCTGCTGGTCAGGGTGAAGGGAATGTCTTTTTCCAGTTTGCCCGGCAGGCCATGGCGCCCTGCGTAACGTTCCCAGCCTGGCCGCGGCTCCAGCACCACGCGGTGTGCATCAGCGCCAAAGCGCACATCCAGGTCATGCAACACCTCCAGTTCGACATGAAAGGCCACCGAATCGGTATCCAGGGCTGTCACCGTCCTGTTCGAACCCAATCCGATATCCCTGTCAGGGCCCAGTGAATACTGGATTCGCCCGCGATACCTGCCGGCGGCAAGGCTTGCCGGATTGGGCATTTTCAAGCGATAGCCCAGTAGCAGATTTCTGACCCGGTAACGGCCAACATCGCCTGGCGGCAAGCCCACCCTGCAACCATTGGCGGGTACCGCCCAAAGTAATGGGTGCCCTGCCCCGGCGTTCAGCACTGCCTGACAACCGCTGCTCTGCAGGCCCGGCTGCAAGGGAAGCGACGGCCCGTCGCCCATTCGCGTCACCACCCCGCCAATGTGGGTGATCTCGATTTCCACGCGGGCCTGCTCTGCCGACCCTTCGCGGGTCAGATACAGAATACCCGGCTGGCTCGGTCGTGCGAAATGGAAGCCGTCAGCCTGTTCGCCATCAACCTGCTTTTCAAAGCTGGCCTCCAGTTGCACCAAGCCTTGCAACGGCTTGTCGCACAATGCAGCAACGCGGGCGCAGGCCGAGGAGGCCCGAGACGTCAGGTTCTCGAACTGCCGGGTTTCACCGCGGTAGCGAAGTGCAAGCGTGACATCGGCAGCCTGTGCGGCCTGGGCCGCGAGCAGGCCGAACGTGACCCACAAGGTCACTAGGGTTCGCTTCATCGCCTGCGCCTCTCAGGGGGCCTTGAACGTCAGGGCTTTGTGCGTTGCCCCCTCATGCAGGTCAAAGCGGTACTCCCACCCTGGCTGCTCGGCAAACTCACGCACGACCCCAGGGCGCAGGTGGTGCTTGACCGGCTCGCTGCAGCCCTGCCCGCCAGCCTGGCAATGGCGGAAGTTGTCGAGCAACACGGTCGCATTGCCTTCATTGCCCACCCTCAGTTGCCCGCCAGCCTGGCGCAGGGATGTCTGGTAGCGGGTATCGTTCGGTCGGGTGAACAGCAACGTGCCGTAGCCCGCCAGAAACTGCACGCCCGCACTGAGGGTTTCGCGGTACTGCTCGATCTGCGTTTCACTGAGTGCGAAACGGTCGTCCTTGTCCGGCAGCACAGGGATGAAGCGCAGGCGGAAATAGCGCTCCCTGTCGCGCTCGCCGCGGTACAGCAAGCGCACCGACTGCATTCCCTGCGCCGGAATGATCAACCGCGCCGGGCTGGCCACCACGCCGCGCTGTTCGAGCGGAAGGTGCTCGATTTCCACTTCCCTTGGCTTGCCCTGGCCGTCATACACCAGTTCCAGCACGCTGACCTTGACGAAGGCCGTGCTGTCACCGCGGTTGTAGATACGTTTGGCCAACGTGGTCTTGCCCGCTTCGAGGTAGTCGTAAAGCCCACCCACATTCAGCTGCGGCCCGGCCTGGGCCGTCAGCGGCAGCAGCGCCAATATCGTCAGCAACCTGAATAACTGCATTCTCAACCTCGTTCATCTATGGATTCAAACCGTGCATCTTCGGCCCGGCCTGCCTGGGGAGGCATGCAACGCTGGTCGCCCACCATCAGCACATCGTCTTCTCGCACGTGCTGTTCGGGGGACAGGTTCAACAAGCACGCCAAAGCGCCGGCCAGCTGTACTTCCAGGGTTGGCCGGGACTCGTTCATTTCCACCGTGAAATAGCCATCGGCCTCACTCACCGAGCGGCCGGCATCATTGATGACCCGTGCGCCACGAATCGCCTGGCCGTGGCCGTCGACCAGGCGGCCTAGTACGGTGACCGTCCGCAACACTTTCAACTGGCGGTATTCGACGCCGCCACGGTTGAGGTGGTAATCCATGCTCGTCGGCTGGATTTGCGCTGCGGGTGCCTGCCGGGCATCGAAATCGAACGTCACATGGCCTTCCTTGAATGCGCTCACCGGGATGACATTGCGCCCGGCATGCAGCTCGCTGCTGCTACCATGCTCGTCACTGGCGACCAGGGCCACGCCTTCAAGGTCGGTGTCGACATCGATGATCAACCCGGCTTGCTCAACCATGCCCTGCCCGCTCAACGTCAGCTGGCCGCCACCCATAGCGAGGGTGCTCTGGAGGTTCAGCCCGCCGCTGGCCTTGTTGTCGTAGGTGGAGGTCTGCGCATACAGGTCGCCATCGAAGGCCTGGCCTTGCAGCCGGCCGTTGGCTGAAAAGCCGGTGCCGTAGCGGTCGACCATGGCTCCGCCGCCCAGGCTGTGCACGGGGCCAAGCTCTACGTCCTGTTGGTACCAGAGCGAGGCGTGCCGGTCAGTACCTTCGCCGTCGCGCCCTGCGCGGCTGCCAACATCGATGCCCGCCTGCCGGTCGGCAAGGGCCAGGCTCATGCTCACGCTCAGGTTGACCCCACGGCTACGCCGCCCTCTGTAGCGGCCGGCTTCAGGGCGGTCGAACAGCGACAGCCGGAAATTGCTGTCGCTGCCCAGCAGCTTGCCGTGGAACACCCAGCCAAGGTCGACGCCCAGGCCGCCGGACGCGCCGGCGGCATGCTCCAGGCGCAGGGTGGCGGAACTGCGTGAGGTAACCCGGTGGTTGAGCGAGACGCTGCTCTGGCTGCTCGTTTCCAGGCGCGACGCTTCGCCCCTGGCATAGGGGCGGCTTTCGAGCCACAGCTGGTGATGGCTGAGCAAGAGCGAGCCACGTGCGTAGGTGTGGGTCACCTGCAGGTCGTAGCCGCTGCCCCGCCCGTCGGTATGGTTGAGGTTGCCGTAAAGCCTCAGTTGCTCGGATGCATCCCAGTCCAGCGAGGTGCCATATTGGCGGGTGCCTTCCACCTGTTGGGCCGACAACCCAAGCACCGCGCTGGGGTGCAACAAATAGTTGCTCATGACACCGGCCGCCAGGCCGTCGGCCTGTGGCTCATCCCGGTTATCGAGCACGCTGGCCTGCCGGCCCAGGTACAGGTTGTAGCGCCAACGGCTATCGAGGTTCTGCCACTGGGCCGGCTTGTATATGAACGCTTCACTGCGGGAGGTTTCGCGGCCATCTTCGATCAGCCGTACCTGCACTTCGTAGATACCCCCCGGCAGCACCCGGGTATCCAGCGTCTGCAACCCAGGTTGCACCTGCTGGCTGTTGATCAACGAGCCGTTGCGGTAAATCTCCACCAGACCCGGTCGGTTGGGAGTTACATGGATGGGCACGGCACTGGCCTGGCCGTTATCCACCAACAGGCTATCGCTGCTGCCGAACATCACCCCCAGGGTGGTACGGGGGGCGTTACCCAGCATTGTGGGTTGGCGCACCAGCCCTTGGGCCTCTGGCATCACATACCCAAGCCGCCAGAAGTGCTCGTCCTGCAGGCGCTCGGCGTACAGCTGCGCCACACGGTGCGCATCCCTGCCCTGCCGCCCGTCGCTACGGTCAACCTGGGCATCTGCCAGCCCGGTCCAGCTACCCAGGCTGCCCTGCCCCATCAGGTTGATGCGCCCGCTGGTGCTGTTGCCATCGTTCACCACATTGAGCTGATTGCGCAGCAGAAGGCCCGCGCTGCCCTGCTCGGGTACGCGGTGATAACGGGACGCTTGCGCGGTTTTTTCGGCATTGCGGGTCAGCAACGACAGCTGAGAGTTGGCCAAGCTGTAATGCATGGTCTTGAGGCCGCCAGGGCAGTCATGTCGGCAATCGCCGAGCGCGCGCCCGGGTGCCAGGTACCCCTGCCACAGGCTACGCAGGTGCGCAGGCTCATGGCTATCCTGGGTATCGGTGAATTCCAGCAGTTGCACGCGGTTATCGCGGGTCAGGATCACCATGGCATCGCCCAGGTAGCGCCCATCCAGCTCTACGCGCACGGCCAGCGGCACATCAAAAAAATGGGCTTCGAATTCGGCTGGCAATCCTTCGACAGCGCTCAGGACAACAGCCGCATCGCTGTCACCCGCCCAGCTGTAGAACGGTGACAGGCAGGCGCAGAAGACCAGCCGACGACACACCTGTCGGCCGACTGCAAGCAAATTGAACATGATTCAAACCAGGGACCGGCCCCGGCTCCCTCGGTTAACCGAAGGGCCGAGGCGGTTGCGTGCTACGTATCAACGCGCACTGGGTGCGGCAGTTTCGAACAGGATGCTTACGGTGCCGCTGTAGGTACCGGCCACAAAACCGTCATTCGGCTTGATGGCATCGATGGAAATGGGCAGCTCTTTGCCTTCTTTGGCGTCTGCGTCGCTCATGACCTCCACCGGGCTGAGTTGCAGCGATTTGTTGCCCACCTTTACATCCAGCGCAATAGTTTCACTCTCACTGCTGATAATGGCGGCTTGTTGCAACTTGGCTTCGATTGCGCCTACGGAGCTTTTGGCGTGAAACTTGTTGCTGAACGGTACGAATGCCTCTTTGTCAACTTGATAGTCCAGCTTTACGGGTTTATTCGCCCAACTGGCATCGGGCTCGACGGTAAACTCTACTGCCGGAACAACCGCCTCGACCGTAATATCTTTCCTGATAGGTTCGATTGCCAATGCCGAACTTGCGACAAATGCCAGGAACGGCACTGCCATGAAACGTGCTTTCATCTTGATAACTCCTATTTTACGTTGCAATACACCTGGCCCGCTGCAGAACTGCATCAGGGCGCTAAAACTTCAAACAGCAAGTTGAGGTCTGCGCTGTAACTCCCGGGTGTCAATCGCTGTCCGGTCGGTATGGCTCTTTCGGTCCACAATGCAACATTGAAGTCAGCCCAGCCTGATTCCTCCATCAACACCAGCGGCGTGCCGTCATCCGGCACCAGCCCACCTTCTCCACGCGGCCCGGAAACGGCCACGAACATATCCAGTTCTTCATTGACCTGATTGTTTTCGTCAACGAGTCTGAAGTTGCCCGTTTGCCTGACCTGGACGCCTCCCACCGTGCTTCTGATATCCAGATCACGGGAGTACTCACGGAAGTCGTCGGCTTCCGGCATGTAGGTCAGGCGTGTTCTTTCCGGCCAGTGGCCAATCGGGTCTACCCGAAATTCGGCGGCCGTCACGGTGGCCGAGACCTTCACATCGTGGTTGACAGCGCTCATTGCGAACGCTGGCGTCAATGTCATCGCCCACAGCGGCGCAACGAGCTTGAACATCTTCATGGCCAAGGTCTCCCGACTCATAGTGGTGGTTCGGTTTCAAAAACCAGCTCTACCTGTGCGGTATAAGTACCCGGTCGGGCGACCCAGTTAATCAGTGTCATGGGCCTGAAGTAGAAGTCCACTTCCTTGCCAACCGCGGCCTCTGCCGCGGGCAGTACCTGAACAGATGAGCCGTCGTCCGGAAGTTTTTTGCCATTTATCGACATGATGTAGCGCAGGCCAACCGACTTGCCGTTGTCATCCAGGAACTCTGGGGTTTTGCCTGCGTATTTGACGGTAACTGCCCCATTCGGGCTTTTGAGGAAGGCAGTATGTTTAACCGGAGGAAAGTGTTGGGAATCTTTCTTGAATTGCAGCTTTACCGGTGAATTTCCCCACTCGCCGATTGGCTTGTATTCGAACGCCGGCGCAGCCACTACGGCATTGACCGCAATATCTAAATGCTTGGGCTCCAACGCGATGGCGTAACTGCTGGCAACTGTCAGCGCAGACGCCAGCAAAACTCGTATGTTCACGCAGTCCTCCTGAAAACCGGAAAGCCGCCACGGATTCGGTAGCGGTAGGGTTTATTCTTTAATTCGGAGGAATTATTTGCGCCAATGCGGGGTGGTTGATGTAGGGGTTTACTGAATGAACCTGGGCAATTTCGCTAGACGATTGCCCGCCCTGCAAGGGGGCGCCACCCCCCTAAAAAAAACACCCCGCCAAGGCGAGGTGTTTTCATGCAAGGCAGTTTGCGCTGCCTGAATATCGCTTAGTGAGACACGGCCCCACTGGCACCCAGGCCAGTCTGCGAACGCACGAACTGCGGGAAGAACAGCGCACGTTCGTCTTCGGCAGCCTTGGACTTGTCGGTGACCGAGAAGAACCAGATACCGACGAAAGCGATCAGCATCGAGAACAGCGCTGGGTACTCGTACGGGTAGATCGGCTTCTCGTGGCCGAGGATCTGCACCCAGATGGTCGGGCCGAGGATCATCAGTGTCACCGCACTCACCAGGCCCAGCCAGCCGCCGATCATGGCACCGCGAGTGGTCAGCTTCTTCCAGTACATCGAGAGCAGCAGTACCGGGAAGTTGCAGCTGGCCGCGATGGAGAACGCCAGGCCGACCATGAAGGCGATGTTCTGCTTCTCGAACAGGATGCCCAGGCCGATCGCCAGTACGCCCAGGGCAACGGTGGTGATCTTCGACACGCGGATCTCGTCCTTGTCGTTGGCCTTGCCCTTGCGCCATACACTGGCGTACAGGTCGTGGGACACCGCTGAGGCACCAGCCAGGGTCAGGCCGGCAACCACCGCCAGGATGGTGGCGAAGGCAACAGCCGAGATGAAGCCGAGGAACACGCTGCCACCCACGGCGTTGGCCAGGTGTACTGCTGCCATGTTGTTGCCACCCAGCAGGGCGCCAGCGGCGTCCTTGAAGTCCGGGTTGGTGCTGACCAGCAGGATGGCGCCAAAGCCGATGATGAAGGTGAGGATGTAGAAGTAGCCGATGAAGCCGGTGGCATACAGCACGCTCTTGCGCGCTTCCTTGGCGTCACTGACGGTGAAGAAGCGCATCAGGATGTGCGGCAGGCCGGCGGTACCGAACATCAGCGCCAGGCCCAGCGAGAACGCCGAGATCGGGTCCTTGACCAGGCCGCCCGGGCTCATGATCGCCTCGCCCTTGGCGTGCACCTTGATCGCTTCGGAGAACAGGGTGTTGAAGTCGAAGCCCACGTGCTTCATCACCATCAGCGCCATGAAGCTGGCACCGGACAGCAGCAGCACGGCCTTGATGATCTGTACCCAGGTGGTGGCCAGCATGCCGCCGAACAGCACGTACAGGCACATCAGGATACCCACCAGGATCACGGCCACGTGGTAGTCCAGGCCGAACAGCAGCTCGATCAGCTTGCCGGCACCGACCATCTGCGCGATCAGGTAGAACGCCACCACCACCAGCGAACCGGAGGCCGACAGGGTGCGGATTTCCTTCTGCCCGAGGCGGTACGAGGCCACGTCGGCGAAGGTGTACTTGCCCAGGTTGCGCAGACGTTCGGCGATCAGGAAAAGGATGATCGGCCAGCCGACCAGGAAGCCGATCGAGTAGATCAGGCCGTCGTAGCCAGAGGTGAACACGAGTGCGGAAATACCCAGGAACGAGGCGGCCGACATGTAGTCACCGGCAATTGCCAGGCCGTTCTGGAAGCCGGTGATCTTGCCACCGGCGGCGTAGTAGTCCGACGCCGACTTGTTGCGCTTGGAGGCCCAGTAGGTGATGCCGAGGGTGAAAGCGACGAAGGCCACGAACATGGCGATCGCGGAAACGTTCAGCGGTTGCTTCTGCACCTCGCCGGTCAGGGCATCGGCGGCCCACACGGCGGGTGCGAAGGCTCCGCAGGCCAGTACGGCCAGGGCTTTGGCGTGGCGAATCATTGTTGCGCCTCCTTCAGGATGGCCTTGTTCAGCTCATCGAATTCGCCGTTGGCGCGGCGGACGTAGATGGCGGTCAGGACGAATGCCGAGACGATCAGACCGACGCCCAGGGGAATGCCCCAGGTAATCGATGACTCAGGGCTGAGCTTGGTGCCCAGGATCTGAGGACCGTAGGCGATCAGGAGGATGAAGGCGCAGTACAGGCCGAGCATGATCGCCGAGAGAATCCAGGCGAACCGTTCGCGTTTGGTGACCAGCTCCTTGAAGCGGGGGCTGTTTTGTATCGAGAGGTAAATGCTGTCGTTCATTGTTTTTGTCCTAGCAGCACAGATAGGGGTGGAACCCACGACCCTTACTTTATGCGGCTATCGGACACCAACCAGACGACCTTAGTCTTAGATGCAACGGTGTTTTACCGATTGCGTAACAAAGTGATGGCCCATTCGCGGGCACGCCCGCTCCCACAGGTACTGCACCAGCTTCAAGGGCAGCGAAAATCCTGTGGGAGCGGGCGTGCCCGCGAGACAGCAAAACTGGCCCTGACAGGTTGTTACTTGCCAGTCCACTCCTTCACGCGGTCAGGGTGCTTGGCCACCCAGTCCTTGGCCGCCGCTTCAGGCTTGGCGCCTTCCTGGATAGCCAGCATCACTTCGCCAATCTCGTCCTTCGACTGCCAGCTGAACTTCTTCAGGAACTCCGCCACTTCCGGGGCCTTGGTCGCCAGTTCCTTGCTGCCGATGCTGTTAACGGTTTCCGCAGCGCCATACACGCCTTTCGGGTCTTCGAGGAACTTCAGTTTCCACTTGGCGAACATCCAGTGCGGTACCCAGCCGGTCACCGCGATCGACTGCTGCTTGGCATAGGCACGGCCCAGTTCCGCAGTCATCGCCGCGCCAGAGCTGGCCTGCAGCTTGTAACCGGTCAGGTCGTAGTCCTTGATGGCCTGGTCGGTCTTGAGCATCACGCCGGAGCCGGCGTCGATGCCGACGATTTTCTGCTTGAAGGTGTCGTCGGTCTTGAGGTCGGCGATGCTCACTGCCTTGACGTACTCGGGGACGATGAGGCCGATCTTGGCGTCCTTGAAGTTCGGGCCGTAGTCGACCACGTTGTCCTTGTTCTTGGCCCAGTACTCGCCATGGGTCACCGGCAACCAGGCCGACAACATGGCATCGAGCTTGCCGGTTGCCACGCCCTGCCACATGATCCCGGTGGCCACGGCCTGCAACTTCACGTCGTAGCCGAGCTTCTGCTTGATCACTTCGGCGGCCACGTTGGTGGTCGCAACGCTGTCAGCCCAACCGTCCACGTAGCCAATGCTGACTTCTTTGGCCATTGCCTGTGCCGCACTCATGGCCAGTACCATGGCGGTGCCCACACCCAGGAAACGTCGCATTCTTGTAATAGCAGCCATCAAAGCATCCCCTCGTCAGGTCTCGGAATTTGCATCATCGTCCTGCAACAATAGTCGACCTGCTCCAGCTACGACCTGTAGCCGCCCCATATGCGACAGCACTATGCCATTAGCGCCATCAGCCTGCGCCGACCTGCGCGATCCTTGCATGCCAAAGGTTTGGCGCCGGGCTACTATCTACCCTTTTGCGCCTGACGATGGACCGCCCGATGCCCAGTTCTACCCGCCTGCTGCTGCCGTTGTACCTGCTTGCATGCCTGCTCTCCATACTCGGGCTCGGAGGCCTGTGGTACGGGCTTGGCAAGCCGGTGCACCTGCCCGACGCGGCCAGCCCGACGCACAAGCTGCAATGCGCCTCGTACACCCCGTTCGACAAGGACCAATCGCCCTACGACCAGCCGTTGCGCCTGCGTCCGGCCCGCATGGACGCCGACCTGGCATTGCTGGCCGAGCGTTTCCAGTGCATCCGCACCTATTCCCAGACCGGTCTTGAGGCAATCCCGGCGCTGGCGCGCAAGCATGGCCTGAAGGTGATGCTGGGTGCCTGGGTCAACGCCCACCCGGCCGACACCGAGAAAGAAATCGAACTGCTGATCGCCACCGCCAATGCCAACCCCGACGTGGTCAGCGCGGTGATCGTCGGCAACGAGACGCTGCTGCGCAAGGAAGTGACCGGCGCGCACCTGGCCACGCTGATTGCCCGGGTGAAAAACCAGGTCAAGGTGCCGGTGACCTACGCCGATGTGTGGGAATTCTGGTTGCAGCACCCGCAAGTGGCGCCTGCGGTGGATTTTCTGACTATCCACCTGCTGCCTTACTGGGAAGACGACCCGCGTGGCATTGACGAAGCCCTGGCCCACGTTGCCGATGTGCGCCGGGTGTTCGGCACGCGCTTCGCGCCGAAGGACGTCCTTATCGGCGAAACCGGCTGGCCCAGCGAAGGCCGACAGCGCGAAACCGCGGAGCCCAGCCGGGTCAATGAGGCGCGCTTCATTCGCGGGTTCGTGGCCATGGCCGAAAGCAACGGTTGGCACTACAACCTGATCGAGGCGTTCGACCAGCCATGGAAGCGCGCCAATGAAGGGGCGGTCGGCGGTTACTGGGGGCTATACGATGCCGACCGGCAGGACAAGGGCGTGCTCGAAGGGCCGGTGAGCAACCTGCCTTACTGGCCGCAGTGGTTGCTGGCCAGTGCCATGCTGATGGTGCTGATGCTGATGCTTGCCGGGCGCCCCGCCACCCCGAGGGCGGCCATGCTGCTGCCGTTGCTGGCGGCGTTTGGGGCAGGCTGTCTGGGGCTTTGGGGCGAGCTGATGCGTACCCATGCGCGCTTTGCCGGGGAATGGCTGTGGGCGATGCTGCTGGCGGGGCTGAACCTTCTTGTGCTGGCCCATGCCGTGCTGGCCCTGGCACGGCGCACGGGCTGGCGCGAGCGCCTGTACGCCTGGCTGCAGGCGCGAGCCGGTTGGCTGTTGCTGGCGGCGGGTTTTGCCGCGGCGGTGAGCATGCTGGCGATGGTGTTCGACCCACGCTATCGCAGCTTCCCCAGCGCAGCGTTGGCGTTGCCGGCGCTGGTGTTTGCACTGTGGCCGGTGCGTGCACGGCGGGCGGAGGTGGCGTTGCTGGCGTTCATCGTCGGTGCCGGGGTGGCGCCGCAGTTGTTTGTGGAGGGGCTGGAGAACCAGCAGGCCTGGGGGTGGGCAGTAGTCAGTGTGCTGATGACCGCGGCCTTGTGGCGGAGCTTGCGCCTGCGCCCGGCCTGATATCCTTGGGACCGCTTCGCGCTCCATCGCAGGCAAGCCAGCTCCCACAGGAGCTCTGCTGCCTATGAAATCGGCGCGGTCCCTGTGGGAGCTGGCTTGCCTGCGATGGGCCGCAAAGCGGCCCCTTTCAGCCTTACTCCGGCGACCTGACCAACCGCAACCCCGCCAGCACCAGCGCGAACACGGCAATGCTGGCGGTATACAGCACCAGTGCCGGCACCGCGAACACCAACGCAACCACTGCCAGCCACCAGCCGCCACGCCCGGCAACCAACTGCGCCAGCAGCGCCAGCCCCAGCCCGCCCCAGGCCATCACCTGATGATGAATGCCCAGTCCCAGCAACGACCGTACCTCACACTGCCAGTACCTCGCCGGCGCCGTGCACAGCCCCACCCACTGCCCGTCCTCCATCAGCCCGTAGCGCACGCCATAACTGGCAGCAAGCCAAAGCCCCAGAAACAGCACAAGCAGCGCAGCCGGCAGCGAACGAGACATCCAGTTCTCCAATAGCGGAAATCGAAAGCATCCATGATCGCTTATGCACAGTTGTAAGGCAAAATCACAGCCCTGCAGCTATGTTGCAGATAACAAGCACACCAAAGACCACCGCGCCTGGCAACTTTGCCCGTCCCGTTGTGGTCCTAGCCTGCACACCGCTCGACCTTGCGTTCTTTTGGGGGATTACATGCTTCGATCTTTGCGCCTCGCTGCTTTGCTCGGCGGCCTGCTCATGGCTGTGGCCGCTTCGGCGCGGGATATCGACGCCGCAAGTTATGGCTACCCCTTGACCAACCCGTTCGAGGCAACCATTGCCACCACCCCACCGGACCAGCGCCCCACGCTGCCCGACGACGACGAAATCAGCCAGTCCGATTACAGCCTCAACCTGCGCCCGGACCGTGAGTTCACCCTGCCCGACAACTTCTGGGCAGTGAAGAAGCTCAAGTACCGCCTGGCTCGCCAGGACCACGAGGCGCCGCTGATCTTCATCATCGCCGGCACCGGTGCGCCCTACACCAGCAGCATCAACGAATACCTGAAAAAGCTGTTCTACCAGGCCGGCTTCCACGTGGTGCAGCTGTCCTCGCCCACCAGCTACGACTTCATGAGCGCCGCTTCGCGCTTCGCCACCCCAGGCGTCAGCCAGGAGGATGCCGAAGACATGTACCGGGTAATGCAGGCCGTACGCGCCCAGCACCCACGCCTGCCTATCAGCGAGTTCTACCTCACCGGCTACAGTCTGGGCGCACTCGACGCTGCCTTTGTCAGCCACCTGGACGAAACCCGCCGCAGCTTCAACTTCAAGCGCGTGCTGCTGCTGAACCCTCCGGTCAACCTGTACACCTCGATCAACAACCTGGACAAGCTGGTGCAGACCCAGGTCAAGGGCATTGACCGCAGCACCACCTTCTACGAGTTGATGCTGGCCAAGCTGACTCGCTACTTCCAGGAAAAGGGCTACATCGACCTCAATGAAGCCCTGCTGTACGACTTCCAGCAGTCGCGCCAGCACCTGTCCAACGAGCAGATGGCCATGCTGATCGGAACCTCGTTCCGCTTCTCGGCGGCCGACATTGCCTTTACCTCCGACCTGATCAACCGCCGCGGCCTGATCATTCCGCCGAAGTTCCCTATCACCGAGGGCAGCAGCCTCACGCCGTTTTTCAAGCGTGCCTTGCAGTGCGACTTCGACTGCTACATGACCGAGCAGGTCATCCCCATGTGGCGTGCCCGCACCGACGGCAACAGCATCCTGCAACTGGTCAACCAGGTCAGCCTGTATGCGCTGGAGGACTACCTGAGCAGCAGCGACAAGATCGCCGTGATGCACAACGCCGACGACGTCATCCTCGGCCCTGGCGACATCGGCTTCCTACGCAAGGTGTTCGGTGAGCGCCTGACCCTTTACCCCCATGGCGGCCATTGCGGCAACCTCAATTACCGCGTCAACAGTGACGCCATGCTGGAGTTCTTCCGTGGTTAACAAACTCCTCTTCGCCACTGCCCTGTTCGCCGCCGGCCAGGCCCTGGCCGCCGAAACCGCCCCTCGGGCCAGCGTGATCGAAGCCGACCCGCAAGTCACCGAAGCACCACTGGCACCCGAGGCCGATGGTTTCGTCGACCCGCTGCGAGAGCTGAAATTCAACCCGGGGCTGGACCAGCGCGAGTTCGAGCGCTCCACACTGCAAGCGCTGAACGTGTACGACCCGCTGGAGTCGATCAACCGGCGCGTCTATCACTTCAACTACCGCCTGGACCAATGGGTGCTGCTGCCGATGGTAAGCGGCTACCAGTACGTCACCCCGCGCTTCGTGCGCACCGGGGTGACCAACTTCTTCAACAACCTGGGCGACGTGCCGAACCTGTTCAACAGCGTGTTGCAGTTGAAGGCCAAGCGTTCGGCGGAGATCACCGCGCGGCTGATGTTCAACACCATCATCGGCGTGGGTGGGCTGTGGGACCCGGCGACCAAGATGGGCCTGCCGCGGCAAAGTGAAGACTTTGGCCAGACCTTGGGCTTCTATGGCGTACCGGACGGGCCATACCTGATGCTGCCGGTGCTGGGGCCGTCGAACCTGCGCGATACCACCGGGCTGGTGGTGGATTATGCAGGCGAACAGGCGATCAACTACCTGAACGTGGCCGAAGCCAGCAGCGACCACCCGGAAATTTCCGTACTGCGCGTGGTGGACAAGCGCTACAGCACCAAATTCCGCTATGGCCAGCTCAACTCGCCGT
>NZ_JBNRIJ010000019.1:41170-45409 GCF_053557675.1 Pseudomonas sp. XP1 | reverse complement strand
AAAGCTCCCGCTTCTTGGCCAAGGCATCCTTTCGCCCCAGCTCGATCAGCTCGCTGCAATAACTGGCCTCGAACAGCAAATAGCTCAACACCCCCGCCCCGCTGGTACGTGTCGCCCCCGGCCCGCGCAGGAACATGCGCAAGGCCGCCGGCAACTCGCGCCGATGCCGCGCGGCAATCTCGTCCAGAGGCTGACTGGGCGCCACCACCAGCACGTCGATTGGCGCCAGGCCCAGGCGCCGGGCATCCAGGTGTGCTGGCAACAGGTGGCTCAGGTGGTTGAGGCGCTGCAGTAGCTCGATGTCGTCTTCGAGGCTGTCAATGAACGTGCTGTTGAGCATGTGCCCGCCGATCTGCGCCAGGCTCGGCTGCTGCCCGCTGAACACCCGCTGGGTCGGCAATGGTGGCGCCGGCCGCTGAGGGTTGCCACTGACCCCGACTACCAGTACACGGCTGGCACCCAGGTGCAGGGCCGGGCTGATCGGTGCCGACTGGCGTACCGCGCCATCACCGAAATACTCGTCCCCCAGCCGCACCGGGGCGAACAGCAGCGGGATGGCCGCGCTGGCCAGCAGGTGGTCGATGGTCAACGGCGTGGGCATGCCGATGCGGCGGTGGCGCAACCAGGCTTCGATGGTGCCGCGCCCCTGGTAGAAGGTCACCGCCTGGCCGGATTCGTAGCCAAAGGCGGTCACCGCGACGGCGCGCAGTTGCTCGGCGGCCAGGGAGCGGGCGATGCCGTCCAGGTTCAGGTGCGCCTGCAGCAAGCCGCGCAATGGGCTGCTGTCCAGCAGTGCCACTGGCGCCGGGCCGCCCACGCCCAGCAGGTTATGGGCGACGAAGCGGCTGGCCTGGCGGACCACACCCGGCCAGTCGCTACGGATGACCAGGTGGCTGCGGAAGTTCTGCCAGAAGGCGGTGAGCCGTTGTACGGCGTCGCTGAAATGGGTGGCGCCACTGGCCAGGGTGACAGCGTTGATGGCACCGGCGGAAGTGCCGACGATGACCGGGAACGGGTTGTGCGCGCCAGCGGGCAGCAGCTCGGCGATGCCGGCCAGCACGCCGACCTGGTAGGCAGCGCGGGCGCCGCCGCCAGAAAGGATAAGACCGGTTACCGCGGGTGGGGCCATAGGAGTCCTTCCTGGGGTTGGTGTGCTGTCAGTGCCGGCCTATTCGCGGTTAAACCCGCTCCCACAGGTACTGCACAGCCTTCAAGGCCGGTGGAGAACCTGTGGGAGCGGGTTCACCCGCGAATAGGCCGGCACAGACAAAATAAATCAGCGCTTCTTCTTGTCATACAGCCGCGGCTCCCCTTCGGGCCGCGACTTGAACCGGCGGTGCGCCCAAAGGTACTGCTCGGGGCATTCGCGCAACACGCTTTCCACCCACTGGTTGATGCGCAGGCAGTCAGCCTCTTCGCTCTCCCCGGGGAAGTTTGCCAGCGGCGGGTGGATCACCAGGCGATAGCCGCTGCCATCCTCCAGGCGCTTCTGGGTGAACGGAATTACCTGCGCCTTGCCCAACCGGGCAAACTTGGTGGTGGCAGTCACCGTCGCCGCCGGGATGCCGAACAGCGGCACGAACAGGCTCTGCTTGGCGCCGTAGTCCTGGTCCGGTGCGTACCAGATCGCCCGGCCCGAACGCAGCAGCTTGAGCATGCCGCGCACGTCCTCGCGCTCCACCGCCAGCGAGTCGAGGTTATGCCGCTCGCGGCCGCTGCGCTGGATGAAGTCGAACAGCGGGTTGCCGTGCTCGCGGTACATGCCATCGATGGTGTGCTGCTGGCCCAGCAGCGCGGCGCCGATTTCCAGGGTGGTGAAGTGCACCGCCATCAGGATGGCCCCCTGCCCCGCCTGCTGGGCGGCCTGCAGGTGCTCCAGCCCCTCGACATGGGCCAGGCGCGCCAGCCGGGCCCTGGGCCACCACCAGCTCATGGCCATTTCGAAGAAGGCGATACCGGTGGAGGCAAAGTTGGCCTTGAGCAGGCGCTGCCGTTCGTCGACCGACAGCTCCGGGAAGCACAGCTCCAGGTTGCGCGCGGCGATGCGCCGCCGCTCACCGGCAAAGCGGTACATCACCGCTCCCAGCGCGGCACCGACTTTCAACAGGACCCGGTACGGCAACTGGACCACCAGCCACAGCAGGCCCAGGCCCAGCCACAGGCCCCAGAAACGTGGGTGAAGGAAATAGGGACGAAAACGCGGGCGTTCCATTGAAGCTTCCGGAAAGACAAAGGCCGCGCATTCTACAACGGATCAGCGCATGTTGCGGGCAACCGGTCTTATCGTTATAAGTCAGGGCACTTTTTTCGCAACAAGCCGTCTATGCAGACCATGAGCCCAAACCACACACCCGACACCGCCTCCGTGTTCCAGCTCAAGGGCAGCATGCTCGCCATTACAGTGCTGGAACTGGCGCGCAATGACCTTGAAGCCCTCGACCGCCAACTGGCGGCCAAAGTCGCCCAGGCACCGAACTTCTTCAGCAACACGCCGCTGGTGCTGGCGCTGGACAAGCTGCCGGCCGACGAGGGGGCAATCGACCTGCCCGGCTTGATGCGGATCTGCCGCCACCACGGCCTGCGTACCCTGGCCATCCGCGCCAACCGCATCGAGGACATCGCCGCCGCCATCGCCATCGACCTGCCGGTGCTGCCGCCATCCGGAGCGCGCGAACGGCCGCTGGAGCCCGAACCTGAGGTGAAGAAGCCCGAGCCGGCCCCTGTCCCGCCGCCAATCCTCGAACCCGAGGTGCGCCCGACCCGCATCATCACTTCGCCAGTACGTGGCGGCCAGCAGATCTACGCCCAGGGCGGCGATCTGGTGGTGACCGGTTCGGTCAGCCCGGGGGCGGAACTTCTGGCCGATGGCAACATCCATGTGTACGGCGCCATGCGCGGCCGCGCTTTGGCCGGTATCAAAGGCAATACCAAGGCACGTATCTTCTGCCAGCAGATGACCGCCGAAATGGTTTCCATCGCCGGCCAGTACAAGGTATGCGAAGACCTGCGCCGCGACCCGCTTTGGGGCACCGGCGTGCAAGTCAGCCTGTCTGGCGACGTGTTGAACATCACCCGTCTTTAACGGATACTTGCCAGCATTTTTAGTGCAACTTTTCCTACCGTTGCCATTTATTTGTATTTTTGCAGGGACTTGTGTCCCGATTATTTTAGGGGTGAAACACCTTGGCCAAGATTATCGTGGTTACTTCCGGCAAGGGGGGTGTGGGCAAGACCACCACCAGCGCCGCCATTGGTACCGGCCTCGCACTGCGTGGCCACAAGACCGTCATCGTCGACTTCGACGTGGGCCTGCGTAACCTCGACCTGATCATGGGCTGCGAACGCCGCGTGGTGTACGACTTCGTCAACGTGGTCAACGGCGAAGCCAACCTGCAACAGGCCCTGATCAAGGACAAGCGTCTCGAGAACCTGTACGTGCTGGCCGCCAGCCAGACCCGTGACAAGGACGCGCTGACCCAGGAAGGCGTGGAAAAGGTCCTGATGGAGCTGAAGAAAGACTTCGATTTCGTCATCTGCGACTCGCCAGCCGGTATCGAGAAAGGCGCACACCTGGCCATGTACTTTGCCGACGAAGCCGTCGTGGTCACCAACCCCGAGGTATCCTCGGTACGTGACTCCGACCGCATGCTGGGCATCCTGTCGAGCAAGTCGCGCCGCTCCGAGAACGGCGAAGAGCCGATCAAGGAACACCTGCTGATCACCCGCTACCACCCGGAGCGCGTGGAAAAGGGCGAAATGCTGAGCATCGCCGACGTCGAAGAGATCCTGGCGATCAAGCTCAAGGGTGTGATCCCCGAGAGCCAGGCAGTGCTCAAGGCTTCCAACCAGGGTATCCCGGTCATCCTCGACGACCAGAGCGATGCCGGCCAGGCCTATAGCGATACCGTCGACCGTCTGCTGGGCAAAGAAAAGCCCCTGCGGTTCATCGAAGTGCCGAAGCAAGGATTCTTCGCGCGCCTGTTTGGAGGCAAGTAAACCATGAACCTTTTTGACTTCTTTCGTGGCAGACAGAAAACTACCAGCGCGTCGGTAGCGAAAGAGCGTCTACAGATCATCGTGGCGCACGAGCGCGGCCAACGCAGCGAACCGGACTACCTGCCAGCGCTGCAGAAAGAACTGCTGGAAGTGATCCGCAAGTATGTGAACATCGGCAACGATGATGTGCATATCGAGCTGGAAAACCAGGGTAGCTGCTCGATTCTTGAGCTGAACATCACC
>NZ_JBNRIJ010000019.1:29962-41013 GCF_053557675.1 Pseudomonas sp. XP1 | reverse complement strand
GCCCCGGCGATGGGCCGCAAAGCGGCCCCAGTGTTTTCCCCGATATAACCGAGACCAAGCAATGCCGCTGTCCAACATCCAGATCCTGCACGAAGACGCCGCCATCCTGGTGATCAACAAACCGACCCTGTTGCTGTCGGTACCCGGCCGCGCCGAGGACAACAAGGACTGCCTGATCACCCGCCTGCAGGAAAACGGCTACCCCGACGCCTTGATCGTGCACCGCCTGGACTGGGAAACTTCCGGCATCATCCTGCTGGCCCGGGATGCCGACAGCCATCGCGAGCTTTCGCGCCAGTTCCACGACCGCGAAACCGAAAAGGCCTACACCGCGCTGTGCTGGGGCCAGCCGGCGCTGGACAGCGGCAGCATCGACCTGCCGCTGCGCTACGACCCGCCGACCAAGCCACGGCATGTGGTGGACCACGAGCAGGGCAAGCATGCGCTGACCTTCTGGCGCATCGTCGAGCGCTGCGGTGACTACTGCCGGGTAGAGCTGACACCGATTACCGGGCGTTCGCACCAGTTGCGCGTGCACATGCTGTCGATCGGGCACCCGCTGCTGGGCGACCGGCTGTATGCCAACCCCGAGGCATTGGCTGCCCACGAGCGGCTGTGTCTGCATGCCTCGATGCTGAGCTTTACCCACCCGGTGTCCGGAGAGCGGATGAAGTTCGAGTGCCCTGCGCCTTTCTGAATTTGTACAGCCTGTACCGGCCTCTTCGCGGGCGAGCCTGCGAAGAGGCAGACACAATTTGTCGACCTAATACGCTAAACTCGCGCCACTGCTGTCTGGAGTGAGCTATGCGCGACGCACTGAATTCTGGCCTTATCGACTTCCTCAAGGCCTCCCCCACGCCCTTCCACGCCACCGCCAGCCTGGCCCAGCGCCTGGAAGCTGCCGGCTACCAGCGCCTGGACGAGCGCGACAGCTGGGCCACAGTGCCTGGCGGTCGCTACTACGTCACCCGTAACGACTCGTCGATCATCGCCATCAAGCTGGGCAAGCAGGCACCGTTGCTGAACGGTATCCGCATGGTCGGCGCCCACACCGACAGCCCGTGCCTGCGGGTCAAGCCGCAACCCGAGCTGCAGCGCCAGGGCTTCCTGCAACTGGGCGTCGAAGTGTATGGCGGCGCCCTGCTGGCGCCCTGGTTCGACCGCGACCTGTCGCTGGCCGGCCGGGTCACCTACCGCCGTGACGGCAAGGTCGAAAGCCAGCTGATCGACTTCAAGCTGCCGATCGCAGTCATCCCCAACCTGGCAATCCATCTCAACCGCACCGCCAACGAAGGCTGGGCGATCAACCCGCAGAACGAGCTGCCGCCTATCCTGGCCCAGGTAGCGGGTGACGAGCGCATCGACTTCCGCGCCCTGCTCACCGAGCAACTGGCCCGCGAGCACGAGCTGATCGCCGATGTGGTGCTGGATTACGAGTTGAGCTTCTACGACACCCAGGACGCCGCGCTGGTCGGCCTGAACGGCGACTTCATCGCCGGTGCGCGCCTGGACAACCTGTTGTCGTGCTACGCCGGCCTGCAGGCCCTGCTGGCCGCCGACAGCGACGAAACCTGCGTTCTGGTGTGCAACGACCATGAAGAAGTCGGCAGCTGCTCGGCCTGTGGCGCCGACGGCCCGATGCTGGAGCAGACCCTGCAACGCCTGCTGCCGGATGGCGACGCCTACGTGCGCACCATCCAGCGCTCGCTGATGGTGTCGGCCGACAACGCCCACGGCGTGCACCCCAACTACGCTGACAAGCACGACGGCAACCACGGGCCCAAGCTCAACGCCGGGCCGGTAATCAAGGTGAACAACAACCAGCGCTACGCTACCAACAGCGAAACCGCCGGGTTCTTCCGCCACCTGTGCATGGCCGAGGAAGTGCCGGTGCAGAGCTACGTGGTACGCAGCGACATGGGCTGTGGCTCGACCATCGGGCCGATCGCGGCCAGCCACCTGGGCGTGCGTACGGTGGATATCGGCTTGCCGACCTTTGCCATGCATTCGATTCGCGAGCTGTGCGGCAGCCATGACCTGGCGCACCTGGTGAAGGTGCTGAGCGCCTTCTACCGTTGCCGCGAGTTGCCTTGATGCCTTGATGCCTTGATGCAAGCAGGCCTGGCCTCTTCGCGGGCTCGCCCGCTCCCACAAGATCATCACAGCATTCAAGGTCTGTGCAGTACCTGTGGGAGCGGGCATGCCCGCGAAGAGGCCGGGCCTGCTCAAGGTCAATCCCGCTTCGCCTGCTACCCGCTATGCTTGTTACATGGCCCCTCTGCAAAAGGATTGCTGTCCATGTCCCCGTTCCTGTCCCTGTTCGTGCCGGTGTTCCTGTTTCTGATGCTGCTGACCATCGGTTTCAGCCTGCGCGAACGCAATATCGGCGTTGTGATGATGTGGGTCGGCACACTGGGTATCTTTGGCCTCACCTGCTGGAAAATCCTGGAGCAACTGCCGTCGTGAACCTCTACACTCGGCCAATCGTTTGACCTGAGGTAGTTTTGCCAGTGCCTGCCCTCCTGCGTTGCCTGCTCCTGCTGCTGTTTCTGTTTGTCACCCCGCTACAGGCTGCGGGCCTGCCAGGCCTGCTTGGTGGCAGCGCGCCCGCGCAGCCAGAGGCCAGCGAACCGCTGGGCAAGTCGCTGGACGAGGTGATCAAGAACCTGGAAAACGACCAGCAGCGCGCCAAGCTGCTGGCCGACCTGAAAAAGCTGCGCGACGCCACCAGGCAATCGCAACCCACCGTCGAGCAGGGCGTGCTCGGCCTGATCGGTGGCGCCCTGCATGACTTCGAAAAACAGTTCAGCGGCGATGCCAGCCCGTTCCATCGCTGGGCCGCGGAAATCGAACAGGCCCAGGCCGAATTGACCGAGTTGATGGTGCCAGTGCACCAGTGGCCGGCCATTCTGTTCGGCTTTGCCGCCGTCATTGCCGTCTGGAGCGTGCTGGCCTACGCCTTCAACTGGGTCGGCCACCGGGTACGCCTGCGCTTTGGCCTGAGCGAAGAATTGCCGCAACACCCGCGCACCTGGGACCTGGTGCGCTTTGCCCTGCGCAAGCTGGGCCCGTGGCTGGTGGCGCTGGTGTTCACCGTGTACCTGAGCTTCGTGCTACCGCCATCGCTGGGCAAGTCCCTGGCCATGGTGCTGGCCTACGCACTGGTGGTCGGCACCTGCTTCTCGGCCATCTGCGTGATCGCCTTCTCGCTGCTCGACGGCCCCCACCGCCACCGCGCCCTGTACATCCTGCGCCACCAGGCATTCCGCCCGCTGTGGCTGATCGGCAGCTTCGCCGCGTTTGGCGAAGCGATGAGCGACCCGCGCCTGATGGTTGCCCTCGGCACCCACCTGGCCCACGCCCTGGCCACCCTGGCCAACGTGATTGCAGCGCTGTGCACCGGGCTGTTCATCCTGCGCTTCCGCCGCCCGATCGCCCACCTGATCCGCAACCAGCCGCTGTCACGGCGCCTGACCCGGCGCACCCTCAGCGACACCATCGAGATCCTCGGCAGCTTCTGGTTCGTGCCAGCACTGATCCTGGTGGCGATTTCGCTGTTCGCTACCTTCATCTCGGCCGGCGACACCAGCACCGCCCTGCGCCAGTCGCTGATGTGCACGGTGCTGGTGGTGGTTTGCATGGTGCTCAATGGCCTGGTACGCCGTCACGCCGCCAACCCCAAGCGCGCCAACAAGCGCCAGGCTGTGTACGCCGAGCGCCTGCGCAACTTCGGTTACCTGCTGGTGCACCTGTTCATCTGGCTGGTATTCATCGAGCTGGGGCTGCGCGTGTGGGGCCTGTCGATGATCAGCTTCGCCGAAGGCGAAGGCCACGACATAAGCGTGCGCCTGCTGGGCCTGGCCGGTACGCTGATCGTCGCCTGGCTGGTGTGGATCCTTGCCGACACCGCCGTGCACCACGCACTGGTGCGTTCGCGCCGGGGCCTGGCCAACGCCCGCGCGCAAACCATGATGCCGCTGATCCGCAACGTGATGTTCGTGGTCATCTTCATCATCGCGGTGATCGTCGCCCTGGCCAACATGGGCATGAACGTCACCCCACTGCTGGCGGGCGCCGGTGTGATAGGCCTGGCCATCGGTTTTGGTGCACAGTCACTGGTGGCCGACCTGATCACCGGGTTGTTCATCATCATCGAAGACTCGCTGGCCATCGACGACTACGTGGATGTGGGCGGGCACCTGGGCACGGTGGAGGGGCTGACCATCCGTACCGTGCGCCTGCGTGACATCGACGGCATCGTGCATACCATCCCGTTCAGCGAAATCAAGAGCATCAAGAACTACTCCCGAGAGTTCGGCTACGCGATCTTCCGCGTGGCGATCCCGCACAGCATGAACATCGACCAGGCGATCACGCTGATTCGCGAAGTGGGGCAGAAGCTGCGCAACGACCCGCTGATGCGCCGCAACATCTGGTCGCCGCTGGAGCTGCAGGGGGTGGAGAGCTTCGAGTCGGGGTCGGCGATCTTGCGGGCGCGGTTCAAGACTGCGCCGATCAAGCAGTGGGAAGTGTCGCGGGCGTTCAACCTGGCGCTGAAGCGGCAGCTGGATGAGGCCGGGCTGGATTTGGCGACGCCGCGGTTGTCAGTGCAGGTAGTGACTGCCAGTTCCTCCAGTTAGGGCCTCTTCGCGGGTGAACCCGCTCCCACAAGTACTATGCAAAGGCTGAAACCTGTGCGGTCGCTGTGGGAGCGGGTTTACCCGCGAAGAAGCCAACATTTCATCCAGCCTGGGCGCGGATGCGGATGGCATCATGCCGCCAATACTCCAGGTCACAGTCGATCAGGTGCCCATGCTGGTCACTGTTGACACGGGTGATATGCAACCCCGGGCTTCCCGTCGACACCTTCAAGGCACTGGCCGCCTCCACCGGCAACGCCGTCGGCAAGATCTCGAAGCACACCTGCCCATACCGGATGCCATACACCCGTCCATAAATCTCGGTCAGCGACTGGGCTAGGTCCTGTTCGAGTATCTCCGGGAAGTACCGGGGGTTGAGGTAGTGCTCGGCATACAGCACCGCCCGCCCATCGATCCGCCGTAACCGGCAGATACGTACCACGCTGGACAACGCAGGCAACTGCAAGCGCGCACAGATGGCCGCCGAGGCCGGCTGCAGCCGCGCCGACAACAGTTCGGTACTGGGCACCCGCCCCTGGTCGCGGACCATGGCATGGAAGTGGCTGCGCTCGATCAGGTCGTAGGTCAACCGTTCGGGCGCGACGAACCAGCCGCGACGCTCTTCGCGGTAGATCAGCCCCTGCGCTTCCAGCTGCACCAGCGCCTCACGCAGGGTAATGCGCGTGGTATCGAACACATCGCTGAGCTTGCGCTCGGCCGGCAGCTTGCCGCCCGGCGCCAGCAGGCCGTGCTCGATCTGCTCCTGCAGGGCGTGACAGATGGCTGTTACCGCACGCGGTGGCATCGACTGCATCAAAGGTTACCTATCTGGACTAGTCCAGCCCCAGAACAGGGCACTTGGAGAATAGTGCAAGCCTAGGCAGGGCTGATGAACATCCTGTGACAAAGGCTTTCGCCAGACACTGCCAGAAACGCGCCAAGCCAGCAGAGCCGGGGCGGCTCCGTGGTCTACGCTGTAGCTTCAGGGCCTTCACCGGCCCTTCCTTACATCAAACTGTCACGCAAGCAGCCTACCTTGGCTCAAGGTTTGCTGACCTAGACCAACGGTCACCAGTCAACGGCTTCACTCATAACAACCATCGCTAAAGGCACCCACCCAAGGAGCTTCGGATGAAAAAGTTGTTCATGGCGTCACTGCTCGGTTCGGCCATCGCTCTGTGTACCACGGCCATGGCCGCCGACACCGACCTCAAGGCCCTGGAAGAAGCCGCCCGCAAGGAAGGCAACGTCAACAGCGTGGGCATGCCAGATGCCTGGGCCAACTGGAAAGGCACCTGGGAAGACCTGGCCAGCAAGTACGGCCTCAAGCACAGCGACACCGACATGAGCTCGGCCCAGGAAATCGCCAAGTTCGAAGCCGAGAAGGACAACGCCAGCGCCGACATCGGCGACGTGGGTGCCGCCTTCGGCCCGATCGCCGTGAGCAAGGGTGTGAGCCAGCCGTACAAGCCGAGCACCTGGGATCAGGTACCGGAATGGGCCAAAGACAAGGACGGCCACTGGGCGCTGGCCTATACCGGCACCATCGCCTTCATCATCAACAAGGACCTGGTCAAGGAAGGCGAGCGGCCAACGACCTGGCACGACCTGGAAAAAGGCAAGTACAAGGTTGCCATCGGTGACGTCGGCACCGCTGCCCAGGCCGCCAACGGCGTGCTGGCAGCGGCTATCGCCTACAAGGGTGACGAGAGCAACCTGGCACCGGGCCTGCAACTGTTCACCAAGCTGGCCCAGCAGAAGCGCCTGTCGCTGGCCAACCCGACCATCCAGACCCTGGAAAAGGGCGAGGTAGAGGTGGGCGTGGTGTGGGACTTCAACGGCCTGAGCTACCGTGAACAGATCGACCCCAAGCGTTTCGAAGTGCTGATCCCGTCGGATGGCTCGGTGATCTCCGGCTATACCACCATCATCAACAAGTACGCCAAGCACCCGAATGCGGCCAAGCTGACGCGTGAATACATCTTCAGCGACGCCGGGCAGATCAACCTGGCCAAAGGGCATGCGCGGCCGATCCGTGCCGAGCACCTGAAGCTGCCGGCCGATGTGCAGGCCAAGTTGCTGCCCAACGAACAGTACAAGGCTGCACTGCCGATCAAGAATGCCGAGGCCTGGGAAGCGAGCTCGAAGAAACTGCCGCAGATGTGGCAGGAGCAGGTGATCATCGAGATGGAGTAAGGGGCTATCTCTGTAGCGCCTGAACAGGCGTCATCGCCGGCAAGCCAGCTCCCACAGGATCGCCACAGGACTCAAGCCTTGTGGAGTCCCTGTGGGAGCGGGCGAGCCCGCGAAGAAGCCAACGCGGTTTATGACTGGAGCCACCATGCAACACAACGTCATCCTGGTCCTGCTCGACGGCCTCAACTACCAGGTCGCCCACCACGCCATGGGCCACCTGCACGCCTACGTCGAGGCCGACCGTGCCGCGCTGTACCGCGTGGAATGCGAACTGCCGTCGCTGTCGCGGCCGCTGTACGAGTGCATCCTCACCGGTGTGCCGCCGATCGACAGCGGCATCGTGCACAACAACGTCAACCGCCTGTCCAACCAGCGCAGCGTGTTCCACTACGCTCGCGAGGCCAACCTGGGCACTGCGGCGGCGGCCTATCACTGGATGAGCGAGCTGTACAACCGCTCGCCCTTCGACCCGCAGCGCGACCGCCATACCCACGCACCGAAGCTGCCGATCCAGCACGGGCTGTTCTACTGGGACGACCGTTACCCCGATTCGCACCTGCTGGCCGATGGCGAATACCTGCGTCGCCGCCATGCACCCAACTTCCTGCTGGTGCACCCGATGAGCATCGACGATGTCGGCCACCACCACGGCCTGGACAGCAGCCAGTACCGCAACGCCGCGCGCAGCGCCGACATCCTGCTGGCCGATTACCTGCCGGGCTGGCTTGAAGAGGGCTACCAGGTACTGGTCACTGCCGACCACGGCATGAACAACGATCGCTCGCACAATGGCCTGCTGACCGAGGAGCGCGAAGTGCCGCTGTTCGTCTTCGGCGATGCCTTCAGCCTCGACCCTGCGGCCAAACCGCTGCAGACCGAGTTGTGCGGGACCATCTGCGAGCTGCTCGGCGCAGCGCATGACAAGAGCGTCTGCCGGGAGTTGCTGAAGTGACCACACCCAAGAGCAGCAGCGCCCGCGGCCGCTACCTGGCCCTGCTCTGCCTGCTACCGTTCGCCGTGTTCTTCGTCATCTTCCAGATCGCCCCGCTGGCTTGGGTGGCGATCAACAGCCTGCAATCGGAAGCAGGTTGGGGCGTGGACAATTTCAGCAAGGTATTTGCCTCGAAGTTCTACCTGCAGGCCCTGCAACGCAGCCTGGAGATCAGCTTCTGGTCGAGCCTGTTCGGCATCGTCATCGCCACCCTCGGCGCCTATTCGCTACGCCAGGTGGACTCGAAGCTGCGCGACTTCGTCAGCGCCTTCGCCAACATGACCAGCAACTTCGCCGGGGTGCCGCTGGCCTTCGCCTTCATCATCCTGCTCGGTTTCAACGGCGCGCTGACCCTGCTGCTGAAGCAGGTCGGCCTGCTGGAGGACTTCAGCATCTATTCCAAGAGCGGGCTGATCCTGGTGTACACCTACTTCCAGATCCCGCTTGGTGTGTTGCTGCTGTACCCCGCGTTCGACGCCCTGCGTGAAGACTGGCGCGAGTCGGCCGCATTGCTGGGCGCCAACCACTGGCAATTCTGGCGGCACATCGGCCTGCCGGTGCTGA
The DNA here is from genome assembly GCF_053557675.1 of Pseudomonas sp. XP1. Lineage (NCBI taxonomy): Bacteria > Pseudomonadati > Pseudomonadota > Gammaproteobacteria > Pseudomonadales > Pseudomonadaceae > Pseudomonas > Pseudomonas sp. XP1. The sequence continues at coordinate 32,622 of NZ_JBNRIJ010000019.1, read as the reverse complement.
CCCCGGCCCTGCTGGGCACCTTCGTCATCCTGTTGGCCAACGCCCTCGGTGCCTATGCCACCGTGTACGCGCTGACCACCGGCAACTTCAACGTACTGCCGATCCGCATCGCCGGCCTGGTGGCCGGTGACATCAGCCTCGATCCCAACCTGGCCAGCGCCCTGGCGATGGTACTGGTCGGGCTGATGACGCTGGTCACGGTGGTGCATCAATGGTTGCTGAAAAGGAGCTACCATGCGCGCTGACGCCCGTTCCGGCGGCTGGTACCACCGCGCCGTGGTCTACCTGCTGTTCCTCATCCTGCTGCTGCCGCTGGCCGGCACCCTGCTCTACTCGCTGGCCACCAGCTGGTCGGCCAGCCTGTTGCCCAGCGGCCTGACCTTCAAGTGGTACATCGCGCTGTGGAGCGAGCCGCGTTTCCTGGCTGCCTTCGGCCAGTCGCTGCTGGTGTGCGTGGGCGCACTGCTGCTGTCGGTGGTGCTGATCCTGCCGCTGCTGTTTGTGGTGCACTACCACTTTCCAAGGCTCGACGCGCTGATGAACATCCTCATCCTGCTGCCCTTCGCGGTGCCGCCGGTGGTGTCGTCGGTGGGGCTGCTGCAGCTTTATGGCAGCGGGCCCATGGCCATGGTCGGCACGCCGTGGATCCTGATCGGCTGCTACTTCACCATCGCCCTGCCCTTCATGTACCGGGCCATCACCAACAACCTGCAGGCGATCAACCTGCGCGACCTGATGGATGCCGCCCAGCTGCTGGGCGCCAGCACCTGGCAGGCGGCGCTGCTGGTGGTGCTGCCGAACCTGCGCAAGGGCCTGATGGTGGCACTGCTGCTGTCGTTCTCGTTCCTGTTCGGCGAGTTCGTGTTCGCCAACCTGCTGGTCGGCACCCGCTACGAGACCCTGCAGGTGTACCTGAACAACATGCGCAACAGCAGCGGCCACTTCAACAGCGCGCTGGTGATCTCGTACTTCGCCTTCGTGCTGGTACTGACCTGGGTCGCCAACCGCCTGAACAAGGACAAGACCTGACATGAGCTTCGTCAGCGTACAGAAACTGCAAAAAAGCTACGCCGGCAGCCCGGTGTTCGAGAACATCGACTGCCGTATCGAACGCGGCGAGTTCGTTACCTTGCTTGGCCCGTCCGGTTGCGGCAAATCCACGCTGCTGCGCTGCATCGCCGGGCTGACCCCGGTGGACAGCGGTCAGATCCTGCTCGACGGCCACGACATCGTGCCGTTGAGCCCGCAAAAGCGTGGCATTGGCATGGTGTTCCAGAGCTATGCACTTTTCCCCAACATGACCGTGGAGCAGAACGTCGCCTTCGGCCTGCGCATGCAGAAGGTGAAGGCTGACGAAAGCCAGGCCCGGGTGCGCGAGGCGCTGGAGCTGGTGGAGCTGGGCAACTTCGCCGGGCGCTACCCGCACCAGTTGTCCGGCGGCCAGTGCCAGCGCGTGGCCCTGGCCCGCTCCCTGGTCACCCGCCCGCGCCTGCTGCTGCTCGACGAGCCGCTGTCGGCGCTGGATGCGCGTATCCGCAAGCACCTGCGCGAGCAGATCCGCGCCATCCAGCGCGAGCTGGGGCTGACCACCATCTTCGTCACCCACGACCAGGAAGAGGCGCTGACCATGTCCGACCGCATCTTCCTGATGAACCAGGGTCGCATCGTCCAGAGCGGCGATGCCGAAACCCTCTACACCGCGCCGGTGGACCTGTTTGCCGCCGGCTTCATCGGCAACTACAACCTGCTCGACGCCGACAGCGCCAGCCGCCTGCTGCAGCGCCCGGTGGCCAGCCGCCTGGCAATCCGCCCCGAGTCGATCACATTGGGCACCAACGGCGAACTGGACGCCGAGGTGCGCAGCCACAGCCTGCTGGGCAACGTGATCCGCTACCGCGTGCGGGTGCGCGAGGTGGAACTGGTGGTCGACGTGCTCAACCGCTCACCGTCCGACCTGCACGCAGACGGGCAACGGGTAAGCTTGTCGATCGACCCCACGGCGCTACGGGAAGTGGCCTAAGGAGCATCAACACATGGCACTGGCAATTTTCGATCTGGACGAAACCCTGATCAACGGCGACTGCGCGTCGCTGTGGAGCGAGCAGATGGCCCGGCTGGGCTGGGTCGACGGCAAGGACTTCCTGCGCCGCGACCATGAGTTGATGGAGGCCTATGGCAAGGGCCACCTGCGGATGGAGGAGTACATGGCCTTCAGCCTGGAGCCGATTGCCGGGCGTACCCTGGAAGAGGTCGAGCACCTGGTGGAGCCGTGGGTCGAAGAGGTGATCGAGCCGATCATCTACGGCGACGCCTGCCGCTGCATTGCCGAGCACCGCAAGCGTGGGGATCGCATCCTGATCATTTCGGCGTCGGGTACGCACCTGGTCGGGCCGATTGCGGCGCGGCTGGGAGTGGACGAGTACCTGGCGATCGAACTGGAGGCGGTGAACGGGGTTTATACCGGCAAGACCCATGGGGTGCTGACCTATCGCGAAGGGAAGATCACGCGGTTGCTGGAGTGGCTTGACCAGGAGCAGGAGAACCTGGAGGGGGCGAGTTTCTATTCTGATTCGCGGAACGATTTGCCGTTGTTGCTGAAGGTGGATCATCCGCATGTGGTGAACCCCGATGCGGTGTTGCGGGAGCATGCCGAGATCAAC
>NZ_JBNRIJ010000019.1:7435-29856 GCF_053557675.1 Pseudomonas sp. XP1 | reverse complement strand
TGTAGGAGCGGCCTTGTGTCGCGATGGGCTGCAAAGCAGCCCCGGCAATCTCAAGCCAGGCCTGGGTCGATCACCATCACCAGCTTGCCCGACACCTGGTTGGTCTCAAGCTCGGCATACGCCGCCTGGGCGAACTCCACCGGGTAGGTATCCACCAGCTGCGGCGACAGGCGCCCTTCGGCAAACAGCGGCCACACCTGCAGCTGCAAATCGCGCAGCAGCTCGGCCTTGAAGCCGTCATCGCGGTTGCGCAGCGTAGAGCCGGTAATCTCCAGGCGCTTGCCCAGTACCTGTGCCAGGTCCAGCTCGAACTTGCGCCCGCCCATCAGGCCGATGATCACCCAGCGCCCGTCACGCGCCAGCAACTTGAGGTTGAGCTCGCCGTAACTGGCACCCACCGGGTCGAGAATCACATCGAACGGGCCGAAACCTTCCAGCGCTTCCAGGTTTTCGTTACGTACCACACCACCGGCTGCGCCCAGCGCCTCGCAGTAGGCCAGGCGGTCCTGCGAACCGACGCTGACCCACACCGGGCTACCGAATGCCTTGCACAGCTGGATGGCGGCCGAGCCAACGCCGCTGGCGCCAGCATGTACCAGCACCTTCTCGCCAGCTTTCACGCCACCGAGCTGGAAGATGTTCAGCCAGGCAGTGGCGTACACCTCCGGCAACCCCGCCGCCTCGTGCAGGCTCAGGCCTTCGGGCACAGGCAGCACGTGGCGGGCATCCACCACCACTTCCTCGGCCATGGCGCCGCTGGCCAGCAGCGCGCAAACACGGTCACCCACCCGCCAGTCGGCACCGGCGCCCACTTCTTCGATCACGCCGGAACACTCCAGGCCCATGTATGGGCTGGCGCCTGGCGGTGGTGGGTACAAACCTTTCATCTGCAGCAGATCGGCGCGGTTCAGCCCCGCAGCAGCCACGCGAATGCGCACTTGGCCCGCGTCACAGGTCGGGCGTTCGGCCTCGACCCAGGCCACATGTCCGTCAACGCCTTGCAATGCCTTCACAGTGCCTCCATAGTTGAATCATATGACCGAGCCTGGGAACGCCAAGTCCCCAGGCTTTTTGCAGTATGCATCCGGTTTTTTGCAACCGGTGAACAGAAAAGACGGCCTACTATGCGTGATCAATTGTCTCCACGTCGAATCAGCATGAAGCATTTCCTCCCAAGCACCGCCCTGGCGCTGATGGTCGGCCTGGGCAGCCTCACGCTCGGCGGCAATGCGGCGGCCGCCAACAAGTGGGACAGCCTGCAGCCGGACCGCGACGAGATCGTAGCCAGCCTCAACGTGGTGGAATTGCTCAAGCGCCACCACTACAGCAAGCCGCCGCTGGACGACGCCCGTTCGGTCATCATCTATGACAGCTACATCAAGCTGCTGGACCCGGCGCGCAGCTACTTCACCGCCGCCGACATCGCCGAATTCGACAAATGGAAAACGCAATTCGACGATTTCCTCAAGAGCGGTAACCTGGACCCGGGCTTCACCATCTACAAACGCTATCTGGACCGTGTCAAGCAACGTCTGGACTTCGCCTTGGCCGAGCTGAACAAGGGCGTGGACAAGATCGACTTCAACGCCAAGGAAACCTTGCTGATCGACCGCAAGGACGCCCCGTGGATGAAGAACCAGGCCGAGCTCGACGATTTGTGGCGCAAACGCGTCAAGGATGAAGTGCTGCGCCAGAAGATCGCCGGCAAGGAACCCAAGCAGATCCAGGAAACCCTGACCAAGCGCTACAAGAACCAGCTGTCGCGCCTGGACCAGACCCGTGCCGAGGACATCTTCCAGGCCTACATCAACACCTTCGCCCAGTCCTACGACCCGCACACCAACTATCTGTCGCCGGATAACGCGGAAAACTTCGACATCAACATGAGCCTGTCGCTGGAAGGTATCGGCGCAGTGCTGCAAAGCGACAACGACCAGGTCAAGATCGTGCGCCTGGTGCCGGCAGGCCCGGCGGCCAAGACCAAGCAGGTGGCACCGGCCGACAAGATCATTGGTGTGGCCCAGGGCAACAAGGAAATGGTCGACGTGGTCGGCTGGCGCCTGGACGAAGTGGTGAAACTGATTCGCGGCCCGAAAGGCTCGGTGGTGCGCCTGGAGATCATCCCGGCCAGCAACGCCCCTAGCGACCAGACCAGCAAGATCGTGTCGATAACCCGCGAGGCGGTGAAGCTCGAAGAGCAGGCAGCGAAGAAGTCGGTGCTCAAGCTCAAGCAGGACGGGCGTGACTACAAGCTGGGCATCATCGAAATCCCGGCCTTCTACCTCGACTTCAAGGCCTATCGCGCCGGTGACCCGGAGTACAAGAGCACCACGCGCGACGTGAAGAAGCTGCTCACCGAACTGCAGAAGGAAAAAGTAGACGGCGTGGTCATCGACCTGCGCAACAACGGCGGCGGCTCGCTGCAGGAAGCTACCGAGCTGACCAGCCTGTTCATCGAGAAAGGCCCGACCGTGCTGGTGCGCAACAGCGACGGCCGTGTCGACGTGCTGGAAGACGAAAACCCGGGGGCATTCTACAAGGGCCCTCTGGCGCTGCTGGTCAACCGCCTGTCGGCCTCGGCTTCGGAGATTTTCGCTGGTGCCATGCAGGACTACCACCGTGCGCTGATCATCGGTGGCCAGACCTTCGGCAAAGGAACCGTGCAGACCATCCAGCCACTCAACCATGGCGAGCTGAAGCTTACCCTGGCCAAGTTCTACCGGGTTTCCGGGCAGAGCACCCAGCACCAAGGCGTACTGCCGGACATCGATTACCCGTCGATCATCGACACCAAGGAAATCGGCGAAAGCGCCCTGCCCGAGGCCATGCCATGGGACACCATTCGCCCGGTGGTCAAGCCGGTAGCCGACCCGTTCAAGCCGTTCCTGGCCCAGCTCAGGGCGCAGCATGAAGCGCGCAGCGACAAGGATGCGGAATTCACCTACATCCGCGACCGCCTGGCCCTGACCCAAAAGCTGATGAACGAGAAGACCGTCAGCCTCAACGAACAGGACCGCCGTGCACGCCACGACGAAATCGAGGCCAAGCAACTGGCGCTGGAGAACATTCGCCGCAAGGCCAAGGGTGAAGAGCCGCTGAAAGAACTGAAGAAAGAGGACGAGGACGCGCTGCCGACCGAGGATGAAAACACCAAGCCAGAGGACGATGCCTATCTGTCGGAAACCGGCCGCATCCTGATCGACTACCTGAGTGCAAGCACCAAGGTGGCCAAGAAGTAAGGCACTGTGGCAATGATGGCAAATTAGCCACATATGTCATCAAACAGTCATCGCGCTGTCGTGAAATAGAGGGGCCGGGTGTGGAAACGCCCGGCCCTTTCATTTTCAGGAATACGTCATGACCGTCGCCGAACAGCTCAGTGCCTTGAGTGCCATCCTGGCTCAACGCAGTATTCACAGCCTGTTCCAGCCGATCATGTGCCTGAGCGAGCAACGGGTTTTCGGCCATGAAGCATTGAGTCGCGGGCCGTCCAACAGTCCGCTGCACGCACCGCTGAACCTGTTTACCATCGCCCGCCAGGCCGGCCGCCTGACCGAGCTGGAGGCTGCCTGCCGGGAAAGCGCCTGCCGGCGTTTCAGTGAACAGCAGTTGCAGGGCAAGCTGTTTCTCAACATCTCGCCGGAATCGCTGCTCGAGCCGCACTACCCCTCCGGACAAACCCTTAAACTGCTCGAACAGGTCGGCCTGCCGCCCAGCCGGGTGGTGATCGAGCTGACCGAACATACCCCGACCGACGACTTCCAGCTGCTGTCCAATGCCCTGCACCACTACCGGGACATGGGCTTCTCGATTGCCATCGACGATCTGGGGGCGGGTTATTCGAGCCTGCGCCTGTGGTCGGAGCTGCGCCCCGAATACGTGAAGATCGACCGCCATTTCATCGACGGCATCCATCGCGACCCGCTCAAGCGTGAATTCGTCGGTTCGATATTGCAGATTGCCCGAGCGTCGAAGGCGCAGGTGATTGCCGAAGGTATCGAGCTGGTGGAAGAGCTGGCGGTATTGCTGGAGATGGGCGTGGACCTGGTGCAGGGCTACCTGCTTGGGCGGCCGCAGGAGCTGGGGGCGCGCGAAAGCCGGCCACTACCGGCGCTGATGAACGCTCCGCAGGCCGAACAGCCGACGGTGCGGCTCAATGCCACGATTGGGCAGTTGCTGGAGTTGTTTGGCCGGCACCGGCACCTGGAGGTATTGGAGGTGGTGGATGCCGATGGCAGGGCTTGCGGGCTGATCCACAGGGATGCTTTGCCCGTTGTTCCGGCCTCTTCGCGGGTAAACCCACAGGTAGAACACAAGGCTCAAGACCTGTGGTGAACCTGTGGGAGCGGGTTTACCCGCGAAGAGGCCGGAACAGGCAACGAATCAGGCTGTTTCAGGGTAGCTGTACTCAAACACCCGGACGACTTCGGAGGCATGCCACGACGCCGCCTCCATACCATCCACGGGCCCGGAGAAACGCCCCAGGCGCTCCACGCACTCGAAAAAACCGGTACGCGGCAAACGGCTGGCACCTTGGCTGATTACCAGCGAGCTGCGCAATGGCTGCTCGGCGCGGGCATCCAGCACCGCGAGGTACTCCAGCGCGGCTGTGAGCGTCTGCATGGCCGGGCTGGGCAACTGCAAGCGCTCGATCAGCGCTCGATACGTCAGCAAGTGACGTTGACGACGGGCCAGGTCAAGCTCGCCCAGCAGGTTATCCCAGTGCTGACGGCTGATCCTGACCTGGCTCATGATGGCTCGCTCCAGCCAGCCACCCCCAGATGCCACGCCAGAGCACGGCGGATAGCAGCATCTGGCTGGCGTTCGCCCGATTCGATCATGGCCAGGTACGCCGGGCTTACCCCGACATTGCGCGCCAGTTGCTCAGGGGCAATGCCCTTGGCCTGGCGAATCTGTGCCACTTCGCTGAAGGCCGGCAATGGCGCACTGGCCACATCGCCCTGCGCTTCACTGGCAAGCACCTCGGCTGGTGCCTGCCCAGCGGCCTTGAGCAGTGCCTGGTACTGTTCCCAGGGAACGACGGCGTACTCGGGTTGACCGTCCCGGCTGATGACCTGAATACCCATTACAAACCCCTTTAAAAAGGATTACAGCATGTAATCCGTAGGCATAACCCTTATGCCAATTATATTACCAACTCTGGGGTCTGTGCAGTTGCGCTGCGGTTGCGGCCGGTTTCACTGGGTGTTGCGTTCCAACCGCAGGGCTTCAGGGGTGGCCGGCAGGCGCTCGACCACGCGCAGCCGTTCGGGCGCCTGGGAGTCACGCCAGGCCTTGAAGCGTGCCAGTTCGTCGGCCACGGTCTTCAGCACCCAACCCAGCACCGCGATGTCGTCGAGGAAACCCACGCCCAGCAGCCAGTCTGGGATAGCGTCGATGGGGCTGACGAAATACAGCAGCCCAGCGACGACAGTGACCAGCGCCTTGGGGCTGATGGCGCGGTACTCGCCGCGCCACCAGGCCAGGCATAGCGACTGCAGCAGCTTCACATCTTCACGCAACTGGCCAATGCGCGGGCCTTTGCGGGCGACCGCAAACAGCAAGGCCGGCAACCGGCCACGGCTGAGCAGGCGCTCGGCCAAGGGCAGGAAACGGGCGAAATTCCAGGGTGCGCTCATGAAGCCTCCAAGAGGAAAAGGTTATCCACATTTATTGTGGATAACCTTGTGAACAGGGCGACGTTTCCGACCCCAGGTGCCTGCCAGGCAAGGGCCCCGGTCAGATCGGGCGTTTTTTACACAGTCATTTCATACCGTGGGGTGCGTACGCCGCAAACGGTTTGCGCCAAAAGCATCCTGCTTCCTGACGCTGCATTTCATCGGACAGTATCAGCAGTTGCAGGTTCGTCCAACCACCCGGCACAAACGAAAACGCCCCGTCAGGACGGGGCGTTTTGCGTGGGCCAGCCAGTGTTACTTGGCAGGCGCTTCGGCCGGGGCCTCGGCAGGAGCTTCCGCTTCCGGCTCGGCACCTTGCAGCTGGGCCGGATCCTTGATGGCGATCAGTTCCAGGTCGAATACCAGTACCGAGTTGGCCGGGATCAGCGGGCTAGGGCTCTGCGCACCGTAGGCCAGTTCAGCCGGGATGAACAGCTTGTACTTCTCGCCGACATGCATCAGCTGCAGGCCTTCGACCCAACCCGGGATCACGCCGCTGACAGGCAGGTCGATCGGGCTTCCGCGCTCGACTGAGCTGTCGAACACCTTGCCATCGATCAGCTTGCCTTCGTAGTGGACGGTAACCACGTCGGTCGCCTTGGGCTGCGGGCCGTCGGCCTTCTTGACCACTTCGTACTGCAGGCCCGAGGCAGTGGTGACCACGCCTGGCTTCTTGGCGTTTTCCTCGAGGAACTTCTTGCCGGCGGAGGCGGCTTCTTCGCTGGCCTTGGCCAGGCGCTCTTCGGCACGCTTCTGCAGCGCGGTGAAGGCCTCTACCAGCTCTTCATCCTTGATGCGCTGTTCCTTCTTGCCAACGGCGTCTTCGATGCCGAGGGCTACTGCTTTCGAATCAAGGTCTTCCATGCCTTCCTGAGCCAGGCTCTTGCCCATGTTCAGGCCGATACCGTAGGAGGCTTTCTGTGCCGGAGTCTTCAGCTCGGGGCTGCTGGTCTGTTGATCACAGCCAGCCAGTACCAGGCCAACCAGGGCAACCGCAGCCGCCAAACGATGCTGTTTCATGTAATTTCCTTGTTCATGCGCCATAAGGGCAATCAGGGTAGAAGCCGCGAGCTTATCAGGCGCCCCCAACCCATGGCTACCGGCATAAGAGCCAGTAAAGCCGGATTAGTTCCACAACCTTGCACTCGGCAGAAAAGCCATAATTGCAACGACAGATCATTCGTTACGCTTTGTGTCGACCAAGATATACCATAACGCTATCATCTGCCGCTTTCAGGATACTGGCCCGGATGTGGCCAAGCTATCTAGAACAGGCTTCAGGGATGCACAATGAGATGGGACGGAGCAGTAACCTTCGGTGACTACTGGTTGGGCTACACCGGCAAAAGCGACCAGACCGAAGCCCATGCCCATGTCGCCATCCAGCTGTGCATCGGCCTGCGCTACGACATCACCGTGGAGTTCGGCAAGCAGGTCCTCACCGCGCCCGGGGTTCTGATAGGGCCATCGGTCGACCACCGTTCACTGCCCAACCCGGACCGCGTCGCCTTCCTCTACTTGTATCCGGATGCGCCACTTGGCCGCGCGCTCAAAGCCCTGCTCGACGACAGCGGCAAGGCGGCTGTCAGCCAGGATATCGTCGATTGCGTGCGCCAGGCCGCCAACTTCCACGAGGTGGTGGCAGCCCTGGAGCTCAAACTGGTCCCCCCCGAAAGCTTCGACCCACGCCTGTCCAATGCCCTGAACCTGCTGCGCCAGGACTGGGCCGGCATTGGTGCGGTCTCGCGTGCAGCCAGCGCGGTGGGCCTTTCCAGCCCACGCCTGCGCTTTTTCGCCACGCGACAGATGGGCGTGCCCCTGTCGCAATGGATCATCTGGCGCAAACTCGAACGCGCCTGCCACGCCCTTGCCCATGAAGCCAGCCTCAGCGATGCCGCTGTCGCCGGCGGCTTCGCTGACCAGGCCCACCTCACCCGCACGATGCGACGGATGGTCGGCATGTCGCCCAGCCGCGTCGCCATGGTGCTGCGCAATACAAGCGATTCATTCAAGAATCCACAGTTCTAAATCGCCATCATCCCCTCCAGCCCGCGCCAACCGGGGTCTCCACCATCAGGCGCAGGGCCACTTGCCGGCCATGTGATCACAGGTCGGCTTTTTTAATCGTTCCGGTTCCTTGGCCCCCTTGCGGCGGCCAGGCAGACGGGCGCTATGGCACATGCCAGTTCATCAACCTAGCGAGCAAGGAGTGCTAGCCCATGTCAGGACCCTCGCGGCTGACCGTTTTCCTTACCGGCGGTGCCGGCGTACTGGGTGATACCCTGATCGGCCAACTGGCCGAGCGCTATCACCTGGTCTGCCTGACCCGTCGCAGCAGCATCCGCCATCCAGGGGTAGAAACCCTGCGCGGTGATATCTGCCAACCGCGCCTGGGCCTGTCCGACGCGGACTACCTGGCACTGACCAGGCGCGTCGACTGGGTCATCCATTGCGCGGCTATCACCCGCCTGGATGGCCACGCCGAAGCGGTGTTCTCGGTCAACTACCAAGGCACCGAACAAGTGCTGGAGTTTGTCCGCGACGCCGATGTGCCGCTGTACCACATCAGCACCGCTTTCACCCACCCGTGCGACTATCACCCCGGCGTGATGCCTTCGACCCCGTACGAAGTGGTCAAGCGCCAGGCCGAGAGCCTGGTTCGCGATGCAGGCGTGCCGGTGTCGATTTTCCGCCCGTCGATCATCATCGGCGACAGCCACAGTGGCCACATGCCCATGCTTCAGGGTTTTCACCTGACCATGGGGCTGATGATGTCCGGCTACCTGCCGATCATCCCGTGCCCGGAGAACGGACGAGTCGATGTGATCGCCCGTGATGTTGCCGCGGCCGGCATCGCCAGCGCACTGGACCAGCGCCTGATCGGCGACGACTACTTCCTCAGCAACGGCCCGCAGGCGCTCGATATCCGCACCCTGCTCGACCTGATGTGCGCGGAAATGCAGGACCAGGGCAAGCCGTTCCAGCGCCCGCGCTGCATGAACCCGGATATCTACGAACGCCTGGTGCGCCCGGTGTTCCTGCCAGCCCTGGAGGAGAACATCCGCGCAGCCCTCGGCCGCGCCACCCAGCTGTGCCGCTACGCCAGCCTGCTGCAGCCATTGCCAAGCTCGCTGGAGCAGCTGTTGCCAGCCCGGCGCCTGGCCATGCGTTCGCCGCGCCAGGAGCTGGCACTGACGCTGGCCCGCCTGTCCCCCAAGCTTTCGGCCATGCAACGCATGCTGAGAACACCGGCCTCAGGTGAGCGCCACGGCGAACTGGCCATGGAGGCCTGAGACGATGAACAGCTTCACTCCCCTGCCTGAAGGGCTGGACGCCGAGCACGTACGCGCCCAGTACCGTGACCATGTCAATGCCGGCTATGCCCGCCTTGCGTCGATGATGAACCTGCCGATCGAGGTAGCCGGCGAAGGCGTCTACCTGTTCGACATGGACGGCAACCGCTATCTGGATGCCGGCGGCTACGGCGTGTTCCTGCTCGGGCATTCGCACCCGCAGGTGGTTGAAAAGGTCAGCCACCAGCTGCACAGCCACCCGATGGCCAGCAAGCTCATGCTCAACCCGTTCCAGGCCCAGGCCGCTGCGGCCTTGGCCGCGGTATGCCCGGCGCCCCTGCAGTATGTGTACTTCTGCAACTCCGGTACCGAAGCCACCGAGGCGGCGCTGAAACTGGCCTGGCTAAACGGTTGCCAACAGGTGATCTCGACCCAGGGTGGATACCACGGCAAGACCCTGGGTTCGCTGGCGGTCACTGGCCGGACGCTGTATCGCTCACCCTTTGCCGACCGCCTGGGCGACAGCCACTTCGTACCGTTCGGTGATGCCGATGCCCTGCGCCAGCAGTTGCAGGCGCAGCCCGAACGCGCCTGCGTCATCCTCGAGCCGGTACAGGCCGAGGCCGGGGTGATAGTACCTCCAGCCGGCTACCTGCAGCAGGTGCGCCAACTCTGCGACCAGTACGGCGCTGTGCTGATTGCCGACGAGATCCAGTCGGGCATGGGCCGTACCGGGCGCTGGTGGGCCTGCGAGCACGAGGGCGTGGTACCGGACATCCTGCTGGTCGGCAAAAGCCTCTCCGGCGGCTGCGTGCCAGTAAGTGCCATGGTTTGCACTGCCGACATGCAGGCACCGCTCAATCGCAACCCGCTGATGCACACCTCCACCTTCGGCGCCAACCCGCTGGCCATGGCTGCGGTAATGGCGACCTTGCAGGTGATGCAGCACGAACAGCTGGTACCCCGTGCCGAAGCCTTGGGGCAACGCCTGCGCCAGGGCCTGCAGAACGTGCTGCGGCAACACCCTTGCGGCAACCAGGTGCAACTGCGTAGCACCGGGCTGTTGCTGGGGGTCGAGTTCGCCGATGCCGGCCTGGCGGCCAACATGGTCATGCACCTGATCGACCAACGCATCGTGGTCAACCACTCCCTCAACGATCACCGGGTGATCCGCCTGACGCCGCCTGCCCTGTACAGCGACAGCGACGTTGAATGGCTGCTCGGCGGTTTCGCCCGCGCCCTTGCCCGTACCTTTGAATAGGACACCGAAATGAACGAAGTCAGCCTGAACGCCCATGTACCCAGCCAGAGCGCCGAACAGGTCTACGCCGCCATCAGTAACTTCAGCGCCTATCCACAGTTTTGCGAGTCGGTGCGCAACATCGAAATCGAAGCCGTGCATGAACATGAGGTGCTGAGCAACTGGGAGGTGAACTTCCACAGCGGCATCCTCAAATGGCAGGAGCGTGATGTGTTCGACCCGGCCAACCTGCATATCCATTTCCGCCAGACCGCTGGTGATATCGACCACTTTTCCGGCTCGTGGCAAGTCAGCGAAACCGCCGAAGGCGCCAGCATTGCCTTCCGTTCGAACTTCGACCTGGGTCTGCCGATGCTGGCCGACATGCTTGACCCGGTCGCCCGGCAAGCGATCCGCGACAACATCAGCGCCATCATCCATGGCCTGTTCCCGAACAGCCAGATCAAGGATTGAGCCATGCCCCTGTCACTCCTGCACAACGCCAGGCAGACCTTGCAACGCTTTGCCCCGGACTTTGCCAAACTGCTGACGGAGTTGCCCTTCGAACAGCGCGAAGCCGCTGACAGCCCGGTTGTGGACTGGTTCAAGCATACCGGCCCGGTTGCCTTGCTGGTGCCGAAGGCTGGTGGTGGCCTGGGCGCCAGCGCATGCGAGGCGCTGCAGGTGCAGCTGGCCCTCGGTGCGTTGTCACCTTCACTGGCCGTGGCCAGCACCATGCATCAGTTTTCCGTGGCCAGCCTGGTTGCCGTCGCCGCCCGGGGCGCAGGTGCCGAAGGCCTGCTGTTGTCGGCCATTGCCAAGCAGCGTCTGCTGCTGGCCTCTGGCTTCGCCGAAGGCGTACCGGGAGGCGGCATCCTGGATGCCGGCATGGAAGCCGTGCAGCTGGCTGACGGAGTCCGCCTGAGCGGCAGCAAGCAACCGTGCAGCCTGAGCAGCTCGATGGACCTGCTGACTGCCAGCTACAGCCGCACCAGCGAGGACGGCGAGGAGCTGATGATCGCACTCATCCCCGCCTCCGCCCCCGGCATCAGCCGCCACCCGTTCTGGGGCAACAGCGCGCTGGCCGCCGCACAGAGCCAGGAGCTGCGCCTGGAGGACGTCTACGTCAGCGACAAGATGATCTTCTCCGCCGGGCTGAAATCGCAGCTTGGCGATGTGCAGACCATCGGTTTCATCTGGTTCGAGCTGTTGATCAGCGCCAGCTACCTGGGCGCCTGCATGGGCCTGGTCGAGCGGGCGATCGACGAGCGCCGCTGGAGCGACCAGCAGCGCGTGCAGCTGGCCTGCCAGCTGCAACTGTGCATGAGTGCGCTGGAAGGCCTGGCGCACGAGGTGGAACACCTGCAAGGCGACGCCGACGACCTGCTGGCGCGCCTGCTGCTGACCCGCTACGGCATCGAACAGCAACTGGCCAGCGCGTCCGACCTGGCCCACCAGATGCTCGGCGGCCTGTCGTTCATCCGTTCGAACCAGGGCTGCGACTGGCTGGCCAGTACCCGCGGCCTGCAGTTCCACCCGCCCGGACGCTTCAGCATGACGGCCAACCTCGACCGCTACCTGCAAGGCGCCACCTTCAGCATTGCCAATGGAGTCACCCCGTGAAACTGCACAACAAGATCGTCGTCATTACCGGCGCGGCACGCGGCCTGGGCCTGGAAACCGCACGCAAACTCAAGCACCAAGGGGCAACCGTTATCGGCATCGACCGGCTCGAGCCGCATGGGGCACTGAACTTCGATGCCTACTACCTGCTCGACCTGTGCGACCGCGAACGCCTGGACGAAGCTGCTGCCTCCATCCTGGAGCGCTTCGGCGACATCGACATCCTGATCAACAATGCCGGGGTGCTGACCCTGGAACGGGGCGAAACAGGGGTGAACGATGATGTGCGTCGCGCACTGGAAGTCAACCTGCTGGCTCCGTGGCAACTGACCTCGCGGTTCTTGCCGGCATTGCTGCGCAAGCGTGGCAAGGTGGTCAACGTGTCTTCGCTGTTCGCGCTGGTCAACGCCCCGTACGTGGCCGCCTACGCCACCAGCAAGCGAGCCTTGAGCGCCTATTCGGATGTGCTGCGCATGCAGTACCCCGGGCAACTGGATGTGGTCACGGTGTTCCCCGGGTTCATCGACACGGCCATTCACGACCCGGCCGAACGGGTCGGTCTGTCGGTGAAGCGCCTGGTCAGCTTCAAGCGCGGCGAGCGCGTGCTGCTGTCGCTTGAGGAAAAACTCGATGACGCCAGCAATGGCCTGGTGCGTGCCTGCACCCGCCACGACCTGCGCAACCGCGGCCTGACCTTCCTCGGCAGCGTGGCCATGTACACCGCACGCTGGCTGCCAAGCCTGGTGGATGCCTTCATCGGCCTGCGCTTGCGCAGCCTGAGCAAGGCCGGGCAGCTGTCGCTCAAACCCGAACTGATCGACTGAGGCCAGGCCGATGACGCAACTGGCACTGGACAAGCCCCTGCTGCGCCCTGAGCGAAGCCTGCTGACGCCGTCAGCGCTGGAAACCACCCTGGTGATCGGCTACGCGTTGCTGCTGTTCGCCGCACCGCTGGCACTGCTTGTGGCCATCGTCGACCGCGCCCCCCAGGCATGGCCGCTGGCTTTGCCATTGCTGCTGCTGGCGGGCTACGGCCTGTTTCTGCAGGGCATCCTGGGCCACGAGGGTTTCCACTTCAACCTCAGCGACAACCGCCTGTACAGCTGCATGCTGGCGGTGGCGCTGAGCTCGATGCTCACGGGCTTCTGCGTCACCGGCTACTTCGTCGACCACTGGCAGCACCATCGCTACAACGGTAGCCCCCAGGACCCGGACTGGCGCCTGTTGCGGCGCTATCGCCTGGCCGCCACCCGGTTGCTGGTGTCACGCCTGCATGCCACCGCCTGGTATCTGCTGCAAACCGTGCGCCTGGCCCTGCCCGGCGCCAAGGTCAGCGGCACATTGCCACTGCCCGACCGGCAGATCCGTTTGCTGGCCAGAGCCAACCTGGCCTGCCAGCTGCTGTGGCCGGCACTGTGGCTGCTGCTGGCGGCAAAGTGGCCACCGCTGCTGCCTGCCGTGGCGGGCTGCCTGCTGCTGGCCTTGTTGATTTCTGCCCTGAACGCCTACCAGGAGCATGCCTTCGAAACCGATGTAGCGCTGCCGGTGGCCCGCTCGCGTACCGCAGCACTGAGCACCCTGCTGCACCTGGGCTCCAACTACCACCTGGAGCACCACCTGTATCCGCGCGTGCCGTGCTGGCGCCTGCCTCGCCTGCACCGCCAACTGCTCGCCAGCGGTTGGTACGAAGGCCGACAGGCGCTGATCGAACCGCGTTTCTTCGGAGCCTTGCGCTACTGCAAGGCACGTTTCCCCTATGCCGGCGCCTGGCAGACGATGCCACCGCCAGGTAGCCCCGGGCTGTGATGTACGCCTGGCGAGCCCCAAAACTCAAGGAGCCGAGTATGTCTTTTGACGTCGATGAACTGATTGAAAACGAACGCCGCACCCTGCTGGCACACCCACTGTTCGCCCGCATCAGCACTCTGGATGATGTACGCCTGCTGATGGAGAACCACGTCTTTGCCGTGTGGGACTTCATGACGCTGCTCAAGCGCATCCAGCGCGACCTGACCTGCGTCTCCCTGCCCTGGCTGCCACCCAGGCATATCCTTGCCGCGCGGCTGATCAACGAGATCGTCACCGGCGAGGAAACCGACGAACACCCCGACGGCGGCTTCATCAGCCATCTGGAGCTGTACCTTGGCGCAATGGACGAGATCGGCGCCGATACCGGCCCGTTCCGCCAGTTCCAGGCACTGCTGCAAGCAGGCGTGCCCCTTGCCCAGGCGTTGACCAATGTCGACATTCCGCTGCCGGCCAAGGTGTTCGTCAGCAAGACCCTGGAAGTTGCCCTGCACGGCTCGACCGAGCAGGTGCTGGCGTATTTCTTCTTCGGCCGCGAAGACATCATCCCGGACATGTTCGGCGGCCTGCTGCAACGCTGGGCCATCGATGAAGCCAGCGTGCCGATGCTGACCTACTACCTCAAGCGCCACATCGAAATGGACGGCGACGATCACGGCCCGGCAGCCAAACGCATCATCGCCGAGATCGTCAGCGAACCGGCGCAACAGCAGACCCTGGCGAAAAGCGCCGCCGACGCGCTGGTAGCCCGCACCGTGCTGTGGGATGGCGTGCTGGAGCAACTGCATCAGCGCGCGGCAGCACAGGCCACGTGCGCGCCAGCAACCAGCTGAGCATCATCCCTTGCCTGCGCCCGACGCAGGCAAGGGGTTCTGGCCCCCAACGACATGGACGAGAGCGTGTGACATGGTGAAAGGCAAGTACGCCAAGTTGGCAGTATCGGTGCTGGTCATCGCAGGCCTGGCAGCACTCGGGCTGCAGCGCTGGCAATACGCACGGCAGTACGTCAGCACCGACAATGCCGAAGTGGAAGGCGTGATCATCCCTATCAGGGCGCGGCTGAGCGGCGTGGTGGTGGACGTGCCTGTGCACGAAAACACGCGCGTGAACAAAGGGGACCTGCTGTTCCAGGTGCGCGATGACGAATATCAGCAGCGGGTTGAACAGGCGCGGGCCAATTACTTGAGCGCGCTGGTGGCCACCGGGCAAGGCGGCATGCCCGGCCTGGTGGACAGCCAGGTCCGCAGTGCAGCTGCGCGCAGTCAGGCAGCACAGGCCACCATCGGTCAGTTGGCGGCCAATGTCGAACAGGCCCGCAGCGACTATCAACGCACCCGGCGCCTGGCCGACCAAGGCGTTGTAAGTACCCAGGACCTGGAAGCCGCCCGCGCACGCTTCAGCGCCCTGAGCCACCAGCTGCAGGCGGCCCGCGACAACTCCACCGCAGCCCGCGAAGGTACCCTGGCCAACCAGGCCGCGCTGAAAGTTGAAGAGTACCGGATCAAGGCCGCTGAGTCGGCCCTGGCACTGGCCCGCATCGAACTGCAGGACACCCGGCAGGCATCCCCGCAGGGTGGGGTGATCGTGCACAAGGATGTGCAGCCCGGGCAATTCGTGGTGGCCGGTCAAAAACTCTTGAGCCTGGTCAGTACAGAACACATGTGGGTAGTGGCCAACTTCAAGGAAACCCAGATCGGCAGGGTTCGTGTCGGCCAACCTGCACGCATCAGCGTCGATGCCTTTCCGGGGCAGCAGCTGGAGGGCGTGGTACATAGCCTGGTGCCGGCCACTGGCGCGCGTTTCTCGCTGCTGCCACAGGAGAACGCCAGCGGCAACTTCACCAAGGTGGTGCAACGCATCCAGGCGCGCATCGAGTTCCGCCAGCTGCCCAAAGACATGCAACAGGCGCTCAGCCAGGGCATGAGCGTGTTCGTCGAGGTCGATACCCGCGACAGCGGGCAGCCGCTATGAAGTCGCCGTGGCTGGTGGCCGTGACAGTCACCCTGATCTCGATGATGGAGCTGCTCGACGTCACCATCGTCAACGTCGCCATCCCCAGCCTGATGGGCGGTTTCGGGGCGTCGGTGGACGAAATTTCGTGGGTTTCGACCGGCTACATCGTCGCCAACGTGGTGATCCTGCCGGCCAGCGGCTGGCTGTCTGCCTGGTTTGGCCGGCGCCGCTACTACCTGGTGTCATCGGCGCTGTTCGTGCTGGCCTCGCTCGGTTGCGCGCTGTCGCAGGAGCTGTGGCAGATGGTGCTGTGGCGAGTGGTGCAGGGCCTGGCCGGGGGCGGCTTGCTGGGCATCTCGCAGGCGATCATCTACGACGTGTTCCCCAAGGAAAAGGTCAGCGCCGGCCTGGCCTTGTACGGCGTCGGGGTGATGATGGGGCCAACCCTCGGCCCCTCGGTCGGCGGCTACCTGATCGACGAGTTCTCTTGGCACTGGATCTTCCTGATCAACCTGCCGATCGGCGCGCTGGCCCTGCTGCTGGCATGGCTGTGCGTAGGCGATTCACCCAACGAGCGACGCCCGCAAAGCATCGACTATCCGGGCTTCGTGCTGCTCGCAATCGGCGTCGGCAGCTTGCAGATCCTGCTGGAGCGTGGCGAACACTGGGACTGGCTTGAGTCAGACCTGAGCCTGCTGTGCCTGGCACTGGCGCTGCTCGGCCTGATCGGGTTCTGCTACTGGGAGCGGCGGGTGGCCAACCCGATCGTCAACCTCGCGCTGTTCAGCAACCGCGAGTTTCTTCTGGGATCGATCTGCGCCTTCTGCGTCGGTTTCGGCCTGTACAGCACGCTGTTCATGGTGCCTCTGCTGCTGCAGACGCTGCTCGAGCAAAGCGCCTACCAAAGTGGCCTTGTGATCTTCCCCGGTGCCCTGGCCAGTGCGGTCAGTACCCTGGTGATCGGCAAGCTGTCGCAGGAAAACCGCATCGATGAGCGCTACTTCATCTGCGTGGGCATCCTGGTCTACGGCTACGCCATGTACCTGCATACCCAGTTCACCCTGCAAAGCAACCCCGACACCCTGTACTGGCCATTGATCATCCGTGGCTTCGGGCTGGGCATGATCTTCGTGCCACTGACCAACCTGGCCATGCGCCAACTGCCGGCGCAGCTGATCTCGGTGGGCTCCGGCGTGCTCAACCTGATGCGCCAGTTGGGCGGCAGCGTGGGCATCGCCATCGCCGCCACCCTGCTCACGCGTTTCTCCTGGGCACGCTACCGGCAACTATCCGAGCACGTCGACGAAAACAGCCTGCTTGCCAGCGGCTGGGACCTGGCCAACCTCGACCCGCGACGGCTCTCCACCGACCTGCTCGGTGCAGACCAGGCCAACGCCGTACTGGCCTTCATGCAGGCCCGGGAGCAGGCACAGATGCTCGGTTTCAGCATGCTCTTCGGCCTGCTCGGTGCGGTGATGCTGATCGGCGTGCCCATGGTGCTGCTGATGCGCAACTCCCGCCTACCCAAGCCCTCACTTGCAAAGGAGTCCGTGACGTGTTCGGACAAAGCACACGAACCTGCCTAGCCGTGCTGGCGCTGGCTTGCGCCAGCACGGTCCAGGCCAGCGACCTGTACCAGACCTACCAGCAAGCCCTGGGGCATGACCTGGCCTACGCTGCGGCGCAGCAACGTCAACAGGCAGCGGCGCAGAAGGCACCACAGGCGCTGGCTAAATTGCTGCCGCACCTGTCCCTGGAAAGCGGCGCAGCCTGGGTCGACCGCGAACACAGCGGCCCTGCACACCGCAACCGCGACAACTCCAATGCCTACGCGCTGGTATTGATACAGCCCCTGCTGCGCTGGCAGAACGTCGTCGGCCATGAACAGGGCAAGGCCTTGGCCACCGCCGGTGAAATCGACCTGCTCGCTGCGCGCCAGGACCTGATGCTGCGCGTGGCCGACGCCTACTTCGAACTGTTGCTGGCCGAAGACCAGTTGGCTACCAGCCGCCAGCAGGTGCACACCCTCGGCCAGCAACTGGACAAGGCACAGCGCTTGCGCCGCGAAGGCTCGGGTACCGAGAACGAGGTGCAGCGCATCCAGGCCCGTTACGACCTCGCGCAGGCCGAGCAGATTGCCGCCGACAATGCCCTGCGCCTCAACCAGCAGGCGCTGGCCAGGCTGACTGGCACTATGCCGGGCGAGCTGGCCAGGCCTGATGACCTGGTCTCCTTCAGTGGCCCGCAACCGGCCCGGCTGGATGCCTGGACCGACCAGGCCCGCCAGCACAATCTGAAGGTGCAGGCAGCCGAAGTACGCCAGCTGATCGCCGAACAGGAAGTGGACAAACAACGGGCCGGCCATCTGCCAACCCTCGACCTGGTGGCCGCGCACGGCCGCTTTGCCTCCGTGGGAGGCAGCCTGTACGACGTGACCGTACCCGAGGAGAAGTACACCCAGACCGTGGTCGGTGTGCAGCTCAGCGTTCCCCTGTACGCCGGTGGCGGCACTCAAAGCCGCACGCGCGAGGCACGTGCCCTGCAGGGCGCCGCCGAGAGCGAGCTGGAAGATGCGCGACGCGAGGCAGATTTCATGGCCCGTCAGGCCTACCTCAACCTCACCGGTGGCATCAGCCAGTACCAGGCCCTGCAACAGGCCTTGCGTTCCAGCCAGAGCGATCTGCGCATTACCACGCACGCCTACGAGGCCGGCGCACGGATAAGCAACGATGTGCTGGATGCCGAGCAGCAGTTGACTCGCACGCGCCTGCAACTGGCCCGACAGCGCTATGCCATCCTGCAGGCACAGTTACGCCTGATGGCGGCCAGCGGCAGCCTGAGCGACGACAGCCTCAAGGCCCTCAGTGCCCTGTTGACGGAGCGGGTTCAAGGGTAGGCACCCTCTCGGTACTGCCCTGCCACCTCGCGCAGTACCTCGCATACCCACTGCCCAGGCAGGCTCTGTGGCAAGGCGGCATTGCGGCAGATACCGACCGAGCCGCCGGGCTCGCGCACGCCCAGGTCGAGTTCGACCAACTCGCCACGGCGAAGGTCCAGCAGCACGGCATCGCGTGGTGCCACCCACAGCGCATCACTGCCCAGCAGGTAGCGTCGGCTCAGGGCCAGTGACAGGGTTTCCAGGCGCTGGGCCGGCATCTGGATGCCACATTGCACGAACAGGCTGTCGGCATGCTGGCGGATGGTGGTGCCAGCAGGCGGCAATACCAACGGGTAACGGCCCACCTGCGCCCGCTCCACCGGCGTGCCGGCCAGCAGCGGGTGGCCGGGCCGTACCACCAGGCTCATCGACTCGCTGTACAGGTGCTCGAACGACAGCCCCTGGATCTGTGGGCTGTCGGTCATGCGCCCGACCACCAGCTCCAGTTCGCCCAGGCGCAACTGCCCGAGCAGTTGCGCGCTGACCCCGGTGACCACGCTGATCACCAGCGCCTCATGCCGCTGGTGCAGGCGACACAGCACTTCGGGCATGAGCAGGCCTTCGACCGTGGACAGCACCCCGATGCGTACCTGCGATGGCACCCGCGCCTCGCCACGCAGGCTGCTTACGCCATCGCGCAGGGCCTGCACGCTGGGCCCGGCATAGCGCATGAAACGCGTGCCGGCCGGGGTCAGCTCGACGCCCTGGCGGCTGCGCGCGAACAGGCGCGTTTCCAGCAGGTCTTCGAGTTCCTTGAGGGTCTTGGAGATGGCCGGCTGACTGATTGCCAGGATGTCGGCAGCCCTGGCCAGGCTGCCCTGCCGGGCAATCTCCAGGAAGCACAGCAGGTGGCGGTACTTGATGCGGGTGTCGAGGTTCATGGGCTCAAGCTTACCGCATGCAGATAGCCTGTACCGGCCCTTTCGCGGGTGAACCCGCTCCCACAGCGATCTCCACAGTTCTCCAGACCTGTGCAGTACCTGTGGGAGCGGGCGTGCCCGCGAAGAGGCCGGTGCAGGCGGCAGATGACTATCAGGCCACAGCCAACTCCACCGCCTCCCCATTCAACCGCACCGGCCACACCCGCAGGCGCTGCCCGCTATCCTCCAGGCACTCCCCGCTCTCCAGGCTGAAGTGCTGCTTGTACAATGGTGCCGCCACCACCAACTCCCCCTGCAAGCTACCGACCAGCCCGCGGCCGATGATGTTGGCGCCGGACCGCGGGTCGCGGTTGTCCACCGCGTACAGCGGCTGCGCCTGCCCCGGCAGGTAGAACAACGCCACCTGGGCCCCGTCGAGCCAAACCACCACCCCGGAATCGGCCACCAGGTCATCCGCCTGGCACACCGCCTGCCAGTTCTCGTGGGTCTTTACAGCAGCATTGGACAGCTTCATCAGACAGCCTCCTCGACGGTTGGGATCAGGTGCAGCGGCGCAGCAGGCCGGCGCTGTTCGCGTTCGCGCACGAAATGCACGTCCGGGTCGGCGCGGCGGTCGTTGACGAACGTACGGAAGCGCTTGAGCTTCTCGGGGTCGTTGAGGGCGTTGGCCCACTCGCATTCATACTGGTCGACCACATGCTGCATCTGCGCTTCCAGCTCGCTGGCCAAGCCCAGGCTGTCGTCGATGATCACCTGCTTCAGGTAGTCCAGCCCACCTTCCAGATTCTCGCGCCACACCGAGGTGCGCTGCAGTTTGTCGGCGGTGCGGATATAGAACATCAGCACGCGGTCGATCAGGCGCACCAGGGTCTCGTCGTCGAGGTCGGTGGCGAACAGCTCGGCGTGCCGCGGGCGCATGCCGCCATTGCCGCACACGTACAGGTTCCAGCCCTTGTCGGTGGCGATCACGCCGATGTCCTTGCTCTGTGCCTCGGCGCATTCGCGAGTGCAACCGGACACCGCGAACTTGAGCTTGTGCGGGCTGCGCAGGCCTTTGTAGCGGTCTTCCAGGCGCAGGGCCATGTCGACGCTGTCCTGCACGCCGTAACGGCACCAGGTGCTGCCAACGCACGATTTCACCGTGCGGGTCGACTTGCCGTAGGCATGGCCGGTTTCGAAGCCGGCCTCGATCAGCTCGCCCCAGATCAGCGGCAGCTCGTGCAACTGGGCGCCGAACAAGTCGATGCGCTGGCCGCCGGTGATCTTGGTGTACAGGTCGTACTTTTTCGCCACCTGGCCGATCACGATGAGCTTGTCGGGGGTGATTTCACCACCGGGGATGCGCGGCACCACCGAGTAGGTGCCGTTCTTCTGCATGTTGGCCATGAAGGTGTCGTTGGTGTCCTGCAGCGGCACCAGCGCCGGGTCCATGATCGGCTGGTTCCAGCACGAGGCGAGGATACTGCCCACCGCCGGCTTGCAGATGTCGCAGCCAACGTGGCCCTTGCCGTGGCGTTCGAGCAGTTCGTTGAAGGTGCGGATACCCTCCACCCGTACCAGACCGTACAGTTCCTGGCGAGTGTAGGCGAAGTGCTCGCACAGGCTCTTGTCCACCGCAACGCCGCGGGCGGTCAGCTCATGCTCGAACACCTGCTTGAGCAGTGCCGCGCAACCACCACAACCGGTAGCTGCTTTCGTGCAGCCCTTGACTGCGGCAAGGTCGCCGCAGCCGCTGTCGATGGCGGCGCACACCGCGCCCTTGCTGACGTTGTGGCACGAGCAGATGGTCGCACTGTCGGGCAGCGCATCGGCGCCCAGGGCCGGTGCACCACCGCCTTGCGGCAGGATCAGTGCCGCGGGGTCGGCTGGCAGGGCGATACCGTTCTGGGCGTATTGCAGCAGGGTGTCGTAGTAGCTGTTGTCGCCGACCAGCACCGCACCGAGCACGTGCTTGCCGCTGGCATCCACCACCAGCCGGCGGTAGGCGCTGTTGGCTTCGTCGATGAAGCGGTAGCTGCGTGCGCCAGGGGTAGCGCCATGGGCATCGCCGATGGAGCCGACATCCACGCCCAGCAACTTGAGCTTGGTAGACATGTCGGCACCGGTGAATTCGCCAGTGCTTTCCCCCATCAGCAATGCCGCCAGGTTGCGCGCCATGCTGTAGCCCGGGGCGACCAGACCGAACACGCTGCCGTTCCACGAGGCGCACTCGCCGATGGCAAAGATGCGTGGGTCGCTGCTGCGGCAATGGTTGTCGATCACCACGCCACCACGCGCGGCGATGTCCAGGCCACAGGCACGGCCCAGGGCATCCTGCGGGCGGATACCCGCGGAGAACACGATCAGGTCGGTTTCCAGGTGCTCGCCGCCATCGAAGTTCATGCGGTAGCGGTAGTCTTCACCCGCACTGATCGACTGGGTGGCACGCGACAGATGCACGCCAACACCCAGCGCTTCGATCTGTGCCTTGAGCGCGGCACCGCCCTCGCCGTCCAGCTGCACCGGCATCAACCGTGGGGCGAACTCCACCACGTGGGCTTCCAGGCCCAGCGACTTGAGGGCGTTGGCTGCTTCCAGGCCAAGCAGGCCACCGCCCACTACCACGCCACGGCGGGCACTGGCTGCGGCAGCGCGGATGGCGTCGAGGTCGTCGAGGGTGCGGTAGACAAGGCGGGCATTGCCGCTGGAACCTTCGATCGGCGGCACGAAGGGGTAGGAACCTGTGGCCAGCACCAGTTGGTCGTAGCCGTAGCGGCCCTCGGCGGTGACCACTTCGCCGCACTCACGGTCGATTTCCAGCACCGCTTCGCCGAGGTGCAGGTGCACCCCGTTGCTGCCGTAAAAGTCCTGCCCGCACAGGGCCAGGGTTTCGGCACAGCTGCCGCCGAAATACTCGGACAGGTGCACGCGGTCATAGGCGCGTTGGCGCTCTTCGCCGAACACATGCACTTCGAAGCGCTGCAGGGCGCCGCGGCTGACCAGTTGTTCGACACAATGGTGGCCGACCAT
>NZ_JBNRIJ010000019.1:0-7196 GCF_053557675.1 Pseudomonas sp. XP1 | reverse complement strand
GGTTGGGGTTTCCCCCGCGAAGAGGCCGGCACAGGTCATGCACATTCACAGTGCACAACACCCCATCCCGGTGCACATCAATACACATCCCGCCGATACCGCTTGGCCCTGCCCAGCGCTTCGACATAAGCCGCAGCAGCCCCTGCATCCATGCCGCCATGCTCGGCGACGATCGCCCGCAACGCCGCATCCACATCCTTGGCCATGCGCTGCGCATCGCCACACACGTAGAAGTACGCCCCCGCCTCCAGCCACTGCCACAACTGCGCGCCCTGTTCGAGCATGCGCTGCTGCACATAGACCTTCTCGGCCTGGTCGCGTGAAAACGCCGTGTCCAGACGCAGGTGCCCTGCAGCCTGCCAGGCCTGCAGCTGCTCCTGGTAATAGAAATCGGTGGCCGCGTACTGCTCGCCGAAGAACAGCCAGTTGGCCCCTTTCGCCCCACGTGCCTCTCGCTCTTCGAGAAAGGCCCTGAACGGCGCAATGCCGGTGCCGGGGCCAACCATGATCACCGGCACGCTGTCATCCTCGGGCAGGCGAAAGTGCTTCGACACTTGCGGGAAAATGGCCACTTTCAGCGCCTGCGCACGGTCGGCAAGGAAGCTTGAACACACCCCTTTTCGCGCTCCATAGCGCACCGTGGAAACGGTCAGGTGCACCTGCTGCGGGTGTGCCAGCGGGCTGGAGCTGATCGAATACAGGCGCGGCTGCAACGGTTTGAGCAGCTCCAGCCAGCTGGCCAGCGGCAGCTTTTGGGGGAAGGCGCGCAGCACATCGACCAGTTGCCGCCCCCACAACCAGTCCTGCAGCTCGGCCTTGCACTCGGGCTGCAGCAGGCGCTGCAGGTCCGGGGCATTGCCGGCGAAGGCCAGCAGCTGCTGCGTGGTGACCCTGGCAATCTCCAGGTGCGCTTGCAGGGCTTCGGTCAGCGGCATGGCGGGTTGGCCTTTCAGCTGAACCATGGTCTGGCCATCGAGCTGCATCAACACCAGCAGTTCGTCGACCAGGGCCGGACAGTTGCGCGGCCACACGCCCAAGGCATCACCGGCGGCATAGGTAAAACCGCTGCCGCTCAGGTCGAACACCAGTTGACGGGTTTCCTTGCTGGCACCCGGGCCGTTGAGCAGGCGGTTTTCCAGCAAGGTGGCAGCCCAGGGTTGCTGCTTGCCATAGGTCGCCACGGGCGCAGGCTCGGTGACCGCTTGCAGTGCAGCAGCGCTGCCTAGCGTAGGCAGCAGCGCATCCAGCCAGGCGGCGAAGGCGTCGTCGAAGTCCGGCTCGCAGTCCACCCGCTGCAGCAGGCGCCGCCCGCCCAGCTCGGCCAGGCGTTGGTCGAGCTTGCGGCCAAAGCCGCAGAACTGGTCGTAACTGGAGTCGCCCAGGGCCAGCACGGCAAAAGGCAGTTCGGCGCAGTGGGCGCCCTCCTCGCCCTGCAAGGCTTGCCAGAACGCCGCTGCGCTGTCGGGCGCGTCGCCATCGCCAAAGGTGCTGGCGATCAGCACCACGCTGGCGGCGCCCTGCAGTTGGCGCGGGCTGACCGCTTCCATGCAACTGAGCTGCACGTCGAGGCCGGCACCGCGCAGGCGCTCGGCACAGCGTTCGGCCAACAGCTCGCCGTTGCCGGTTTGCGAAGCCCACAGCACCTGGTGCCGTGGTGCTATCAACGCTGCATCGGGCAGCACCGCCGGCTGGGCGAACAGCCCGGCCAGCAAGCCATCGATGAACAGCCGGCGGTTGGCGGCCAGCGGCGCACTGGCCGGCAGGCAGGGCACGCCCTCGGCGCGCGCCTGGTCCAGGCCTAGCAGGAAGCCTTGCAGATAATGGCGCTCTTCCTCGGCCAGCACCGGGGCTGGCAGGGTGTCCAGGCCAAGCAGACGGGACAGGGTGGCGGTCGGCATGCGGGCAGGCTCCGGATTGGCAGTGTTCAGATCAAGGGCTTCGATGCGCTCACCGGCAACCCGCTCCAGGGTCACGGCACAATGCTTGAACGCCGGCTGCAACGACAGCGGGTCGACCGCATCGCAGGTCACGGCGTTGATCGCCAGTTGCTCGCCGACCAGGTCGTTCCAGTGGAACGGGGCAAAGCAGTTGCCAGGCATGACCCGGTCGCTGATCCGCGCGGGTAGCACGGCCTGCCCGCGGCGCGAGCGAATGGCCACCTGGTCCTTTTCGGCGATGCCTAGCCGGGCAGCATCTTCGCGGTGGATTTCCACGAAGGGGCCGGGCTCCAGCTTGTTCAGCGCCGGTACCTTGCCGGTCTTGGTCAGGGTGTGCCACTGGTGCTGCACGCGGCCTGTATTCAGCACCATGGGGTAATCGGCATCCGGCAGTTCCGCTGCTGGCAACCAGGGCCGGGCCAAGAAGCGGGCCTTGCCGCTGGCGGTCGGGAAGGCCAACACCGGGCACTCGCCCTGGGCATGGTGCAACAGCGTCTGGCTGCTGCCGTCGTTGCGATAGCGCAGCGGGCTGCGCGGGTTGTCACGGCCCGGGGCGCAGGGCCACTGGCGCGGCTGCTCGCGCAGTTCGGCATAGCCGATGCCACGTAGGTCGTAGCCGGTGGTTGGGTTGTGAAAGCGGCGAATCTCCTCGTACACAGCTTCCGCATCGGGGTAGTCGAAGGCGTCGGCGTAGCCCATGGCACAGGCGACCCGGGCGATGATCTGCCAGTCTGGCAGGCTCTGCCCGGGCGGCTCGACGGCGCGCGGCATGAGAGTGAGGTTGCGCTCGCTGTTGATCATCACGCCCTCGCCTTCGGCCCACAGCGCAGCCGGTAGCAGGATGTCGGCGTAGCGGTTGGTCTCGGTGTCGAGGAAGGCATCCTGGGTAATCACCAGTTCGGCCTGACGCAGGCCGTCGATCACCTGCTGCCGGTTGGCGACACTGGCCACCGGGTTGCTGCAGATGACCCAGCAGGCCTTTACCGCACCGCTTTTCATCTGCTCGAACAGCGCCACCGTGCCATCGCCGCCTTCGCTGCGCAGGCTGCCCGGAGGCAGTTGCCACTGCTGCTCGACGAAGGCGCGGTCTTGCGCCACCAGCGCCGAGCGCTGGCCAGGCAGGCCAGGGCCCATGTAGCCCATCTCGCGGCCCCCCATGGCATTGGGTTGGCCGGTCAGCGAAAACGGCCCGCTGCCGGGGCGGCAGATGGCGCCAGTGGCCAGGTGCAGGTTGCAGATCGCATTGGTGTGCCAGGTGCCGTGGATGCTCTGGTTCAGGCCCATGGTCCAGCAGCTCATCCAGCTGCTGGCGCTGCCGATCCATTCGGCTGCCCTGATGATGTCGGCCTCGGCCAGCCCGGTTATTGCGGCCACCCGGTCAGGGGTGTAGTCATCGAGAAAGGCCGGCAGTTCGTCCCAGCCTTCGGTGTGGCGGGCGATGAAGTCGGGGTCGGTGTGGCCGTTACGCAGCAGCAGGTGCAGCAGGCCGTTGAGCAAGGCCATGTCGCTACCGGGGCGCACCTGCAGAAACAGGTCGGCCTTGTCGGCGGTGGCGCTGCGCCGCGGGTCGACGACGATCAGCTTGGCCCCCGCCTTGACCCGGTCGAGCAGGCGCAGGAACAGGATCGGGTGACAGTCGGCCATGTTGGCGCCAATCACCAGGAATACGTCGGCGTGCTCGAAGTCCTGGTAGCTGCCGGGCGGGCCATCGGCACCGAGCGACAGCTTGTAGCCGCTGCCGGCACTGGCCATGCACAGGCGCGAGTTGGACTCGATGTGGCGGGTGCGGATAAAGCCCTTGGCCAGCTTGTTGGCCAGGTACTGGGCCTCCAGCGACATCTGCCCGGACACGTAGAGCGCCACGGCGTCGGGGCCGTGCTGGTCGATGATGCCGCGCAAGCGCGCAGCGGCGGCGGCGATGGCCTGGTCGATGCCGGTACGCGCTGGCTGCTGGCTGCGCTGCTGGCGCACATAGGCATCATTCATGCGCCCGGCGGCGGTCAGCGGCAGGTGTGCGGTGAGGCCTTTGGTGCACAGGCGGCCGAAATTGCTGGGGTGCTGCTTGTCGCCGCTGATCTTGCCAACCTTGCCATCGGCAACGCTCATGACAATGCCGCAACCGACGCCGCAGTAGGGGCAAACGCTGCGCACTTCGCTGTTGGCCATGGGCGGGCTCCTGTAGGGAACGAAAAAAGGCGCCGGCTGCCCTGCTTGCTAGGCAAGCGGGGCAACACGGCGCCTTTGTCGTGAAGTTTTGCGGGCTGTCGACGTTGATAGCCCTGGATGGAGGTGAAACAGCAATTTATGGGCCAGCTGTGCGCCCCTTTCGCGGGCATGCCCGCTCCCACAGGGATATCGCAAGGCCTGAGAGCGGTGCTGCACCTATGGGAGCGGGCGTGCCCGCGAAGAGGCCGGTACAGGCTATGCACCATGCAATGGCAACCCCACACCCCATGGCGCTATGCTGGGGCACATTCCAACACGAGCCACTGCCCTCCCCCCATGTCCCAGGTGATTATCAAGACCCCCGCCCAACTCGACCTGATGCGCCGCGCCGGCCAACTGCTTGCCCAGGTGTTCGCCGACCTCGACAGCTTCATCCGCCCCGGCGTGACAACCATGCAGATCAACGACCGCGCCGAGGCGTTCATCGTCGGCACGCTCAAGGCTCGCCCGGCGAGCAAGGGCCAGTATGGCTTCCCCTATTCGCTCAACACCTCGGTGGACCATGTGGTATGCCATGGAATGCCCAAGGTCGGTGAAGTGCTGAAAGAAGGCTCGATCATCAACGTCGACATCACCCTGGAACAAGGCGGCTATATCGCCGACTCGTCGAAGATGTACAGCATCGGGCCGATCAGCGATGAGGCGCAGCGCCTGATCGACACCACCTATGGCGCGCTATGGAAAGGCATCGAACAGGTACGCCCCGGGGCTACGCTGGGTGATATCGGCCATGCCATCCAGACCCATGCCGAAGCGGCGGGCTACAGCGTCGTGCGTGAGTATTGCGGGCATGGCATTGGCCAGCAGATGCATGAAGGGCCCGAGGTGCTGCACATTGGCCAGCGCGGGATGGGCCTGAAGTTGAAGCCGGGGATGGTGTTTACCATCGAACCGATGATCAACCAGGGCGGACGCGGGACGCGCACGCTGAAGGATGGCTGGACGGTGATTACCCGCGACCACAGCTTGTCGGCGCAGTGGGAGCATACCGTGGCGGTGACCGAGGATGGGGTCGAGGTGCTGACCTTACGGGAAGAAGAGCGTCGCCGCTGAAATTGCTACAGATCCTCTGTGGGAGCGGGTTCACCCGCGAACACCGGCAAAGCCGGTGCCATGCACCGTGTCGCATTCTTCGCGGGTAAACCCGCTCCCACAGGGGCCAGGCAGCGCCTGTTGGTTTTTTGCTCAATGCAGAAACAAAAAAAGCGACCCTAAGGTCGCTTTCTCTGTTACTTCCGGGTGTTCAGTAGGCCCTGGAAGTGGAATATGGCGCAGCGGACGGGACTCGAACCCGCGACCCCCGGCGTGACAGGCCGGTATTCTAACCGACTGAACTACCGCTGCGCTAAACATCGAGTGGTGGGTGATGACGGGATCGAACCGCCGACCCTCTGCTTGTAAGGCAGATGCTCTCCCGGCTGAGCTAATCACCCATGTCTCTCGGTGTGGCGCGCATTCTACGGGCGACTTTCCGCTCTGGCAAGCACTTATCAAACTTTTTGCAAATTTCTCGAAAACACCAAATCACAGGCACAAAAAAAGCGACCCTGAGGTCGCTTTCTCTGTTACTTCCGGGTGTTCAGTAGGCCCTGGAAGTGGAATATGGCGCAGCGGACGGGACTCGAACCCGCGACCCCCGGCGTGACAGGCCGGTATTCTAACCGACTGAACTACCGCTGCGCTAAACATCGAGTGGTGGGTGATGACGGGATCGAACCGCCGACCCTCTGCTTGTAAGGCAGATGCTCTCCCGGCTGAGCTAATCACCCTTCGTCTCGGTGTGGCGCGCATTCTACGGACGGCCCCGTACCCTGGCAAGCACTTTTTAAACTTTTTTCAAAAAAAACCTCAGGTCTTTCAAAGACCTAGCGTTGCCACGTGCATCTTTACATCCAGCCACAGCTACTGGCACTCCGACAGGGTTGGCCTGAGAGCACCGCTCGGAGAATAATGCCCGCCTTATGCATTAAGGAGAGATTGCCCCTCATGTGGTTCAAGAACCTGCTGACCTACCGCCTGACCCAGGAAGTCCCGTTCGAGCCTGAAGCGCTGGAAGCGGCCCTGGCCAGCAAGCCGGCCCGCCCCTGCGCCAGCCAGGAGCTGACCACCTATGGTTTCGTCGCGCCATTCGGCAAGGGCGAAGACGCTCCCCTGGTGCATGTCAGCGGCGAGTACCTGCTGATTGCCGCGCGCAAGGAAGAACGCATCCTGCCCAGCAGCGTGGTCAACGACGCGGTGAAGGAAAAGGTGGAAGAGATCGAGACCGAGCAGATGCGCAAGGTCTATAAAAAGGAACGCGACCAGATCAAGGACGAGATCATCCAGGCCTTCCTGCCGCGCGCGTTCATCCGCCGCTCGATGATCTTCGCCGCCATTGCCCCGCGCCTGGGCGTGATTCTGGTCAACTCGGCCAGCGCCAAGCGTGCCGAAGACCTGTTGTCGACCCTGCGTGAAGTGATGGGCTCGCTGCCGGTGCGCCCGGCCACCGTGAAAATCGCACCGGTTGCCACCATGACCGAGTGGGTCAAGTCGCAGGAAGCTGCCGAAGGCTTCTATGTGCTGGACGAATGCGAACTGCGCGACACCGCCGAAGATGGCGGTATCGTGCGCTGCAAGCGCCAGGACCTGACCGGCGAGGAAATCCAGCTGCACTTGAGCACCGGCAAGGTGGTTACCCAGCTGGCCCTGGCCTGGCAGGACAAGCTGTCGTTCATTCTGGATGACAAGATGGTGATCAAGCGCCTGAAGTTCGAAGAGCTGCTGCAGGAGCAGGCCGAACAGGATGGTGGCGATGAGGCTGCCCAGCAGTTCGATGCCAGCTTCCAGCTCATGATGATGACCTTTGCCGAATTCCTGCCGGTGCTGTTCGAGGCGCTGGGTGGGGAAGAGATTCCGCAAGGGGTCTGACTGGTTTTGAAATGCCGGTGCTGGCCTGGGATATATCCTCAGACAGTACTGGCCTCTTCGCGGGCTTGCCCGCTCCCACAGGTACACCACAGTTTCTGAGTACTGTGGTGTACCTGTGGGAGCGGG
>NZ_JBNRIJ010000018.1:103300-105943 GCF_053557675.1 Pseudomonas sp. XP1 | reverse complement strand
TGTGGGAGATTCTATGGTTGTGGGCAATGCTTTTTGCCCCCTTTGCTCATGTATTCGCCTTGAGTCTTCATCAAGGCGAATGCAATTCTGGCCAGCTTTCGGGACAGGATGACAAGGGCCTGAGTGGTTGCCTTACCTGTATTCCGATAATGTTCATACACCTCTTTCCACGCAGCTGTCTTGCTAGCCGCCATGGCTGCATTGTGCAGTAGCCGGCGCACTTCTGAGCAGCCTCGCTTGGTTAAGCATCGGCGTCCGGATTTCTGGCCTGATTCGGCAACTTTCAGATCCATGCCTAGAAAAGCGATGAATGAATCGCTGCGCTTGAAGTCGCCGCGGATGAAGGCGGTGACTAAAGCGACGGCAGTCAGAAAACCAATGCCTTCAACTGCCTGGCAGCGGGCAACCTGCTCGCTCAGCCCCGCTTCTCTAACCAGCGTCTTCAAACGCTTTTGAATCAGCAGATCAAGCGACTCAAAGTGTTTGGCGAAGCTATTGAAGGCGTCCTTGAGGGACGCTTCGTTACCCCAACTCTGGGTCAGACTGGTGCGCGCTGACACCAGCGCTGCTCGGCGTCGGAGAAGGCTCTGAAGCTTGCTGTAGACGGCTGGAGGGGGTGACCAAGGACGAAGCAAGCTGCCCTCACGATCCAGGAAACGGGCTAGCAGGCAGGCATCAGATGCATCAGTTTTGGCACGCCCGCCAATCCCTTTTCGGTAGTTGCTGAGTTGGTACCCATCAACGACATAGACTGCAAAACCCTTTTCGTAAGCCATCTCCACCAGGTCCAGGTGATAAACGTTGGTGGCTTCAACACAGATAGCCGTATTGGCTGGCTGAAGTGCCAGCCACTTGCGGATCTCAGGCTTTGTATTTTTCAACGAGTGTTGTTGAGCGGTTTCCTCGCAATAGCTGACCAGTTCGACCTTGGCGACATCGACGCCAATGATGAACTTCTCTACTCGCATTGCCATCGCCTGAACTCCCACGGTATGGTTTTTGGGCTCGGAGGGGTTTCACCAAGAGGCGCTGGCTTGCTTCTATCGTCGCTTGCAAACGATGCATTCTTTATCGGCGCTTTGGTGAAGGGGTGGGGCGAGTTCTCCCACGGTCTGTACTGCTGTGAACAGTCAGATTCGGCTTTTTCGTCCCACCACCCCTTCGAGTATCACCATACAAGCGGCNGTGAACAGTCAGATTCGGCTTTTTCGTCCCACCACCCCTTCGAGTATCACCATACAAGCGGCTTTAGCCGCGAAGAGGCCGGTAAAGGCAACGACCATCAGCAGTCGGTCAGCTCCAGGAAGATCGCCGCCAACCGCTCCAGCCCCACCTGATCCGCCTCACTGAAGCGCCCAAGCTTCGGGCTGTCCAGGTCCAGCACACCAATCAACCTGCCCTCCTTCACCAGCGGGATCACCAGCTCGCTGTTGGACGCGCTGTCACAGGCAATGTGCCCCGGGAACGCATGCACGTCCTCTACCCGCTGGGTCTGCCGAGTGGCCGCTGCCGCTCCGCACACACCCTTGCTGAACGGGATGCGCACGCACGCCACCTGGCCCTGGAACGGGCCCAGCACCAGTTCTTCGTTGCGGTTGAGGTAGAAGCCCGCCCAGTTGAGGTCGTCCACCTGGTTATAGAGGAATGCCGAGAACTGCGCGGCATTGGCGATGAAGTCACGCTCGTCGGCAAACAGCGCCTGCACTTGCGCCGCCAGCAGGTTGTAGCCGTCGAGGCCGGCGCCACTGGCATTGAGGTCGATCATTTACTTTTGCTCCAGCAATTGCAGCCCGACCCAGTAGCGGGCGAACTGATAGGCACAACGGCCATTACGGTTACCGCGGCCGGTGGCCCAGCGCACGGCGAGGATGTCGAGTTCTTCGCTGCGCTGCCAGGCCAGGCCGGCAGTTTGTGCGAGCTGGCCGATCCAGTGCTCGACCACGTTCAGGAAGTGTTCCTGGGTGAAGGGGTAGAACGACAGCCACAGGCCAAAACGGTCGGACAGGGCAATCTTGTCCTCCACCGCTTCGCTGGGGTGCAGCTCGCCGTCCACGCGCTTCCAGTTCTCGTTGTCGCTTTCCTTCTCCGGCACCAGGTGGCGGCGATTGGAAGTGGCGTACAGCAGCACGTTGTCCGGAGCCTGCTCGAGTGAGCCGTCGAGCACGCTCTTGAGCACCCGGTAGTCGCCCTCCCCGGCTTCGAACGACAGGTCGTCGCAGAACAGGATGAAGCGCTGCGGCAGTTTCTGCAGTTGCTCGACCACCCGTGGCAGGTCGGCCAGGTGGTCGCGTTCGATTTCGATCAGGCGCAGGCCGGCACCGGCGTGCTCGGCCAGCAGGGCACGTACCAGCGACGACTTGCCGGTGCCGCGCGAGCCCCACAGCAATGCATGGTTGGCCGGCATGCCGTTGATGAACTGATGGGTGTTGCGGCCCAGCTGGTCACGCTGATGGTCGACGCCAATCAGGTCGCTGAGGCGAATGTCCAGGCTTACTTCCAGCGGCAGCAGGTAGCCGCTACGGCCATCGCGCTGCCAGCGCGCGGCCAGGGTGGTGGCCCAGTCGATGTTCGGACGTGTTGCCGGCAACAGGGGTTCGAGGCGGGCCAGTACCGATTCGGCGCGGTCCAGGAAAGCAATCAAGC
>NZ_JBNRIJ010000018.1:98575-103177 GCF_053557675.1 Pseudomonas sp. XP1 | reverse complement strand
CCGCGAAGAGGCCGGCACAACCATTAGAGCAATCAAGGCTGAATGTGTGACAGACCCACCAGCAGCCGGGGTTGATCGGCTATGCTTGCGCAGCGCAAGGGACGTGAAACCGGCTCGGGACACATGGATATCAAGTTCACCAATCGCCTGTCATACAAGCAAGCCCGGTTGACAGTCCTGGTCGGCTTCATCCTGGGAACATTGCTCAGTCTCATCCAGATAGGCATCGATTATGCCAGCGAAGACGCGTCCATCAACCGCGAAGTGCGCGCCTTGCTGCAAATCAGCCACAACCCGGCCTCGCGCATTGCCTACAACATCGATTCGGAACTGGCGCTGGAGCTGACTCGCGGCTTGCTGGAGTCGCCGGCAATCATCCGCGCGTGGCTGAGCGACAACAACGAAACGGTGCTGGCCGATGTCGAGAGGCCGCGCCTGCAGGACCGCTACCGACCGCTCAGCGACTTCCTGTTCGGCGAGCAACGCCAGTTCAAGGAGCGCCTGTACCTCACCCATATGCCCGACGAGGACCTCGGCACGCTGTACCTGGAGGTGGACACCTACGCCTTCGGCAGCCGCTTCCTCGACCGCGCCGGCATAACCCTGCTCAACGGCTTCGCCCGCAGCCTGGTGTTGACCGGCATCTTGCTGGCGCTGTTCTACAT
The DNA here is from genome assembly GCF_053557675.1 of Pseudomonas sp. XP1. Lineage (NCBI taxonomy): Bacteria > Pseudomonadati > Pseudomonadota > Gammaproteobacteria > Pseudomonadales > Pseudomonadaceae > Pseudomonas > Pseudomonas sp. XP1. The sequence continues at coordinate 102,512 of NZ_JBNRIJ010000018.1, read as the reverse complement.
GATGCTGACCAAACCGCTGGTGACAGTGATCGGCGCGCTCAGCGGCAGCGACCCGCGCAAGCCCCGCCAAACCCGCCTGGCCTGCCCGCACGGCCACGAAAACGACGAGATCGGCGTTCTGGTGAAAGTCGCAAACCAGCAGTTCGTCAGCATGGCCACCGAGATCGAGCAGCGGCGCACAGCGGAAAACCGCCTTACCCAGTACCTCAACGAGCTGGAAGATATCGTCTCGGCACGCACCAACGAGCTGAAAGCCAGCAACAACAGCCTGAGCCTGTCCAACCAGGAGCTGGAAGAAGCCCGACGCCGGGCGCTGGACATGGCCCAGGCACGCGCCGCCTTTCTCGCCAACATGAGCCACGAAATCCGTACCCCGCTCAACGGCATGCTCGGCATGATCGCCCTTGCCCTGGACAGCCCGCTACCCAGCGAGCAACGCCAGCAACTGGCGATAGCCCATGACTCCGGCAAGGTGCTGGTGGAATTGCTCAACGATATTCTCGACCTGTCCAAGTTCGATGCCGGCCAGCTGGAGCTGGAGCGCATTCCGTTCGACATGGGCTCGATGGTCGAGGACACCGCCAACCTGCTGTCGCAGAACACCGCGCAAAGCGTGGAGCTGACCTGCCTGATCGCCCGGGACTTCCCCAGCAGCGTGCTTGGCGACCCCACGCGGGTAAGGCAGATCGTCAGCAACCTGCTGTCCAACGCCCTCAAGTTCACCCGCTTCGGCCGCGTGGATGTGCGCCTGGCGACCATTGTCGGCGGTGTGCGCCTGGAAGTGCGCGACACCGGTATCGGCATCCCCGAAGAAGCCCAGGCGCGGATCTTCCAGCCGTTCACCCAGGCGGGCGCCGGCATCACCCGCCAGTTTGGCGGCACAGGCCTGGGCCTGGCGCTGACGCGCAACCTGTGCAAGGCCATGCAGGGCCACCTGCATATCAAATCCGACCCGGGCTTCGGCAGCCGCTTCACCGCCGAGCTGCCGCTGGCCGTGCACACCGAGGCCATCCCGCCATCCCCATTGCACGGGCGCGTGGCTGCGCTGAGCGCGGCCGGCAGCGGGCTCGATGAACTGCTGCAGGACCTTTTGCCCGCCTGGGGCCTTGATTATCAGCGCCATGACAGCAGCGCGGAGTTGGACGCCACGGCCATAGACCTGTTGATCACCGACAGCCTGGACCAGCTGTTCGAACTGCGCCCGGCGCTGAAGACACCGATCTTGCTGGTGACCGCCTACGGCAACTTCCTGCCCAGCGAACAGTCGGTCACCCTCGCCCCCCTGCACCAGCTGGCCCGGCCGCTGGCGCGCAACGCCCTGTACCAGACCTTGCGCCGCACCTTGCAGGGCCACGAGCCCGAACACCCACTGGCCACCCCGGCCATTACCCTGGAACAAGGCCGTGCGCGCATCCTGCTGGTGGAAGACAACCCGGTGAACCAGCTGGTGGCCAAGGGCATGCTGGCCAAGCTCGGCTGCCAGGTGCAGTTGGCCACCCAGGGCGCCGAGGCCCTGGAGCTACTGGAACAGGACGAGTTCGACCTGGTGCTGATGGACTGCAACATGCCGGTGATGGACGGCTACGAGGCCAGCCGGCGCATCCGCCAGAGCGGCCGCTGGCCCGATCTGCCGATCGTTGCCCTCACCGCCAACGCCATGCCCGAAGAACGCGAGCGCTGCCGGGCAGCGGGCATGAACGACTACCTGGCCAAGCCGTTCCGCCGTGAAGAGCTGCTGGCGCTGGTCGACCACTGGGTGCCTGTCAACGGCTGAGCAGTCGCTCGATATCCGCTTCCAGGGCCTGCGGCTTGGTGGTGGGGGCGTAGCGCGTTACCTGGCCAGAGGCCGGGTCGACCAGGAACTTGGTGAAGTTCCACTTGATCTTCTGGCTACCCAGAATGCCCGGGGCGCGCTGCTTGAGTTCGACGAACAGCGGGTGACTGCCGGGCCCGTTGACCTCGACCTTGCGGAACAGCGGGAAGCTCACACCAAAATTGCGCTCGCAGAACTGGGCGATTTCCCGTGCATCGCCCGGCTCCTGCTTGCCGAACTGGTTGCAGGGAAAGCCCAGCACCACCAGACCACGCGCGCGATAGGCCTGCCACAGTTGCTCCAGGCCCTTGTACTGCGGGGTAAAGCCGCACTGGCTGGCGGTATTGACCACCAGCAGCGCCTTGCCGGGGAAGTCGCCGAGCTTCTTGTGCTCGCCGCCCAAGGTCACGCAGGGGATGTCCAGTATCGATCCAGCCATGGTCGGGCTCCGGTCAGTCGCGCGGGCGCAGGTCGATGCACACCGAGTTGATGCAGTAGCGCAGGCCGGTCGGTGGCGGGCCGTCGGGGAACACGTGGCCCAGGTGCGCATCGCAGCGGGCACAGGTGACTTCGGTGCGGATCATGCCGTGGGAGGTGTCGCGGATCTCGATCATCGCGCTTTCTTCGATGGGGGCGTAGAAGCTCGGCCAGCCGCAGCCGGAATCGAACTTGGTCTGCGCATCGAACAGTGGCAGGCCGCAGCAGATGCAGTGGTAGATGCCGTCACGGCGCTCGCTGTTGTACTTGCCGCTGAACGGCCGCTCGGTGCCCTTCAGGCGGCACACCTGGTACTGCTCGGGGTCGAGCATCGACCGCCATTGTTCCAGGGTTTTCTCGATCTTTTGCATGTAGGGACCTCGGCAGGCTGAATTTCACTGCGCACCGTCTTTTCCGGGGCGCGGGTGGCACGTATATTAGTTGGCTTCGTGTGCCAGGCGTTCAGTCTGGCACCCGCTTCCTGCCCTTTCAAACCTTTCGGCGGGGCGTAGCGCGTTTTCTCAATCGGGATCCCATCATGCAGTTCAGCAAATCGAACAAGCTCGCCAATGTCTGCTACGACATTCGCGGCCCAGTGCTCAAGCACGCCAAGCGCCTGGAAGAGGAAGGCCACCGCATCCTCAAGCTGAACATCGGCAACCCGGCGCCGTTTGGCTTCGAGGCGCCTGACGAAATTCTCCAGGATGTGATCCGCAACCTGCCCACCGCCCAGGGCTACAGCGACTCCAAGGGCCTGTTCAGCGCGCGCAAGGCGGTGATGCAGTACTGCCAGCAGAAGCAGATCGAAGGCGTTGGCATCGAAGACATCTACCTGGGTAATGGTGTGTCCGAGCTGATCGTCATGTCCATGCAGGCACTGCTCAACAACGGCGACGAAGTGCTGATCCCGGCCCCCGACTACCCGCTGTGGACCGCCGCCGTGAGCCTGGCCGGCGGCAAGCCGGTGCACTACCTGTGCGACGAGCAGGCCGACTGGTTCCCCGACCTTGAGGACATCAAGGCCAAGATCACCCCGAACACCAAGGCCCTGGTGATCATCAACCCGAACAACCCGACCGGCGCGGTGTACTCCAAAGAGCTGCTGCTGGGCATGCTGGAACTGGCCCGCCAGCACAACCTGGTGGTGTTCTCCGACGAGATCTACGACAAGATCCTGTACGACGAAGCCGTGCACATCAGCACCGCCTCGCTGGCCCCCGACCTGCTGTGCCTGACCTTCAACGGCCTGTCCAAGTCGTACCGGGTGGCGGGCTTCCGTTCCGGCTGGCTGATCATCTCCGGGCCCAAGCACCACGCGCAAAGCTACATCGAAGGCATCGACATGCTGGCCAACATGCGCCTGTGCGCCAACGTGCCTGCCCAGCATGCCATCCAGACCGCGTTGGGCGGCTACCAGAGCATCAACGACCTGGTGTTGCCGCCGGGCCGCCTGCTGGAGCAGCGCAACCGCACCTACGAGCTGCTGAACGACATCCCGGGCGTGAGCTGCGTGAAGCCGATGGGTGCGCTGTATGCATTCCCGAAGATCGACCCGAAGGTTTGCCCGATTCACAACGACGAAAAGTTCGTGCTCGACCTGCTGCTGTCGGAGAAGCTGCTTATCGTTCAGGGTACGGCGTTCAACTG
>NZ_JBNRIJ010000018.1:93489-98365 GCF_053557675.1 Pseudomonas sp. XP1 | reverse complement strand
CCCGGCGATGGGCTGCAAAGCAGTTCCAAAACCCCACAGGATCTTTCTTACATCCTGCAACGCTCTATCCCACAGCCCCCGCGCCATCCTCTGCCATACTCCGCCGTACACAGTTTGAAATAGTCGCCCGATTGAATCGGCACGGCCGGCCCCTTATATACCCCGCAGTAAGCGACAACTCATCCGTCAGGAGAACGTAACAACCATGATGCGCATTCTGTTGTTTGTAGCCACCAACCTCGCGGTGGTGCTGGTTGCAAGCATTACCCTGAGCCTGTTCGGTTTCAACGGGTTCATGGCCGCCAACGGGGTCGACCTGAATCTCAGCAGCCTGCTGGTGTTCTGCGCCGTGTTCGGCTTTGCTGGCTCCCTCGTCTCGCTGTTCATCTCCAAGTGGATGGCGAAGATGACCACCGGCACCCAGATCATCAGCCAGCCGCGCACCCGCCACGAACAGTGGCTGCTGCAAACGGTGGAAGAGCTGTCCCGTGAAGCGGGCATCAAGATGCCCGAGGTGGGTATCTTCCCGGCATACGAGGCCAACGCCTTCGCCACCGGCTGGAACCGCAACGACGCTCTGGTCGCCGTGTCCCAGGGCCTGCTGGAGCGCTTCTCGCCCGATGAAGTGCGCGCAGTGCTGGCCCACGAGATCGGCCACGTGGCCAACGGCGACATGGTCACCCTGGCGCTGGTGCAAGGCGTTGTGAACACCTTCGTGATGTTCTTCGCGCGCATCATCGGCAACTTCGTCGACAAGGTGATCTTCAAGAACGAAGAAGGCCAGGGCATTGCCTACTACGTGGCGACCATCGTTGCCGAGCTGATCCTGGGCATTCTGGCCAGCATGATCGTGATGTGGTTCTCGCGCCGCCGCGAATACCGCGCCGACGAAGCCGGTGCTCAGCTGGCCGGTACCGCGGCGATGATCGGCGCCCTGCAGCGCCTGCGCGTGGAGCAAGGCCTGCCGGTGCACATGCCCGACACCATGAAGGCCTTCGGCATCAATGGTGGCCTGAAGCACGGCCTGGCCGGGCTGCTGATGAGCCACCCGCCGCTGGAAGACCGTATCGAGGCACTGCGCCGTCGCGGTTGATCCAACCGGTAGAAACAAAGGGCGACTTCGGTCGCCCTTTTTTGTACACCTGTGCCGGCCTCTTCGCGGGTAAACCCGCTCCCACAGGTTCACCACATACCTTGAGGATTGTGCAGTACCTGTGGGAGCGGGTTCACCCACGAAAGGGCCAAGACAGGCTACACACCTGTCAGCGGCTGACCCGGCAAACCCGCTCCAACAAGCTCGATACCCCGGCCTGCAAAAACTTCGGGCTTTCTTCAATCACCTCCACAGCCTCCAGCTCATCCAGCTGCCACCCGGCAAACCCTTGTCGCAGCTCTTCATCTCCTACCGAAAACGGCGGCCCGCCCAGCAAGGATTGGTCATAATCCAGAGTCACCACCAACCCTTGGCAACCCGTCGGCAGCAAGCGCGACAACAACCGCATGTAAGCCACACGCATCTGCGAAGGCAAGGCAATCAACGCCGCCCGGTCATACAGCCCCGCGCAGTCGCCGACATCCTCTGCCTGCAACGCAAAGAAATCCCCACACCAGAGTTCGACGTCACCACTGCGCCAAACCTCGAAAGCCCCACGCTGCTGTACCTCGGCCTGCAGCCCATGCTCGCGGAAGAATGCCTCCACCGCCCGCCGCGACAGCTCTACGCCCAACACGCGATACCCCTGCCCGGCCAACCAGGCCAGGTCCAGGCTCTTGCCGCACAACGGCACCAGCACGCGGCTGCCCGGCGCAAGGCCAAGCGTTGGCCAATATTTCTGCAGATAGGGGTTCACCTGCGCCTGGTGAAAGCCGATCTGGTTGTCGGCCCACCGCTGCTGCCAGAACGCTGGCTCCATGATCACTCCCGATTTTTAGATGGTTTGTCGGTAAAAGTTGGTTTGGATTTCGATCTGTAGTTGATCGAAGATGTGTGCATCTTAACCGTCAGGAACCCGCCATGCTGCCCAGCCTGTTCATCTCCCATGGCTCCCCCATGCTTGCCCTGCAACCCGGCGCCAGCGGGCCGGCGCTGGCCGGGCTGGCCAACGCCCTGCCCCGTCCGAAAGCGATCGTGGTGGTGTCGGCACACTGGGAAAGCCGCGAACTGCTGGTTACCGGCAGCGCACAGCCCGAGACCTGGCATGACTTCTACGGCTTCCCACCAGCGCTATATGCGGTGCAATACCCGGCGCCGGGTGACCCCACCCTTGCCGGGCAGGTCAGTGAACTGCTGCAGGCTACCGGGCTGCCAGCCCGGCTGGATGCGCAGCGGCCATTCGACCACGGCGCCTGGGTACCTCTGTCGCTGATGTACCCGGAGGCGAATATTCCGGTTGTGCAAGTTTCCCTGCCCAGCCACATGGGGCCGGCGCTGCAGGTCAAGGTAGGCCAGGCGCTGGCGGGTTTGCGCGGTCAGGGCATGCTGTTGATCGGCTCGGGCAGCATTACCCACAACCTGGGCGAACTGGACTGGCATGCCGGGCCGGATGTGATCGAGCCATGGGCACTGGCGTTCAGGGATTGGGTGGTGGAAAAGCTTCGGGCGGATGATCAGCAAGCGTTGCTGAATTATCGGCAGCAGGCGCCGTTTGCGGCGCGCAACCATCCCAGTGACGAGCATTTCCTGCCGCTGTTCTTTGCCCTGGGGGCTGGGGGCAAGTTCGGGGTGGTGCACCAAGGGTTTACCCTGGGGGCGTTGGGGATGGACATTTATCGGTTTGGCTGAAGGGCCTCTTCGCGGGTGAACCCGCTCCCACAGGGTCTCCACAGATTTCAAGGCTTGTGCTGTACCTGTGGGAGCGGGTTTACCCGCGAAAGGGCCGGCGCAGGCAAAAAAAATCCCCAGCCAAAGCCGGGGATTTTTTCATTGCGCCAGGATCAATCCTCGCGGTAGCGACGCAGCTTCAGCTGCTTGCCAGCCACGCGGGTGTCCTTGAGCTTGGACAGCAGCTTCTCCAGGCCATCTTCCGGCAACTCGACCAGGCTGAAGCTGTCGCGCACCTGGATACGGCCGATAGCGTCACGGGCCAGGCCACCCTCGTTGAGGATCGCGCCCAACAGGTTCTTGGCAGCGATGCCGTCACGGGCACCCAGGGCAGTGCGGCAACGCACACGGCCTTCGGCAAGCGGCATCGGTGCACGGCGCTCGCGGTCACCACGCTCCGGGCGCTCGCCACGCTCACCACGTTCGGTACGCTCGCCACGCGGGGCGAAGCTCGGCACCAGCGGCTGCTCACGCTCTACCGCAGCCAGGTCCAGCGCCTGGCCATTGGTGGCCTTGCGCAGCAGGGCAGCAGCCAGGGCACGCGCGCTGCAACCCAGGTCGGCGGTCAGGCGGTCGAACAGCTCGCCGTGGGTGGCTTCCGCTTCGGCAACCAGCGGCGCCAGGCTCGAGGTCAGCTTCTTGATGCGGGCGTCCAGCACGGCCTGGGCATTCGGCAGGCGGGCTTCGGCAACTTTCTGCCCGGTTACGCGCTCGATCACCTGCAGCATGCGGCGCTCACGCGGGGTGACCAGCAGCAGTGCACGGCCATCGCGACCGGCACGGCCGGTACGGCCGATACGGTGTACGTAGGACTCCGGGTCGTACGGCATGTCGACGTTGAACACGTGAGTGATGCGCGGTACGTCCAGGCCACGGGCAGCGACGTCGGTAGCGACAACGATGTCCAGGCGGCCATCCTTGAGCGAGTCGATCACACGCTCACGCTGGTTCTGGGCGATGTCGCCATTCAGCGCGGCAGCCTTGTAGCCCTTGGCTTCCAGCGCGGAGGCCAGGTCCAGGGTGGCTTGCTTGGTACGCACGAAGGCGATCAGCGCATCGAACTCTTCCACTTCCAGCAGACGCAGCACAGCCGGGATCTTCTGGTCAGCGTGGACCATCAGGTGGGCCTGCTCGATCGCGGTAACGGTCTGGGTCTTGCTCTGGATCTTGACGTGCTTGGGCTCGCGCAGGTGACGTTCGGCGATCGAGCGGATCGACGACGGCAGAGTGGCGGAGAACAGCACGGTCTGGCGGCTGGCAGGGATGGCATCGAAGATCACTTCGAGGTCGTCCATGAAGCCCAGCTTGAGCATCTCGTCGGCTTCGTCCAGTACCAGGTACTGCACGGTCGACAGGACTTTTTCGTCACGACGCAGGTGGTCGCACAGACGGCCCGGGGTGGCCACGACGATTTGCGCGCCGTTGCGGATCGCACGCAGCTGTGGGCCCATCGGGGCACCACCGTAGACGGCGACCACGTTCACGCCCGGCATCTGCTTGGCGTAGGTTTCGAAAGCGGTAGCAACTTGCAGCGCCAACTCACGGGTTGGCGCCAGGATCAGGGCTTGCGGTTCGCGCTTGCTCACATCGATCTTGTTGAGGATCGGCAGGGCGAAGGCAGCGGTCTTGCCGGTGCCAGTCTGCGCCTGGCCGATCATGTCGTGACCGGCGAGGATGATCGGGATCGATTGTTGCTGAATGGCGGACGGCTCTTCGTAGCCGGTCGCCAGAACGGCAGCAACAATATTCGGATTGAGATCGAGAGCGGCGAAGCCGCCGGTTTCCTGGGTCATGGGTCTGCCTCTAGGTGCATCCGCAAAGACCCATGCTCCAAAGCTGCACAAGCCATGAAAGACCGACAGGTCACCCAGGCAGCTTTGGCGGCGGGGATTTGCGAAAACGATTGAAAAAGATAAACGTGGGAAAGTCCGCCTAGCGGACGTGCAGCCGAAGCTGGACTCGGAGGGTTTACACCACCTGATTTTGCGGTCCGCTAAAAGACCGGCGCGTACTATACCCGAAATCGTGCGCAGACGTGAGGAATATTTTCAGGGT
>NZ_JBNRIJ010000018.1:89928-93334 GCF_053557675.1 Pseudomonas sp. XP1 | reverse complement strand
CCGGCGATAGGGCCAGCAGCCTCGACACAGATTCATCAGGTAGCCGGCCGAATCTCGCGGATCAGCCCTTCGAGGCTGTACCCCAGGCGCGGCGCCAACGCCTCGGCCCGGGCCCTCAGCCCATCCAGGTCCAGCGTCTGCTCCAGGTCCGCCGGTACCAGCAGGATCACATTGCCCTCCTTCACCGGCAGCTCCCAGTAATGCCGGTGGTACAACCCGCGCAGCAACGCCGCGCCCAGCGGCTTGCCGTCGTCGGTGGCCCACTGGTTGATCACCAGCCACCCACCCGGGTTCAGCTGCTGCTGGCAGTTCTCCAGGAAGTTCCACGCCAGGTGCCCCACCCCCGGCCCATGGTCGGTGTACAGGTCGACGAAAAGCAGGTCGGCCTTCTCCGCCGTGGGCAAAAGCTCCAGGGCATCGCCGATGCGTACATACAGCCGCGGGTCATCGTCCAGGCCCAGGTACTCCATGGCCAGGCGCGGTACGTCCGGGCGCAGTTCGATGGCCTCGATGTCGTCCAGCGGCAGGAACTTCATGCAGGCCTGGGTCAGCGTGCCGGCCCCCAGGCCGAGAAACAGCGCGCTCTCCGGCTGCTCGTGGCACAACGCCCCCACCAGCATGGCGCGGGTATAGTCGTATTCCAGCCAGCTTGGGTCGGCCGTGAACACGCAGCTCTGCTCGATCGCATCGCCGAATTCCAGAAAGCGGTAGTCGTCGACTTCATACACGCTGATGACACCAAAGGCGTCCTCCACCCGTGCCAGTAGCCGCTCTTCCCGTTCCGCCGCCATGCTCACCACCCACCCGCGCAAAAACGCGCATTGTCCGCCAACACCCTTGATGCAACAAGCGCAGCGCCAACTGTTACCATGGCCCATAGCCTACAACCGACAAGACCGAGCCCGAGATGAACCAACCGTGGAGCCCCGACAGCTGGCGTGCCCTGCCAATCCAGCAGCAACCGACCTACCCCGATGCCGCGCACCTGCTGAAGGTCGAACAGACCCTGGCCAGCTACCCGCCGCTGGTGTTCGCGGGCGAGGCACGCGAGCTGCGCCGGCAGTTCGCCGAGGTCACCGAAGGCCGCGCCTTCCTGCTGCAGGGTGGCGACTGCGCCGAGAGCTTCGCCGAGTTCTCGGCGGCGAAAATCCGCGACACCTTCAAGGTGCTGCTGCAGATGGCCATTGTCATGACCTTCGCCGCCGGCTGCCCGGTGGTCAAGGTAGGGCGCATGGCCGGGCAGTTCGCCAAGCCGCGCTCATCGGGCGATGAAACCATCGGCGACATCACCCTGCCCGCCTACCGTGGCGACATCGTCAACGGCATCGGCTTCGACGCGAAAAGCCGCATCCCCGACCCGGAGCGCCTGCTGCAGGCCTACCACCAGGCCACCGCCAGCCTCAACCTGCTGCGCGCCTTCGCCCAGGGCGGGTTTGCCGACCTGCACCAGGTGCACAAGTGGAACCTGGACTTCATCGCCAATTCGGCGCTGGCCGACAAGTACCACCAGCTGGCCAACCGCATCGACGAAACCCTGGCATTCATGCGCGCCTGCGGCCTGGACAGCGCGCCGCAGCTGCGCGAAACCAGCTTCTTCACCGCCCACGAAGCACTGCTGCTGAACTATGAAGAAGCCTTCGTGCGCCAGGACAGCCTGACCGGCGACTACTACGACTGCTCGGCGCACATGCTGTGGATCGGCGACCGCACCCGCCAGCTTGACGGTGCTCATGTGGAGTTTTTGCGCGGCGTGCACAACCCGATCGGGGTCAAGGTTGGCCCGAGCATGAACCCCGAGGAGCTGATCCGCCTGATCGACACGCTGAACCCGGCCAACGATCCCGGGCGCCTGAACCTGATCGTGCGCATGGGCGCCGGCAAGGTTGGCGAACACCTGCCGGGGCTGATCCGCACTGTCGAGCGCGAAGGGCGCAAGGTGCTGTGGAGCTCCGACCCGATGCATGGCAACACCATCAAGGCCAGCAGCGGTTACAAGACCCGTGACTTCGCGCAGATCCTGGATGAGGTGAAGCAGTTCTTCCAGGTGCACCAGGCCGAGGGCAGCCATGCCGGCGGTATCCACATCGAGATGACCGGGCAGAACGTCACCGAATGCATCGGCGGCGCCCGGCCGATCACCGAGGATGCGCTGTCCGACCGGTATCACACCCACTGCGACCCGCGCATGAACGCCGACCAGTCCCTGGAGCTGGCATTCCTGATTGCCGAAACCCTCAAGCAGGTGCGGCGCTGAGCAGCGCCTGGCGCAACTGGCTGCCCTCCTTGCGCGGGCAGTTAAGTTGCACCTTTTCCAGGCCCAGCCAACTGGCCAGGCGCAGCAGGTTGCCGGCCAGGGCCTGGTAACCTTCCTCGTCCAGGCCTGCGGCCTCCACATGCACGGCATGCACTGCCAGTTGCCCCTGGGCGCGCTCGGCGCGCAAGTCCACCCGTGCGCCGATGCGTTCGTGGTACAGGAACGGCAGCACGTAGTAGCCGTACACCCGCTTGTGCGCCGGGGTGTAGATTTCCAGGCGGTAGCGGAAGTCGAACAAGCGCTCGGTACGGTTGCGTTCCCAGACCAGTGAATCGAACGGCGACAACAGCGCGCTGGCCTCTATGCGCCGGGGGATACGCGGTGCGCCGGCCCAGTAGGCGAGCTGCTTCCAGCCTTGCACCTCGACCGCTTGCAGGCGGCCGTCAGCCAACAGTTCGGCCAGCGCAGCCCTGCCCTGCCCCGGATCCAGGCGGAAGTAGTCGCGCAGGTCACGCTCGGTGGCTACGCCCAGGGCCGTGGCGGCATGCAGCATCAAGCCCTGATGCGCCTCGGTCTCGCTGGGCAAAGGTTGGTCGAGGATCGCCTTCGGCAGGACCTTTTCCGGCAAATCGTAAAGCCGCTCGAAGCCGCGCCGGCCAGCGACCGTCACTTGCCCTGCGGCGAACAGCCACTCCAGTGCGTGCTTTTCCTCGCTCCAGTCCCACCAGGGGCCGGCCCGCTCCTCGCGGGTGGACAGGCTGCCTGCGCCGAGGGCGCCCTGTTCGCGGACGGCGGCCAGTACCCGGGCAATCACGTCCTGGCGTTCGCGGCCAAACTGCGCGAGCTGGCGATAGATGCCACGACCGTCGGCGGCATGGGCCATGCGCCAGCGCAGCAGTGGGTACAGGCTCAGCGGCAGCAACGAGGCTTCGTGGCCCCAGTATTCGAACATCAGGCGCTGGCGGCCACGCCCCCAGGCGAGCTGGTCGAGGGCGGCAGGCGAGTAGTGGCCCAGGCGTGAGAACAGCGGCAGATAGTGGGAGCGGACAAGGGCGTTGACCGAATCGATTTGCAACACGCCCAGGCGTTGCAGCATGCGTTTGAGTGCCGGCAGCGTCGGCACCGATTCTGGCTGCTTGCCGAAACCTTGGG
>NZ_JBNRIJ010000018.1:82678-89787 GCF_053557675.1 Pseudomonas sp. XP1 | reverse complement strand
GGGTTACCCCCGCGAAGAGGCCAGTGATTCCACCGACAAACTTAGCCTATTTGCGCAGCGGGTCATCCCAGAAATGCCGCTCGGCCTCTTGCTGGATATCCGCCCGGCTCAACCCCAGGTCGTGCAAGGTTGCGTCACTGAGGCTGGCCAGTTCCTGGCGCTGGCGGTACAGCTGCAGCCAGCGTGCCGGGCGCTGCAGGGCGGCATGCCACAGGTGGTTCAGGGAAAAGGCAGGTTGCTGGATGCTGCTGACATGACCTTTCATCGTGAAGCCCTCCGTGTTGATGGCTCCAGTCTCCTGCCAGGCATAAGATCAATCCAACGAATGTTTCTGATGCCATGCATCTCGGAGATTGATGCAATGTCCCAATACCAGAGCCTCGATGCGGACGTACTGCGCACTTTCGTGGCCATCGCCGAGCAGGGTGGCTTCACCCGCGCCGGCGAGGTGGTCAACCGCACCCAGTCGGCGGTGAGCATGCAAATGAAACGCCTGGAAGAGGACATCCTCCAGCGCCAGCTGTTCGAGCGCGATGGCCGCCAGGTGCGCCTGACCGCCGAGGGCCAGGTGCTGCTGGGCTATGCGCGGCGCATCCTCAAGTTGCATGGGGAAGTGTTCAACACCCTGCGCATGCCGCACATGGTCGGGGTAGTACGCATCGGCACGCCGGACGACTATGCCATGCGCTTCCTGCCGACCATCCTGTCGAGCTTTGCTCAGGCCTACCCACTGGTGCAGGTGGAGGTGCATTGCGACTCCTCCAAACAACTGATGCTGCGCCAGGACCTGGACCTGACCATCGTCACCCGTGAGCCGGGCAACGAGATTGGCCAACTGCTGCGCCAGGAACGCCTGGTCTGGGCCGCCGCGGAAGGCTTCTGCCCGCACGAGCAACGCCCCATGCCGGTAGCCCTGTTCAACACTGACTGCTTCTGCCGGGCCTGGACCTGCAATGCCCTGGAGGCCCAGGGCATCGACTACCGCATCGCCTATACCAGCCCGAGCCTGGCAGCGATCTTTGCCATCGTCACCGCAGGGTTGGCGGTGACCGCACAGTTGCAGAGCCTGATTGGCGGGAATATCCGCATTCTGGGCGAGAGCGAAGGGTTGCCGCAGTTGCCGGTGGCCAATGTGATGCTGGTGCGCAGTACCCAGAACCCTTCGCCAATTACCGACTGCATGGCCGACTACATTGTCGAAGGGTTCAAATAACTTGGGGCCGCAAAGCGGCCCCAAAATCTCAAAGCTCGAACCCGAGCATCACCGCACAACCCACCAAAAACACACAGAACATCGCCCGCAACACCTTCTCCGGCAATGCATGGGCCAACTTCACCCCCCAACTGATACTCAGCAGGCCGCCCAACGCCAATGGAATCCCCACCCCCCAGTCAACACTGTGGTGCACCCCGTAAGTCACCAGGGTTACCAAGGTACTCGGCGCCGCCAGCGCCAGCGACAGCCCCTGCGCTACCACCTGGGTGGTACCGAACACACTGGTCAGGATAGGCGTGGCCACCACGGCCCCACCCACCCCGAACAAGCCGCCCATGGTCCCGGCAAAGCTGCCCAGTACACCCAGCCACGGCCAGGCATAGCGCAACTCGGCGCTGGGCGGCGACACTTTCATGAACATCCGCGCCACGTTCCACACCGCCAGGGCCACCAGGAAGCCGACAAAACCCAGGCGCATGGATTGCGCATCCAGCCCCACCGCCCAGATCGACCCCAGCCAGGCGAACACGAAGCTGCACAGCGACAGCGGCACCGCATGGCGCATTTCGATGCGGTTACGCTGGTGATAACGCCACAGCGCCAGCAGCACATTGGGCACTACCATCACCAGCGCCGTGCCTTGCGCCAGTTGCTGGTCCAGGCCAAACAGCACGCCCAGCGCCGGAATCGCGATCAGCCCACCGCCAATGCCGAACAAGCCACCCATGGTCCCCAGGGCTGCGCCCAGCACGATATACAACAACCATTCGATCATCAGGGCCTCATCCGCCTGTACACACAATGCGAGCATGCTAACGAGTGCGGGCTGGCAGGGAAACGCATAGCAGCGCACAATGGCTATGCGTTTTTCGCAAAAGCAAGGCAGCCATGAACCCCGATACCCTGACCGACCAGCTAAGCCTGTTCCTCGATGTGCTGGAAACCGGCAGCTTTTCTGCCGCCGCCCGCCGCCACCCGCTGACCCCGTCGGCCGTGGCCCGGCGCATCGACAACCTGGAAAGCGCCGTGGGCAGCCGCCTGTTCACCCGCAGCACCCACGCCGTGCGCGCCACGCCTGCCGGCAACGCCTTTGCCGAACGGGCCAGGCGCATCATCGAGGAACTGCGCCTGGCCCGCGCCGAAGCGGTGTCGCTGAGCAATGCACCCGAAGGTCTGATCCGCATCGACGCCCCGGCGGCATTCGGCCGCCGCCACCTGGCCCCGGCCATTGCCGATTTCCTGGTCGCCTACCCAGGCCTGGATGTGCAACTGCGCCTGATCGACAGCTTCGTCGACCTGCATGGCAGCCACCTTGGCGAGGTCGACCTGGTGCTGCGCGCCGGCCCCCTGGCCGACACCCGGCTGGTCGCCACGCCATTGGCCTACATGGTGCGCATTGCCTGCGCCAGCCCGGCCTACCTGGCCAGCCGCGGCATGCCAATATGCCCCAGCGAACTGCCCGGGCACGACGGCCTGGACTGGGATGGCCTGGCGCCGCCATTTGCCTGGCGTTTCAACGTGGCCGGGCAAACCCGCCTGTACCGCCCCTCACGCATGCGGATGGCCGCCAACAACGCCGAAACCCTTCTGTTCGGCGCCCTCGCCGGCTTAGGCATAGCCCACCTGCCTACTTGGCTGATCAGCGAATACCTGCTGCGTGGCGAGTTGATACCTTTGTTTTGCGACGGTGGCTTGCCCGAAGCGGAGACCAGCGGTATCTATGCGCTTCGCCTGGAACATGAAACGAACTCTCGCAGCCGTTTGCTGCTCGAATTTCTCAAGAGCCGCTTCAGCCCGATTCCACCCTGGGACCTGGCCTTGCGCAGTGAACTGCGCGAATAAAGCGCGCACTGACGATTCGCGTGCCAGACTTTCCCATTGATTACCTTCAAGGACCTGCATGAACGCCAACAACCAAGCCTCCTGTGACGAGCTGCTGCTGGACAACCAGGTCTGTTTCGCCCTGCACTCCACCTCGTTGCTGATGACCAAGGTCTACAAACCGCTGCTGCAGGCCCTGGGCCTGACCTACCCGCAATACCTGGCCATGCTCGTGCTGTGGGAGCACGACGGCCTGACCGTTGGCGAGATCAGCCAGCACCTGCTCACCGACCCCGGCTCGCTGACGCCGTTGCTCAAGCGTCTGGAAAGCGAAGGCCTGCTGCAGCGCAACCGCAGCCGCGAAGATGAACGGGTTGTACTGGTGCAGCTGACCGACAAGGGCCGCGCCTTGCAGCAGCAGGCCAAGGAAGTGCCGCAGTGCATCCTCAAGGCCAGCGGACGCAGCCTGGAACAGCTGCAACAGCTGCAGGCCGACCTGCTGGCGCTGCGCGAGAACCTGCAGAAAACCCTCTGACAGCTATGCTGTGCAATGGCCGTTCGGACGAGCGGTGACGATTTATCTTGCGCGCAAACTAATTGCGCGCTAATTTAAATCCCACACCAACCCGCGCCCTCCTCCACACGGCGAGCGCACAGCACATTAGCGAGGCTCAAGATGCAAAAGGTCACTCCACTGTACATCGCAGAAGCTACCTCCACCGGTGGGCGCGATGGCAAATCCCGCTCCAGTGACGGCAAACTGGTGGTCAGCCTGAGCACCCCCAAGGAACTGGGCGGCGCAGGCGGTGACGGCACCAACCCCGAGCAGATGTTCGCCGCCGGTTACTCGGCGTGCTTCATCGGTGCACTGAAGTTCGTGGCCGGGCAGGAGAAAAAAGCCCTGCCGGCGGACTCCTCGATCACCGCGAAGGTGGGCATCGGCCAGATTCCGGGTGGTTTCGGCCTGGACATCGACCTGCACATCAACCTGCCGGGCCTGGCCCAGGCCGATGCCGAAGCGCTGGTGGAAAAAGCACACAAGGTGTGCCCGTACTCCAACGCCACCCGCGGCAATGTGGATGTGCGCCTGCACGTGACCGTCTGAAGTTCACGCTTCCCCTGTAGGAGCGGCCTTGTGTCGCGATGGGGCGCGAAGCGGCCTCGGAATCTCGGGTACACCTTGAGATCGCCGGGGCCGCTGTGCGGCCCTTTCGCGACACAAGGCCGCTCCCACAAAAGCAAGAGCAAGCATCGAGAACTGCAAAAACGCAGGCATGAAAAAACCCGGCCAAGGCCGGGTTTTTTGCGTTTCACAAGAAGGATTACTTCTTGGAACGGCCTTTGAAGCTGTTGTCGCGAGTGTCGATATCGATCCACTCGTCGATCTGGATGAAGTCGGCAACCGAGATCTCGGTACCGTTCTTCAGCTTGGCAGGCTTCATGACCTTGCCCGAGGTGTCGCCGCGAGCAGCGTTCTCGGTGTAGACAACCTGGCGGCTGATGGTGGTCGGCAGTTCAACCGATACCAGGCGGCCTTCGAAGAACACGGCTTCGCAGACGTCTTCCATGCCTTCTTCGATGTACGGCAGAACGGCTTCGATGTCCTCGGCGTTCAGTTCGTACATGGTGTAGTCGGTGGTGTCCATGAAGGTGTATTCATCACCGTTGATGAACGACAGGGTCGCTTCTTTGCGATCCAGGATAACGTCGTCCAGCTTGTCGTCTGCACCGTAGACAGTTTCGGTCTTGTAGCCGGTCAGCAGGTTCTTCAGCTTGGTCTTCATGATCGCGCTGTTACGGCCCGACTTGGTGAACTCAGCTTTTTGAACCAGCCACGGGTCGTTGTCGATCCGCAGGACGGTACCGGGTTTCAGTTCTTTACCAGTTTTCATTACGAAGTATCCGAATCTGGATGGATTTATAAAAATCGAGGCCGCGTATCATAGCGAATTTCGGTAAAAGTGTACTAGCGCTGTGGCAAGGTCCGGCTGAGCGGCCTGTCGCGCTGCCCAAAGCCGGGCATGCTGTTGCAGTTCCGGCCAGTGCTGGCGGGCCGCCTGCCAGGCCTGGCCCATGTCGCGGTCCATGTTCCAGGCACGCCACAAGCCAAGCAGGGCGGCATCGGCATCGTCTGACAGCCCGTGTCGATAATGCGCCAAAAACGCTTCGAGCTTTTCCCAATGGGCATTCTCGTCCTGCACGTAGATGTGCCACAGCATCGGCTGCCCGGCCCACTGCGCGCGCACGAACGAGTCTTCGCCGCGCACGGCATTGAAATCGCAGCTCCACAGCAACCGGTCATAGTCGTCCTGGCTGACGAAAGGCAGCACCTGCACGGTCAGCGCCCCTCGCTTGCGCACGCTGCCCACTTGCAGCGCCGCCTCGCCAAGCCACTGGCCGAGCCCCGCGACAACGCGCCCTTGCGGCACCAGCAGGTGGCAAGGTTGCTCGCCCGAGGCCAGAGCATCAAGCCAGTTGCCCAGTTGGGGGTTTTCGTAGGCGAACAGGGAAATCAGCAAACTTCCCGCTTCAGGGTTTACGCCAAGCCCCTGCAAGAACGCCTGCCGTGCGCCTTGCTGGAACGCATCACGCCGCGCCAGCAGCGAGCCCTCGCGCAGCAGGCCACCGGTTTTTTCGGTAAAGCCGGGAAAGAAAAATACCTTGCGCAAGCCGTTGGGCTGCGGCGAAGGCAAGCCATGGCAACCCTCCACCCAGTCCTCGGCACTGAGGTATTCGAGGTTCAACCACAGCGGCGGCGTGGCGCGAGCACGCATTGCCTCTACATAAGCTGCTGGCAACTGGCAGGCGAAGGCACCGATCACCACATCGGCCGGCGCCACTGGCAACCAGGTCACCGGCCACTGGCGCACATCCACACCGTGCTGCCACTGCTGCGCGGCGGTGGCATCGGCCCCGGGGCACATGGGCGTGAACGCATTCAGGTCATCCACCCACAGCCGCACTGCCAGGCCGTGCTCTGCCACCAGCTGCCGGGCCAGGCGCCAGGTCACGCCTATATCGCCGTAGTTGTCGACGACGCTGCAGAAGATATCCCAGGTGGCTTTCATGTGCCCTGCCCTCGCCCAGCGGAAAAACCGCGCATTCTGCGCATAAATTGTCGCTGACAAAAGCGCCTGCGCGGAAAAATGCCCAGGCGCATGCGACAATGCACCCCGAACACCCTGCCAGGAGGCTGCCATGCCGCGCCACCGTGAACTGAAGATCACCCTCAAGCCGTTGCCATTGATCGTGTGCGTTGCCTTTGGACTGTGGCTGGGCGCCGTGGCCATCGCCGCCAGCCTGTGGCTGGCTCTGCAATTGTGGCCGCAGCAGATACAGCCTCTGGCCCAGGCCGTGGCCCCCGCCGCGTACCGGCCTGCCGCGCCGCCAGCGCCAGCCCCTGCAGCGGATGCCCAGGCGGAAATGTTCGAACGCTACAAGGACATCCTGCACAAGCAGGAGCTGCAACAGGCCGCCGACGCTGCCCAGGGCAACCCGCGCAACCTCAACAGCCCCAAATGCCAGTTCTGGCTGCAGCAGAACCGCACCGCGCCCACCGACAAAAGCCAGGCCAACGTGCTGGAGTTCTGTTACTGACCATGGACAAGCCCAGCCTGCTGGCGCAGATCGTCGCCACCCTCGAGCATGACCTGGACGTGCTGACCCGCGCGGCGCAAACCGCGTACGAAGCCGCCACTGCAGAAGAAAACATCGCCGAGAACAAGTACGACACCCTGGGCCTGGAAGCCTCGTACCTGGCCACCGGCCAGGCCCGCCGCAGCGCCGAGATCCGCAAGGCGCTGGTGACCTACCAGCAACTGCTGCTGCGCGATTATGACCCGGCACGCGGGGTGCAGGTGAGCAACCTGGTGACGCTCGAGGATGAAGATGGCGGGCAGCGCCGACTGTTCCTCGGGCCGGAGGCTGCGGGGTTGAAGATTGGCGAGGGGGATGGGCTGGTGACGGTGATTACACCGCGCTCGCCGCTGGGGCAGCAGCTGGTCGGCAGGAAGGTTGATGATGAGGTGAGCCTGGCGGCACAGGCATTGTTCATAGTCGATGTTGTCTGAAC
>NZ_JBNRIJ010000018.1:76466-82571 GCF_053557675.1 Pseudomonas sp. XP1 | reverse complement strand
GGGCCGGCGATAGGGCCGGTTCAGGCAATACACTTCTAAAGGGTTTGCAAGGCATCGAACCGTCGCGCCAACCCCTGCTCTTCGAACTGTTCCACCACAAAATCGACAAACGCCCGGGTCTTGCCCGGCAACAGTTTGTGCTCGGCGAAATACAGGCTGATATGCCCATCGTCCACATACCAGTCCGGCAGCACCCGCTGCAGCCGCCCGCCCTCCAGGTACGGCACGGCAAAGGGCAAGCTCACCAGGGCAATCCCTAGGCCCTGCTCGGCCACCGCGCAAGCCGCATCCGAATCGCTCATGGTCATCGTCTGGCGCAACTGCAATGGCTGCTGCACCTGCCGACGGCTGGTCAGCGGCCATGATCGCACCCGCCCGGTCTGCGGCGAGCGAATCAGGATACCGTCATGCCGTTGCAATACCTGCGGGTCGTCAATCGGCGCATACCGGCCCAAATATGCCGGCGATGCCACCAGCACCCTGTGCGCCGGGGTCAGCTTGCGCGCCACCACCCCTGGTGGCAAATCGAAGCCTCCACCAATCGCCGCATCGAAGCCCTGGCCAATCAGGTCGACCTGGCGGTTGTCGAAATGCCAGTCCGGGGTAATGGCCGGGTAGCGACGCAAGAACTCGCCCAGCAATGGCAACACATACAAGCGCCCGAACACCGTGCCCATGCTCACCCGCAACAACCCGGCCGGCTGGCCTTCGCTGCTGGCCAGGTTGGCCACGGCGTACTGGATGGTGCGGAAGCTGTCACTGACCTCGCCCAAAAATCGCTGCCCTGCCTCCGTCAGGGTCAGCTTGCGGGTACTACGCTGGAACAACCGCACCCCCAGGCGCGCTTCCAGCTGGGCAACATGCTTGCCCACGGCAGCCGGGGTAATGCTTAGGCGCCTGGCGGCTTCGGCAAAGCTGCCCACTTCGGCACTGCGGATGAAGCACTCCAACGCGTTGAACGATTCCATGGCCATGATTGGCAACCAAAGGTTTACTCTGCTGATAGTGATTGCCATCTTATCAGCAGGTAATCAAGCGCCGATACTGCGCCCATCCAAGGCATTCCGGCCTGGCTTCCAGCAGGAGATCAGCATGTCCAAGCAACACACTCTCGAAGGCAAAGTAGCCCTGGTACAGGGCGGCTCCCGCGGCATTGGCGCAGCCATCGTGCGACGCCTGGCCCGTGAAGGTGCACAGGTGGCCTTCACCTATGTCAGTTCCGCCGGCCCGGCGCAGGCGCTGGCTCAGGAAATTACCGGAAACGGCGGCAAGGCCCTGGCCCTGCGGGCCGACAGCGCCGACGCAGCGGCCGTGCAACTGGCCGTGGATGACACCGTGAAGGCCTTCGGCCGGTTGGATATCCTGGTCAACAACGCCGGTGTGCTGGCGGTAGCGCCGGTGACCGAATTCGACCTGGCCGACTTCGACCACATGCTGGCGGTGAACGTGCGCAGCGTATTTGTCGCCAGCC
The DNA here is from genome assembly GCF_053557675.1 of Pseudomonas sp. XP1. NCBI lineage: Bacteria > Pseudomonadati > Pseudomonadota > Gammaproteobacteria > Pseudomonadales > Pseudomonadaceae > Pseudomonas > Pseudomonas sp. XP1. The sequence continues at coordinate 81,100 of NZ_JBNRIJ010000018.1, read as the reverse complement.
AGGCTGCGGCACGCTACATGGGTGAAGGCGGGCGCATCATCAACATTGGCAGCACCAATGCCGAGCGCATGCCGTTTGCCGGTGGCGCCCCCTATGCCATGAGCAAATCCGCGCTGGTCGGCCTGACCCGCGGCATGGCACGTGACCTGGGGCCGAAAGGCATTACCGTGAACAACGTGCAGCCAGGGCCGGTGGACACCGACATGAACCCGGCCAGCGGCGAGTTCGCTGACAGCCTGATCCCGCTGATGGCGATCGGGCGCTATGGCGAGGCGGATGAGATTGCCAGCTTCGTGGCCTACCTGGCGGGGCCTGAGGCAGGGTATGTCACAGGGGCCAGCCTGACGGTCGATGGCGGGTTTGCTGCCTGATTGAAGGGTTGCCTGTTCCGGCCTCTTCGCGGGCGCGCCCGCTCCCACAGGTACCCCGCTGCCTTCAAACTCTGTGATTATCCTGTGGGAGCGGGCAAGCCCGCGAAGGGGCCGGCACAGGTTGACCCCGCTCCTACCTCCCGTCTGCCACGAGAACCCCATGAATACCCCCACGCTCAGCCGCGCCCTGATCCTGCTGATGGCCACCGCCACCGGCCTGGCCGTGGCCAGCAACTACTACGCGCAACCACTGCTGCACAGCATCGCCCAGCAGTTCGGCCTGAGCACCGCCAGTGCCGGCAGCATCGTCATTGCCGCGCAACTGAGCTATGGCGCCGGCCTGTTGCTGCTGGCGCCGCTGGGCGACCTGTTCGAGCAGCGCCGGCTGATCACCGTGATGACCGCCATTTCCACCCTGGGCCTGGTCATCAGTGCCTGCGCACCGAGCCTGCCCTGGCTGATCCTTGGTACGGCGCTGACCGGGCTGTTCTCGGTGGTAGCGCAGATCCTCGTGCCCATGGCCGCGACCCTCAGTGAGCCACACCAGCGCGGGCGCGCGGTCGGCACCTTGATGAGCGGATTGCTGCTGGGCATCCTGCTGGCGCGTACCGCCGCCGGGTTCATGGCCGAACTGGGTGGATGGCGCAGTATCTACGTGCTGGCCGCGGTGCTGATGGCCATCACCGCCGTGGCGCTGTACCGCAGCCTGCCGCAACACCACAGCCATGCCGGCCTGAAATACCCGGCGCTGATCGGCTCGGTATTCCGCCTGTTCCTCGAAGAACCGGTGCTGCGCCTGCGTTCGCTGCTCGGCCTGCTGGCATTCAGCCTGTTCGCCCTGTTCTGGACGCCACTGGCGTTCCTGCTGGCGAAAGGCCCGTATCACTATTCGGACGCGGTGATAGGCCTGTTCGGCCTGGCCGGTGCAGCGGGTGCACTGTCGGCCAACTGGGCGGGTCGCCTGGCCGACCGTGGCAAGGGTTCGCTGGGCACCACCGTGGGCCTGGTGGTATTGCTGCTGTCATGGGTGCCGCTGGGCTTCGCCGAGCAGTCGTTGCTGGCCTTGCTGCTGGGCGTGCTGATGCTCGACCTGGCAGTACAACTGGTGCACGTGAGCAACCAGAATGCGGTGATTGCCCTGCGGCCCGAGGCGCGCACGCGGCTGAATGCCGGGTATATCACCTGCTACTTCATTGGCGGGGCATTAGGGTCGTTGCTGGGCACGCAGTTGTTCCAGCGCCAGGGCTGGATGGGGATCGTGGTGGCGGGGTTGGTGATTGGCGGGCTGGCGTTGCTGGCGTGGGGGTTGGCCGAGCGCAAGCGCAGGAACGCTTTGCAAGCGGCCTGAAAAATTTTTGTTGGATTCTTCGCGGGCACGCCCGCTCCCACAGGTTTGTCACTGGCATGAAGCATGTGATGTACCTGTGGGAGCGGGCATGCCCGCGAAGAGGCCATTAGCCATGGCGACAATGCACCGCACGACCCTCTGTCGCATGGCCGTTGACTTGGCTGCCCGGGCAGCGCTCAGTAGGCGCTGGTCAATGCCCTTTTCCTGACAGGACGACGTTATGACAAGACTCACGGTGCAATCCGGCGATTTCTTGCAAGGCGAAGGCGAGTATCGCAACGGATCGCTCACACTCAAGACCCCGCGCAGCCCCTCCCCGGGCGAGCGGATTTCCCTGGCACGCATCAGCGACCTGCGGCTGGCCAGCCTGGAATCCAGCCGTAGCCTGGGCAGTGCCCTGGGTTGGGGCGTGGCCGGGGCCCTGGTGGCCGGGCCGGTGGGGTTGCTGGCTGGGCTGTGGCTGGGTGGCAAGGAAGAGGAAGCCACCTTCCTGGCCACTTTCAAGGACGGGCGCAAGCTCATGGCAATTACCGATGGCAAGACCTGGTCGAAGATCGATGACAACTGGCGGCAGCACAGGCGGCCGGCCCGCAGAGGCTGACAGGTTATCGCTGGGCCCGGATCGTTTTATGTTGAAGGCGGCTGTAAGATGCCGCCTTTTTCATGGCCTGTGCCGGCCCCTTCGCGGGTGAACCCGCTCCCACAGGGATATCACTGCACCTGAGGATAGTGATTTTCTTGTGGGAGCGGGTTTATCCACGAAGGGGCCCGCTAAGGTGTCGCGCATCCAGGAGCCCCACCGCATGCCCCCGCGTCATCCCTGCCTGCCCCTGAGCCTGCTCAGTCTGGGCCTGGCCCTGCATTGCCCCCATGTGCTTGCCGAAGACAGCGTGCTATTGGCCCCGCTGCAGGTGTCCGATACCTACACCAACGACGGCTATCAGGTACGCCAGGCAGCAGTAGGCGGCTTCCAGCCCGCGCCCCTGCTCGACACCCCGGCCTCGATCAGTGTGTTCAGCCAGCAACTGCTGGAAGACCGCCAGGTGCGCCAGCTCAGCGAAGTGCTGCAAAGCGACGCCTCGGTGGGCGAAAGCTACGCCCCCATCGGCTACTACGAAAACTTCAACGTGCGCGGCTTCGAGCTGAATGCCGCCAGCAGCTACCGCATCAATGGCCAGACCATCACCGGCGAGCAGAACGTGGCTCTGGAGAACAAGCAGCAGGTGGAGGTGCTCAAGGGTCTGTCCGGGCTGCAGAGCGGCGTGTCGGAGCCGGGAGGCCTGGTCAACTACGTGACCAAGCGCGCCGAAGACGTGCGCAGCGTCACGGTGTCGACCAACGAACAAGGCGAGCGCTACCTGGCCACCGACCTGGGCGGCTGGTTCGGCAGCGAGCGGCAGTTCGGCCTGCGGGCCAACCTGGCCCATGAAGACATCCGCTCCTACGTCGACCACGCCGATGGCAAGCGCGACTTCGCCTCGCTGGCCTTCGACTGGCAGATCAACCCGGATGCCACCCTGCAGCTGGATGCCGAATACCAGCACCGCGAACAGCGCTCGGTGCCGGGTTACCAACTGCTCGGTGGCAGCGAAGTACCCCATGGCATCGACCCCGACGACCGCCTGGCCTACCAGCACTGGGCCAAGCCGGTGCAGAATGACTCGCTGAACCTGGGTGGGCGCTTCGAGTATCGTTTCAACGAAGCCTGGACCGGGACCTTGAGCGCCTCGCGCAGCAAGGTGGTGATAGATGACTACAGCTCGTTTGCCTGGGGCTCGAGCGAAGGCGCGTTCTTCGGCAGAAACGGCGACTACGACATCTACGACTTCCGCAGCCCCGACGACACCCGCCGTACCGACGAGGCGCAGGCCGTGCTCAACGGGCGTTTCGATGCGCTGGGCGTAGGGCATGAGCTGAGCGTGGGCACCAGTGCACAGCGGCGCACGCTGGACCAGCGCCCCAGCTATATGGAATGGGTAGGTACAGGCAACATCCACACCGGTGCGCCAGGCTTTGACCCATCCGACAAACCCATCGGGTCTAGCGAACGACGCCTGGACAGCCGCCAGTACGGGCTGTTCGTGAGCGACCGCATCAGCTTCAACGAGCAATGGCAGACACTGCTGGGTGCCCGCGAAGTACGCCTGGACGAGAAAACCTGGAATGAGGACGGCGTTGCCGGCCGCCATACCCGACAGTACAAGTTGCTGCCCAACGCTGCGCTTATCTACAAGCCGCAGCCGGATACCACGGTATATGCCAGCTACTCCAAAGGCCTGTCGGCAGGCGGTACCGCACCGTGGTTCGCCGAGAACAGATTCGAAATCCTCGTTCCGACGACATCGCACCAACTGGAACTGGGCCTCAAGCATGACTGGCAAGGCCTGAGCTTCAGCGCCGCACTGTTCCAGATACGCCAGGCATACCAATACGCGCGCCCGGACGGCGCCGGCACTTTTACCTATGTGCAACAAGGTCAGCAAAAGAACACCGGCCTGGAGCTGGGCGCCAGCGGCTGGGTGACCTCGAACCTGCAGGTGCAGGCCAGCGCTGCGGCGATTCGGGCGCGGGTGCAGAACAGCGACACCGATGCCTATGAAGGCCACCAGGCAATCAACGTGCCCAGGTTCCGGGCGGCGCTGCAGGCGGAATACACCCTGCCGGTACCGGGCTTGGCACTGCTGGGCGGGGCGCGCTACAGCGCCAGCAAGTATGCGAGCCAGGCGGGGAATGTAGAAGTTGGTGGGTATACGGTGTTCGATGTGGGTAGCCGCTACCGCACGCGCATTGGTGGGTATGACACGGTGCTGCGGCTGACTGTGGATAACGTGTTCGACAAGCGTTATTGGCGCGATGTGGGGGATTACCTGGGGGATAACTACCTGTTCCAGGGGGCGCCGCGGACGGCTCGGCTT
>NZ_JBNRIJ010000018.1:60658-76390 GCF_053557675.1 Pseudomonas sp. XP1 | reverse complement strand
AGGCCGCTCCTACAGGGGACCGCGCACCTTTGTAGGAGCGGCCTTGTGTCGCGAAAGGGCCGCAAAGCGGCCCCCAAAGGCCCCAAAAACAAAAAGCCCCCGGCTTCTCAGCTCGAGGGCTCTTCGTAGAATGTGGCGGTGAAGAAGGGATTTGAACCCTTGATACGATTTCTCGTATACACACTTTCCAGGCGTGCTCCTTCGACCACTCGGACACTTCACCGTTGCTCTTCAAGCCTTGCAGCCTGTCGAGGTGCGCTAATTTAGTGAAAGAGCTTCCCTTTGGCAAGCATTTTTTTCAATTTTTTCATGCATTTGCATTTGAGCCCCGGCGAACGCTGACCGACCAGTCAGCCTTACTGCTTTACCTCGCCCCTGGCGCTGGGTAACGTCGTCGCCACGCCAACAAAAGGACTCTGCCATGAGCGAGCTGATTACCTACCACGCCGAAGACGGCATCGTCACCCTTACCCTGAACAACGGCAAGGTCAACGCCATCTCGCCCGACGTTATCGCCGCCTTCAACGCCGCGCTCGACCGCGCCACGGAAGAACGCGCGGTGGTGATCATCACCGGGCAGCCCGGCATTCTGTCTGGCGGCTACGACCTCAAGGTGATGACCAGCGGCCCCAAGGAGGCGATCAGCCTGGTCACCGCCGGCTCCACCCTCGCCCGCCGCCTGCTGTCGCACCCGTTCCCCGTGGTGGTCGCCTGCCCAGGCAATGCCGTGGCCAAGGGCGCCTTCCTGCTGCTTTCGGGCGACTATCGCATTGGCGTCGAAGGGCCGTACAAGGTTTGCCTGAACGAAGTGCAGATCGGCATGACCATGCACCATGCCGGCATCGAACTGGCCCGCGACCGCCTGCGCCGCTCGGCCTTCCACCGCTCGGTGATCAATGCCGAGGTGTTTGACCCGCAGGGCGCGGTGGACGCCGGCTTCCTCGACAAGGTGGTGCCGGCCGAGCAGTTGCAGGATGCGGCACTGGCGGCGGCTTGGGAGCTGAAGAAGCTGAACATGCTGGCGCACAAGAACACCAAGCTGAAGGTGCGCAAAGGGTTGCTGGAAGCGTTGGACAAGGCGATCGAGCTGGACCAGCAGCATATGGGTTGACATTGCCGGCCTCTTCGCGGGTGAACCCGCTACCACAGGGAACTCCCAACCTTGAAGGTGTGGTGATCCTGTGGGAGGGGGTTCACCCGCGAAAGGGCCATCACAGGTTCACACCTCGGGTTTGCCCCAACCAGTGCACAGCCGTACACTGCCCGGCGACTGTCTGGTGTGAGTCGTACCATGCTTTATTCATTGCGCATGTTCCTGCTGGCGCTGCATTTCCTTGCCGTTGGCACCTTGGGCCTGGTCATCGGCCTGTGCCGCCCCTTCAACCCCGATAACAGCCGCGTGTTCGCACGCCTCTACAGCCTGCCGGCCACCTGGCTGATGCGTATCAGGGTCAAGGCCGAAGTCGGCCCGCTGTGGGACCAGCCGCCAGGCTGCGTGATCGTCGCCAACCACCAGTCCAACTTCGACCTGTTCGTGCTGGGCCAGGTGGTGCCGCAGCGCACCGTCGCCATCGGCAAGAAAAGCCTGGGCTGGATCCCGCTGTTCGGCCAGTTGTTCTGGCTGGGTGGCAACGTGCTGGTCGACCGCAAGAACGCCTACCAGGCACGCAAGGCCATGCAGAAGACCACCCGGGTCCTTCAGGACGACACCTCGATCTGGATTTTCCCCGAGGGCACGCGCAACCCCGGCGAGCACCTGCTGGCCTTCAAGAAAGGCGCGTTTCACATGGCCATCGAGGCCGGTGTGCCGATCGTGCCAGTCTGCGTCAGCCGCTATGCCGGGCGCCTGAGCCTGAACAGCTGGCGCCAGCGCACGGTGATCGTACGCTCGCTGCCACCGATCGCCACGGCGGGCATGACCCTGCAGGACCTGCCAGCGCTGATCGAACAATGCCGGGGGCAGATGCAGCAATGCATCGACCGCATGGAAGGGGAACTGGCCAAGCGCTAGGTTGCTCTTGCGCCCACTACAGCCCAAGCTGTAACCCGTGTCCAACCGGAATAAGCGAACAACCATGGGTCGAGTCGTGGCATCGGCGGTGTACAGCGCCGGCAGAAAGGTCACCAACATCAGCATCGATGAAGGCAGCGAATGGGCGCGCAAGCCAGGGCACTTTGTATGGATCGGCCTTGAAGAGCCCAACGCAGAGGAACTGGCCAACCTGCAGTGCCAGTTCAACCTGCACGAGCTGGCCATCGAAGACGCCCTGGAAAAGCACAGCCGGCCCAAGTTGGAAACCTTTGGCGACGCCCTGTTCATCGTCACCTACTCGCCGGTGCGCCACGAAGGCAAGCTGGAGTTCATCGAAACCCACATCTTCGCCGGCAACGGCTACATCATCACCTGCCGCAACGGCCACTCCAAATCCTATGCCCTGGTACGCCAGCGCTGCGAGGCGCGGCCGTTGCTGCTGGAGCACGGCGAAGACTTCGTGCTGTACGCCCTGCTCGACTTCGTCACCGAGAACTACCAGCCGGTCAGCGAGGCCATTCATGGCGAGATCGAAGAGCTGGAGCAGAGCGTGCTTGGCGGTTCGCTGCAAGAGGACGATATCCGCCGCCTGCACAGCCTGCGCCGCGACATCCTGCGCCTGCGCCGCTACGTGGCACCGATGGTGGAAGTGAGCGAGGAACTGCAGCGCCTGAGCTTCCCGTTCATCGACAAGAACATGCGCCCGTACTTCCGTGATGTGCAGATCCACGTGACACGGCAGATGGAAGACCTGGCTGGCATCCGCGACATCGCCAGCCAGACCATCGAGATCGGCATGCTGCTGGAGTCGTCACGGCAGAGCATCGTGCAACGCAAGTTTGCAGCCTGGGCGGCGATCCTGGCGTTCCCCACCGCAATTGCCGGCATTTACGGGATGAACTTCCAGAACATGCCGGAGCTGGGGTGGCACTATGGGTATTTCGGGGTGCTGGGGGTGATCGGGCTGGGTTGTACCGCGTTGTATGCCAGCTTCAAGAAGTCTGGCTGGCTTTGAGATTGTCGGGGCCGCTTTGCGGCCCCGGGGCCCTCACGCCGCGTCGTGCTTGCTCACCGGCTGCTGGATAAACCGCAACATCCACTTCCCCACCAGGTCGCCCTGGTGCTCGGTGGCCAGGCTGGCCACGGCCTTGTGGTACACCTCATCACCCAGATACTCCTGGCGCGCATCGAGCAGTGCGCGGGAGTAGTCGTGCACGAACTCCGGGTGCCCCTGGAAGCACAGCACCTGGTCACGAATGTGGTACGCCGCGTTCGGGCAGAAGTCGCTGGAGGCGATCACCGTGGCGCCTTCCGGCAGCTCGGTCACCTGGTCCTGGTGGCTGATCAGCAAGGTCAGCTCCGATACCTCCGGGTCCATCCAGGGCGCATGGGCTGCCAGCGAATAGCGATGGATACCCACGCCCCAGCCCTGCTCGGCACGCTCGGCCTTGCCACCCAGGGTCAACGCCAGCAACTGGTGGCCGAAACACACACCCAGCAGCTTCTCGCCACGCTCGTACAGCTTCAACAGGTAGGCCTTGAGCGTCTGGATCCACGGGTCGGTACCAAACGAGTCGGCCTTGCTGCCCGTCACCAGGTAGGCATCGAACACCTCGTTGTCGGCGGGGTAATCGCCGTTCATCACGTTGTACACACGAAATTCGGCGGCGATCGGCTGACGCGAGAAGAGCTGCTCGAACATCCTGCCGTAGCCCTGGTACTGCGCGGTCAACTCCGGTCGCAGGACATCGGTTTCAAGGATGCAGATGCGTAACGACATAGGGATAGTCCTGAACGACATGGGTGGGAATCTGCTGTAGAGACTGACGCGAAAGGCACGTACAAGCAAGTAGGCCGCACTGACGAACGGTCACATTTCGTCGGGGCCCTGCTGGCACTTGCGCCACCGTCTAGCGAGAGCATGCCAGCCAGCTGGCATTTGGCCTCATAGCCAGAAGAAATCAACGATCAACAGCATTAGAACAAAGGGTTCTCAAACATGGATGACGCACACCCTACTGTTGGTTGTATATCCACTTTCAAGAGGCAGGCAGTTCAGGCGTCACGCAACGCCACTGCGATCGACCCGAAGCGCGACAAGGAAGCCAACGGGTATTCAGGAATAACAACAAGAAGGCGGTCCGCCATGTTCAGACAATCGAAAATTCGCCAAGCTGGGCTCATTCTCTTCGCCACGACTTTGCTGCTGATCCTGCCGAACCTCACACGTTTGTTCGGCTGACCGCTGCTGTGGCGCCAACAGGCAACGCACAGGTAACCTGCTGGCCTTGATGGTCGGAGATTACCCATGCGCCACTGCCTTGCACTGTTAGTGTTGTTCCTGAGCCTGCCGCTGTCGGCGGCGCAGCTGCACCTTGAACTGGGCGCCACGACGCGCGAGTGGAGCAGTGCAGACCTGCTCGTCCACCCGCAGGCCCGGGACATCAGCATCGACCAGGACGTTTCCTACAAGCAGCCCATGCGTTACAGGGCGGTGCCGCTGGCCGCGCTGCTGGATGGCGTGAGCGCCAGCGACCATCTGCAAGCGGTGGCGCTGGACGGCTTTGCCGCCGAAATGCCGGCAGCGCCGCTGTTGCAGCACGGGCCGGCACAGGCGTGGCTGGCGGTGGAAGAACCGGGCCGGCCGTGGCCACCACTGGGCCAGGGCAAGCCGAGTGCGGGGCCGTTCTACCTGGTGTGGACTGCACCACAGGCCAGCGGCATCCGCCCGGAACAGTGGCCGTTCCAGATTTCGACCATTCGCAAGCTGGCTTCTGTCGAGGCGCGTTTTCCGGCGCTGCTGCCCGACCCGAAGCTGCCGGCCGAAAGCCCGGTGCGCCGGGGCTTTGCCTTGTTCCAGCAGAACTGCCTGGCGTGTCACCGGCTGAACGGCGCGGGGGATGCACAGGTGGGGCCGGACCTGAATGTGCCGCATAACCCGACCGAGTATTTTCGGCCCGAATATCTACGCCAGCTGATTCGTGACCCGCAGAGTTTGCGGCAGTGGCCGCAGGCGAAGATGCCGGGTTTTGCAGAAAGTGTCTTGAGTGAACCGGAGCTGGATGAATTGCTGGCCTATTTGAGGCATATGGCTGGGCGCAGGCCTTGAGGGCTGTGTGTGCTTCTTCGCGGGCTTGCCCGCTCCCACAGGATCACCACAGGCCTGAATACTGTGGGGTACCTGTGGGAGCGGGCAAGCCCGCGAAGAAGGCAACACAAAACTCTCAGGCTATGGGCCGCTCCTGCTTGACCCCCCAACCTTCCACCTCACCGCCATAAGGTGTCACCAGCTGCTCGAAGGCCTCTTCGAAGTCGCCAATCCCGCCATGGGTGGCATACATGACCTTGCTCAGTTCCAGATGCCAGGCACCGTCGCCCAGCTCCTTCACCTGGGCATTCAGCGATTCACCGCGAAACTGCCCGGCCGCACGGCGGGCCCCTGCTTCGTCGGGGAATATGGCGTAGAACTCGATGGGGTGGATCTGGGTGAAGTCGAAACCGCCTGCCTTCATCTGGCGCAGGACGTTGCTGCTGATATCGTCGTTCTGGCTGCTCATGAAACGTCCTCCTGAATAATGCGATGGATAGACTTTCCGTGCACTACGCACCTGCCGGCAGCGGCCGGGCAGTTCGAGCTGATGCAAGACGCGAAGGGATGCGGTGCCGCCCCGCAGAATAGACTGGCACCTTCTTGCAGCGTAGTGCCTGCCAGGGCACCACGCAAACGTGTGGTTCAGGGCGTTTCGTGGATGCTGGTGATGGTCACGCCACTCTGCTCCTTGAGCCAGCGTGCAGTGGGGGAAATGGCGCGGTCCTGGAAGTCGTTGAGGTCCAGTTCGTCCATCACCGGAAACAGGTGCGAACGGATGGCCCGCGCGGCATCCTCCTCGCTGGGGCACTGCTCGGCGCGCAGCGTCAGGGTGGTGAGCACGCCTTTCTGGTCGGCAAAAATGACTTCCCACTCTTTCATCGAACGACCCCTCTCAGTCAACGAACACCGGGTGTGTGATGCCTGAAACAAGTGACCTTTAGGTGGGGAGAATGTTCAGTCAGATGACTTGGTAGCGGTGCGGCTTTTTGTGGGAGCGGCCTTGTGTCGCGAAAGGGCCGCAAAGCGGCCCCGGCGATTTATGCATGGATACTGGATCTGGGGCTGCTGCGCAGCCCTTTCGCGACACAAGGCCGCTCCCACACGGCCCAGGTCCGCCTGGCGATCCAGCTATTACTTCGGCGTGCCGTGCACTACACCGGCCGTGTTATCCAGCAGGCTCTTGGTCGCGGTCTGGATATACGCTTCCAGCCTTTTCAGCATCTCTGGCTGGTCCGGGCTTTCGATCAGCTCGGCTTTGAACTCGCTGCCCAGCTGGTAGCGGTACATGCGCGGGGTCATGTCCTTGGACTCGATCAGGATGCGGTCGCCCTGCACCAGGCCGACGATCTGCTCGCTGCCCGATGGCTTGATAATGCCCACGCCCTGGTCGCCCTCAGGCAGGTTGAGCAAGTCGCGGCCCCAGCACTGGTGACGGGCCTGGCCACCCAGGCGGCCCATGATGGTCGGCACGATGTCGACCTGGGTGCCCACGGTGTGGTTGACCGCACCGAACTTTTCCTGGATGCCCGGGGCAATCAGCAGCAGCGGCACGTTGAAGCGGCCCAAGTCCAGCTCGGTGACCTGCTGGTGGTTGCCAAAACCATGGTCGCCAACGATGACGAAGAGGGTTTCCTTGAAGTACGGCTCCTTGCGCGCCTTTTCGAAGAACTGCCCCAGCGCCCAGTCCGAATAGCGCATGGCGGTCAGGTGCTCGTCCAGGCGCCCCTGGCCGGTTACCGGCTCTACCGGCAGGTCCTTGGGCAGCGCGTACGGGGTGTGGTTGGACAGGGTCTGCAGCAGCGCGTAGATAGGCTTCTTGCCATCATGCTTGGCCAGCTCTTCGGCGCCGCGGTCGAACATGTCCTGGTCGGACACGCCCCAGGTCGGGTCGGAGAACACCGGGTTGACGAAGTCGTTACGGCCAATGAAGGTGGTCATGCCCTGGTTGCCGAAGAACCCGGACTGGTTGTCCCAGGCAAAATCGCCGTTGTAGACGTACACGTCGTCGTAATCGCGGGCGCTGAGCAAGGCCGGCAGGCCGGACAGCTTGTGGCCACCTTCCGGGGTCTGCATCAGGTATTCGAAGCCTGGCAGGTTGGGGAAGCAGGCCATGGTGGCGAACATGCCCTGGTGGGTATGGGTGCCGTTGGAGAAGAAGCGGTCGAACAGCAGGCCCTCTTTGGCCAGCTTGTCGAAGTACGGGGTGATGTTGTTGGGGCTGCCCAGCGCGCCCACAGAGTGGCCGGCGAAGCTTTCCATCAGGATCACCACCACGTTCTTGATCGGCAGGGTGCGCTCGGCCGGCGGCACGAAGTCGCGGCGGATGGCTGCCTCGTCGGCATCGACCAGAGTGTCGTTGGCGGTCAGCAATTGCTCGCGCACGCTCTGTGTGGCCACATCCTGCTCCAGCACCGGCTTCCAGATGTTGGCGCGGTCTTCGCCGAAGCGGCTCTTGGCAGCATCGATCAGGGTCAGGGTGCCGTTCAGGCCCAACTGGTTGACGAAGTTGGAATCGGTGGTGAAAGCATCACCCCAGCGCATCGGCGGGCCCTGGCGCAAGGTGCCACGGGCGGCGACCACGGCCACCAGCAGGATGACCATGAACACCGCCAGGCGGTTGTACCACGGGGCCGCGCGGCGCTGAAGGGTGACCTCGCCGTCGCCATTGCCACGGGTCATGCGGTCGATGCCCTTGAACAGCAGGCTCAGCAGCCAGGTGCCGAACAGCCAGGCCAGCAAGTAGCGCACCACCGGGAAGCCGTACCAGAGCATGCTCAGCACGGTCTTCGGGTCTTCCTTGATGTACTGGAACACCAGGCCGTTGAGGCGCTGGTGGAACTCGCGATAGAAGTCCATCTCCATCAGGCCGAGGAACATCACCACGCTCGAGGTGATGGTCAGCCAGAAACGGAACAGGCCACGCCGGGCCATGGCCCAGGGGCTGAGGATGGCCAGCAGCAGCGGAATGCTGATGTACACCACCACCCGCAGGTCGAAGCGCAAGCCGTTGAGGAAGCCTTCGGCGACGGTCGCATTGGGGGTATCGCCGATCATGTCGCTGTTGTAGACCAGCAGCGCCAGGCGCACGAGGCTGAGCATCAGCATGATCACCAGGCCGCTGAGCAGCGTGTAGGCCAGGTGGGATTTCAGGGTGGGCGAGAACGACGCTCGCGCGCCCCGTTGCTTCAAGGCGTCCGGGTTAGCCATGAATGGGAAGGTCCTAGGATTGCGGGTTTGCGGAGATGGCGCAGGTGTATACCAACGCAGCATTGTGCGGGTGCGGATTCTGTTTAAACCAATGTGAAAATTTTGTCACGGGGGTGTTGCGGGTTTTGTCTGTTCCGGCCCTATCGCCGGCACAGCCATTCAGATCCTCCCCCGCGGCCCGGCGATCGCCCATATCACCAGCCCCACCACCGGCAGCAAGGCGATCAGCAGGATCCACAACACCTTGATGCCCACTTCGCTGCCACTCTTGATCACATTGAGGATGGCCCAGATATCCAGCGCCAGAATGATCAGCCCGACCAGGCTGTTGAACGTCGACCCCATGCCAAAACTCCTGTCAAAAGCTTTTGCTGCACAGCATAGCCGGCTATCACGTCGATAGAAGGGAATCCTTGGCCGTTTGCGCGGGTCACTGCTTAAACTGCTGTATCCATCGATTTCGAGGTTGCCATGCCCCCCGCTAATACCCACCCCGTTGCCCTGCCATCGCCCGTCAGCGCCTGGCGCCAACAGATGCACGACAACCCATGGATAGGTGCTGGCCTGGCCCTTAGCCTGCTGGTGGTACTGGTACTGCTCGGGGCAAGCCTGTGGAACGCGGTGAACGGCGACCACGCTGAAAACCTGCACCTGGCCGCACTGGGCGGGTTGTCCGGCTTTGGTGCCACGGCACTGGGCGCGGTGTTGGCGGTGGTGCTGCGCGATGTCAGGGCGCGCACGCAGGATGTGATGCTGGGTTTTGCCGCCGGCATGATGCTGGCGGCCAGTTCGTTTTCACTGATTCTGCCGGGCCTGGATGCCGCCCGCGAAATTACCGGCAACGGCCCGGCCGCGGCCTTTACCGTGGTGCTGGGCATGGGCCTGGGCGTGCTGCTGATGCTGGGCCTGGACCGCTTCACCCCGCATGAACACGAAAGCACCGGCCCTTGCGGCCCGGAGGCCGAGCGCATCAGCCGGGTGTGGTTGTTCGTGCTGGCGATTACCTTGCACAACCTGCCTGAGGGCATGGCCATTGGCGTGAGCTTTGCCAATGGCGACATGAACATCGGCCTGCCGCTGACCAGCGCCATCGCCATCCAGGACATCCCCGAGGGGCTGGCGGTGGCATTGGCCTTGCGCGCTACCGGGTTGTCGAACCTGAAGGCTGCGCTGGTGGCGATCGGGTCGGGGCTGATGGAGCCGCTGGGCGCGGTGATCGGCCTGGGGATTTCTACCGGCTTTGCCCTGGCCTACCCGGTGAGCATGGGGCTGGCGGCAGGGGCGATGATCTTTGTGGTGAGCCACGAGGTGATTCCCGAAACCCACCGCAATGGGCACCAGACAGCGGCGACCCTGGGGTTGATGGGTGGGTTTGCGGTGATGATGTTCCTGGATACCGCACTGGGCTGACTATTCAGGTTGCCTGAACCGGCCTCTTCGCGGGCTTGCCCGCTCCCACAGGATTCCACTGCCCTCGGGCCCAGTGATTATCCTGTGGGAGCGGGCATGCCCGCGAAGAAGCAACCGCGGAAATCAGACGTGCACGGCGACCTTCAAGGCCTCCAGGGCCGGCTCGACCTTGATCCCCACCTCTGCCCCCAGCTCCAGCACCCGCGCCAGATCGTTCTGCCCCACCATCACCATCTGCAGCTCGTCATCCAGCAACTGGCTGAAGTTGAGTAGCACATATCCACCCGCCTCTTTGTTCAACGCCCCCATCTGCACCTGGATGCGGTTGAGTGCGGTCAGCGGCTCGGTGCGGGCCAGTTGCTTGGGCTTGAGGGTAAACGGCACGCTCTGGTCGAACGAATCGCTGATCTGCTGGAACAGCTCCTGGTAGCTGTCGGCCTGGAACACCACGGTGTCCGGCAGGCTGCCCAGCACCACCCATTCGCCCAGCGGGATGGGGAAGCTGTCGTCGTAGTTGATGTCGGGGTTGGCGGCCAGGAAAGCGGCGGGGTCGGCGTAGGCCTGGGCGGCCTCGTCGGCGATGCGCTCGATGTCTTCCTCGCGCATGCAGCCAGCGCCAATGAGGCTGATGAATTCGAGCAACTGAGTTTTCATGAAAGGGGGCCTGCGACGGGTGAAAAGTCGCCAAGGATAGCCGCAAATGCCCCCTTGCGGTTAGCCGGCCAGCACTTGCAGGCGCGCTGCGGCGTCCACGGCCCCCATGGTTTGCGCTGCCATCAGCGCGGTGCTGCCACGGGCATCCTGGCGGGCCGGGTCGGCTCCTTGGGCCAGCAGGTATTCGAGGATCTCGCTGCGGTTGAACATGGCCGCCAGCATCAGCGCGGTGCGGCCATCCTGCGCGGCGGCGTCCACCGGTACGCCGTGTTCCAGCAGCAGGCGGATCATGGCCAGGTCGCCCTTGAACGCGGCACCGGCGATGGGCAGCTGGCCGTTATCGTTGGCAATCAGCGGGTCGGCGCCATGCGCCAGCAGCACGCGCACTGCGTCATGATGGCCGTGGTAGCTGGCCAGCATCAGCAGGGTGTCACCCTTGTGGTTGCGCAGGTTGGCCGGCAGGCCACTGGTTAGCAGGCGCCCGAGCATCTCGGCATCACCTTGGCGGGCACGTTCGAACACCTGCTCGGCGAAGGCGGCGGTTTCGTCGTCGGTCATGGTTGCAGGCGTGGGTTGGCTGGACATTTGGAACCTCCTGGCAGAAATCGTTGCCCAAGTCTTTGTCAGGCAAGGCTGCCGGGTCAAAGGTTCAGATTCTATCGGGCCGATAGCTGGCCGCCTGTCGTGCAATATGCACTGTGCAAAATGCACGACCGTGCAGGTTGCACGGAAGCGCTTAAGAAAAAAGTGCGTAACCTCCTGAAATTAAAGGAAATTTTCAAAGAAAACTTCCTGGCACGGACACTGCAACGATCGACTCACGTCTGTCACACAACAGCC
Source organism: Pseudomonas sp. XP1 (assembly GCF_053557675.1). Classification (NCBI taxonomy): domain Bacteria; kingdom Pseudomonadati; phylum Pseudomonadota; class Gammaproteobacteria; order Pseudomonadales; family Pseudomonadaceae; genus Pseudomonas; species Pseudomonas sp. XP1. Next base: position 65,156 of record NZ_JBNRIJ010000018.1, on the reverse strand, counting down.
AGGAGTTGATATGGACCTCATCCAGGAAAAGTTCGTTTCGGTATTTTCGGCCTACCAGGTGAATACTCAGGCCCGCCCCGACGGTGGTGTGCTGCTGACCCTGCGCGCTGCTGATGGCAAGGTCACCCGCCGAGTATTGACCTATTCACAATTGCACAGCGCCGAGCAGCTTTCGTGGGCGATCAGCGCCATCCGCCGGGATTTGGCCGAGCAGGCCAGCGAGTTGCCGGTGATTTCGATGCTGCAGAGCCAGCAGCGGTTTGCCCTGCCGACCTATCGCTGAGTTTGGTTTTGGTTGATCTGGCCTCTTCGCAGCACGAGGCTGCCCCTACAGGGCCCGCGCCGGCCTCAGGCTTTGCGTTTTACCTGTAGAAGCAGCCTTGTGCTGCGAAGAGGCCAGCAAAACCATCACAACTCATCGATGCCAAGAAACGCCCGCGCAGTCACATCTCCGGTAAACCTCGGCTGTATCCCCTGCTCGCTGCCATACAACCGCAACGCCAGGCAAAATGGTACATCGCCCAGCTCGACCCAGCGCCGGGTCCCCGCCGGCACCACCAGCTGGTCGCCCTTCTCGCACAGCACCGAATACACCCAATCCCCCAAACGCAGGCCAACCTGCGCCCGCCCGCTGACCACGGCAAACACCTCCTCGGCGTCATGCACATGCTCATCGCGCACATCTACCTGCGCAGGGGCCTCACCGTCACGGTTGAGCACCACGAAGGCCCTGCTGCCGTGCGCCGTCATCAACTGGTCCAGGTGATCGCGACAGGCTTCCAGCACCTCGTCCTGGGCCGTGCCCGGGCGCACCCGCAGGCCATGCGCGGCATGGGCAAAGCGCACGCCCTGCTCGGCCAGGGTGGCGGTGATGTCGTCGTGGTGGGTCAGCACCTTGTGCGGCAGTTCCGGGCTGGAGAGATGGAAAACGCTGAGAATGCTCATCAGGGGCGGGTCCTGGTCGGTTGCGAACAAAGGGCAATGATAACGGCTGCAGCCAAAGCTGCGGCACTGGCCATACCAAAGGTGAAGGTGGGGCCCAGCAGTTTCCAGCTGTAGCCCGAATACAACGCCCCCAGCGCACCTCCAGTGCCCGACAACGCCGCATACAGCGCCTGGCCCTGGCCCTGCTGGCGGGCGCCGAAGCTGGCCTGGACGAAAGCGATGCTGGCGGCATGGAAACAGCCGAAGGTTGCAGCATGCAGCACCTGGGCGAACACCAGCACCGCCGGCTCACCGGCCAGGTTGCCCAGCAACAGCCAGCGCAGCGACGCCAGTACGAAGCTGGCCAGCAACACCCGTTGCACCGAAAAGCGCGCGAAGATGCGGCTCATGGCCATGAACACCAGTACTTCGGCCACCACCCCTAGTGCCCACAGCAGACCGATGGCACCCCGGGCATAGCCCAGGTGTTCCAGGTGCAGGGTGAGGAAGGTGTAGTACGGCCCGTGGCTGAGTTGCATCAGTGCCACGCAGGCGTAGAACGCGATCACCCCGGGCGCCCGCAGCTGCTGCAGGAAGCCGCCCGCGCCGGTGCGCTCGCCCTGCTCCACCGGCTGGGCATTGGGTACCCACAGGCTGGCGGCGACGATACCGGCCATGATCGTGACCAGCGCCACCGGGTAGATATCCAGGCTCAGCCACTCGAACAGCCGGCCCAGGCCGACCACGGTGAGGATGAAGCCGATCGAGCCCCACAGGCGCACCTGGCTGTAGCGCGCGGTTTGCCCGTGCAGGTGGGCCAGGGTAATGACCTCGAACTGCGGCAGCACCGCATGCCAGAAGAATGCGTGCAGGGCCATGACCAGCGCCAGCCAGGCGTAGCTTTTGCCAAGGAAGATAAGAGCGAAGGTGGCCAGGGTCGACAATGCGCCCAGGCGCACGATCAGCAGGCGCTGGCCGGTGCGGTCACCCAGCCAGCCCCACAGGTTGGGTGCGATGCAGCGCATGAGCATGGGGATGGCCACCAGCTCGCCGATGCGTGCCGGAGAGAAGCTCAGGTGGTCGAAGTACAGCGCCAGGAACGGGGCGGTGGAACCGAGCAGGGCGAAGTAGAACAGATAGAAGCTGGACAGGCGCCAGTAGGGGATTGGTTGCATGGGGTCGCCTATGGGGTTGCCGGCGATAAGGCCAGTGCAAGCGAATCAGAGCTGGCCCAGCACCGGGGTATTCACCTTCACATCGGCATTCTGCGCGCGGTGGCGCAGCAGGTGGTCCATCAACACGATGGCCATCATCGCCTCGGCGATGGGCGTGGCGCGGATGCCCACGCACGGGTCGTGGCGGCCTTTGGTGATGACATCCACCGGGTTGCCGTCAATGTCGATGGAACGGCCCGGGGTGGTGATGCTGGAGGTAGGCTTCAGTGCCAGGTGGGCAACGATCGGCTGGCCCGAGGAAATACCCCCGAGGATGCCGCCAGCATTGTTGCTGAGGAAACCTTCCGGGGTCAGTTCGTCACGGTGCTCGGTGCCGCGTTGGGCCACGCTGGCGAAGCCGGCGCCGATTTCCACGCCCTTGACCGCGTTGATGCTCATCAGCGCGTGGGCCAGTTCGGCGTCGAGGCGGTCGAAGATAGGCTCGCCCAAGCCCGGCATGACGCCTTCGGCGACCACGGTGATCTTGGCGCCCACCGAGTCCTGGTCACGGCGCAGCTGGTCCATGTAGGCCTCCAGCTCGGGCACTTTGCTAGGGTCAGGGCTGAAGAAGGCGTTCTGCTCCACCGACTCCCAGGTCTTGAACGGGATTTCGATCGGGCCCAGCTGGCTCATGTAGCCGCGCACGGTGATGCCCTGGGAGGCCAGGTATTTCTTGGCAATGGCGCCGGCGGCCACGCGCATGGCGGTTTCGCGGGCCGAGCTGCGGCCACCGCCACGGTAGTCGCGGATGCCGTACTTGTGGTGGTAGGTGTAGTCGGCGTGGGCCGGGCGGAACAGGTCCTTGATCGCCGAGTAGTCCTTGGACTTCTGGTCGGTGTTGCGGATCAGCAGGCCGATCGAGCAGCCGGTGGTGCGGCCTTCGAACACGCCGGAGAGGATTTCCACCTCGTCGGCTTCCTGGCGTTGGGTAGTGTGCCGGCTGGTGCCGGGCTTGCGCCGGTCGAGGTCGTGCTGCAGGTCGGCGAGGGAAATTTCCAGGCCCGGTGGGCATCCATCGACAATGGCGACCAACGCCGGGCCATGGCTCTCGCCAGCGGTGGTGACAGTGAACAGCTTGCCGTAGGTATTGCCGGACATGGACGCTCCGCGAGATCTGCCTGAAGTGAACGAAAGCGGCAGTATACAGATGGATTGATCGCCTGTGCTGGCCTCTTCGCGGGTAAACCCGCTCCCACAGGGTGGTCAGAAGATGCGAAAATTGCGCTGTACCTGTGGGAGCGGGTTTACCCGCGAAGTGGCCAGTACAGGCAACCTCCCCTTCGAACCTTCCCGCAAACACTGGGTCAAACCCTCATCTCCCCATGTAGTACCGCATGATGTCGCGCCTCGTCGCCCTGTTCTTCCTGCTGTGCACCGGCCTGGCCCAGGCCGCCGCCCCCACCGTGCTGCAACGCCCGATCGACCTCGACACCGGCCAGGGCGTGCTGCACGGCAGCCTGCTGCTGCCGCAACAGGCCATCCCACCACCGGTGGTGCTGATCATCGCCGGCTCCGGCCCCACCGACCGTGACGGCAACAACCCGGCGTCAGGCCGGGTCGACAACCTCAAGCGCCTGGCCCTGTTGCTGGCCAACGAGCACATCGCCAGCGTGCGCTACGACAAGCGCGGGGTGGCCGCCAGCCAGCCGGCCACGCCCGACGAGCGTGACCTGAGCGTGGAGCGCTACGTGGCCGATGTGGTCGCCTGGAGCCACAAGCTCAAGGCCGACCCGCGCTTCGGCCCGTTGATCCTGATCGGGCACAGCGAAGGCGCGCTGATCGCCAGCCTGGCCGCCGAGCAGGCCGGTGCCAGCGCGGTGATTACCCTGGCCGGCAGCGGCCGGCCGCTGGCCGAGGTGCTGCGCGAACAGCTGGCCCAGCGCCTGCCGCCGGCACAACTGGCCGGTGGCAGCGCCCTGCTCGACCGCCTGCAGGCCGGGCAGACCAGCCTGGAGGTGCCGGCGCCGCTGCGCCAGGTGTTCCGCCCCAGCGTGCAGCCCTATCTGATTTCGCTGTTCCAGCAGAACCCGGCGGCGGCCTTTGCCCGCCTGCCAATGCCCGCGCTGATCGTGCAGGGGCGCAACGATGTGCAGGTGGGGGTGGTCGACGCCGAACGGCTGAAGGCGGCCAAGCCGGATGCCCGACTGGTGCTGATCGATGGCATGAACCACATGCTGCGCATCAGCCCCAAGGCGATGAGCCAGCAGCGCGACAGCTACCTCAACCCTGAACTGCCGCTGGCAAGGGAGCTGGGCGAGCAGATTGTGACGTTTATCCAGCATTTGCCATCTGCCTGACCCTCAGGTCTTTGCCGGTACGGCCGATATTTCAGTATTAGCGGAACTTTGGGGCCGCTGGCG
>NZ_JBNRIJ010000018.1:50034-60611 GCF_053557675.1 Pseudomonas sp. XP1 | reverse complement strand
CCGGCAAGCCAGCTCCCACAGGAACACAACAGGCCTGAATGCCGTGCGGTCCCTGTGGGAGCTGGCTTGCCGGCGATGGGCTGCGCAGCAGCCCCTGCCGCATGCCCGTACCCAAGGACAAGCCCTGATGACAACCGCCCCTACCGCCGTAGAGCCGGCCGAAGAGCCCGAGGAAAGCACCGCCCTGCCCTGGGCCGATCTGGCCGCCGAACATTTCCAGCTGTTGCGCCTGGCCGCCCTGCCTACCGACCGCAACACCGGCGCACGGCCACTGCGCTTTGTGCAGTTCGGCTATGCCGAACGCCACGACAAGGCCCACAGCCTGTTGCGCATGGAAATCCAGCTGCCTGGGCAGAAAGTGCACAAGGAACAGAACCGCCTGGACATTCGCGTCGACCACACCGAGCGCCTGGTGCGCATCGGCAATGAACATGGCCTGCAACTGGAGCCGCTGAACCGTGGCATCGGCCGCTTCCTGCTGGCTCAGGCCGCGCAATGGCTGCAGCGCAAGTGGTCGCACTACCGGATCGAGGGCATGGCGCTGCCGAGCAAGGATGCGCTGAACGAAGACTCACGCCTGCGTCGTGACCACTGCCTGCGCGGGGTGGGTATCGAGGTGGAGTACGAGGACAGCCAGCACCTGAAGGGCCGTACCGTGGAAATGACCGTGGGCCAGCTCAAGGGCGCGTGGAACAGCGAGCGCTTGCAGCGAGTGGGGATACTGGATGCTGCCGGCCTGCTGCAGCAGGCTGACCAGCAGTTGCAGGAGAAGGAAGGGCAACTGCGTGAGCGGGATGAACGGGTTGCCAAGTACCAGCGTGAAGACAGCGGGTTGCGCTTTACCATCACCTGCCTGGTGGCGTTTGCGGTGTTCCAGGCGGGGTTGCTGATCTGGATTGCCACGCGCTGAGACCGCGTCGCCTAATTCGCGGGTAAACCCGCTCCCACAGGGTCCGCGTCGCACCTGAGGGCAACGCTATACCTGTGGGAGCGGGTTTACCCGCGAAGAGGCCCTGGGATCAGACCCGGGCCTTGAACAGCTCCTGATGCTGGCGGCACTGCTCGGCGGTCAGCATGAACACCCCATGCCCGCCGCGCTCGAATTCCAGCCAGGCAAAGTCCACTTCGGGGTACAGCGCCTCGACATGCACCTGGCTGTTGCCCACTTCGACAATCAGCAAGCCCTTGTCGGTCAGGTGGTCCGCCGCTTCGGCCAGCATGCGCCGCACCAGGTCGAGGCCATCGTTGCCGCAGGCCAGGCCCAACTCGGGCTCGTGGTGATACTCGGCCGGCATGTCCTCGAAGTCCTCGGCATCGACATACGGCGGGTTGGACAGGATCAGGTCGAAACGCTGCCCCGGCAAACCGCCAAAACCGTCGCCCTGCACGGTGTACACGCGCCCATCCAGGCCGTGGCGTTCGATATTCTGGTTGGCCACTTCGAGCGCTTCGAACGACAGGTCGGCCAGCACTACCTCGGCCTCGGGGAACACGTCGGCGGCAACGATGCCGATGCAGCCAGAACCGGTGCACAGGTCGAGAATGCGCGCCGGCTCGCTCGCCAGCCACGGCTCGAAGCGTTTCTCGATCAGCTCGCCAATCGGCGAACGCGGCACCAGCACGCGCTCGTCGACGATGAACGACATGCCGCAGAACCAGGCCTCGCCCAGCAGGTAGGCAGCCGGCACGCGTTCTTCGATACGGCGCTTGAGCAGGTGCTGCAGGCGTACCCGCTCGTCGTCCTCGAGCATGCAGTCCAGGTAGCTGTCGGCCACCTCCCACGGCAGGTGCACCGCCCCCAGCACCAGCAGGCGGGCCTCGTCCCAGGCGTTGTCGGCGCCGTGGCCGAAGAACAGATCGTGCTCATGGAAGCGGCTGACCGCCCAGCGGATATAGTCGCGCAGCGTGCGCAGGCGGGATGTGATCACGGGGTACTCCTAATTCAGACCGGACAAAAGTCTAACAGCCCAACCCGCACATTTGTTCCTTTGCCTTGCCCAATGGCTAGCCACAAGCCAGTAACCATGCCGCTTGCGTTGTCAACCATTCCCATTGGCGCCAAGGCAGGGGACAATAGGTATACAAAAGCCCTATCCAAGGAGCCCTTGATGTCCGTTCCAACCACGATGTTTCGCCTCACTGGCCGCGACTATCCGCCGGCCAAGCTGAGCCACGCCAGCCTGATCATCATCGATGCGCAAAAGGAGTACCTCAGCGGGCCCCTGGCGCTGTCGGGCATGGACGAGGCCGTGGCCAACATCGCCAGGTTGCTCGACGCCGCGCGCAAGAGCGGCCGTCCGATCATCCACGTTCGCCACCTGGGCACTGTCGGTGGCCGCTTCGACCCACAAGGGCCGGCCGGCCAGTTCATCCCGGGGCTGGAGCCGCTGGAAGGCGAAATCGTCATCGAAAAACGCATGCCCAATGCCTTCAAGAACACTCAGCTGCATGAGACCCTGCAGGCGCTGGGCCACCTGGACCTGATCGTCTGCGGCTTCATGAGCCACTCCAGCGTCAGCACCACGGTACGCCGCGCCAAGGACTACGGTTACCGCTGCACCCTGGTGGAAGACGCTTCGGCGACACGCGACCTGGCATTCAAGGATGGGGTGATCCCGGCCGCGCAGATCCACCAGTGCGAAATGGCCGTGATGGCCGACAACTTCGCTTGCGTGGCCCCTACCGCCAGCCTGATCTGATCGGCTGGGTACAACCGCCCGGCAGCCGGGCGGAACCCGATGGGCGGCTCCAGGTCGAATTCCGGATATCCACAGAGGAGAGCGGAATGAAGCTCAAAGGCAGTTTCGACGCCAAGCGCCTGCGCCCGCGCGAACCGCGTAACTGGGGCGCCCGCCTGGCGGCCGGCCTGGCGGCCATGCTGGCGACCCTTGGCGTGCTGCTGGCGATGGCCGGTGTCGCCGGCCTGCTGGGCAACTACCCTGCGCTGGCGGAGCTCAACGCCAACAAACCGCTGGCCGGCATCCTCACCGTGGCCGGTTTGCTGCTGCTGTGGCTGGGCGTGCGCTTCTGGCGGCGCAGCCGCATTCGCCTGCGTCGCGGGCGCGAGCTGAACCTGTCGCCGCACCTGATGAAGAAGCATGACTGATGGGGTTGTATTACCTGTATCGGCCTCTTCGCGGGCACGCCCGCTCCCACAGGTACCCCGCTCCCTTTAGCCGCTGTGATATCCCTGTGGGAGCCGGCTTGCCGGCGATAGGGCCCGCACAGGCTGCACAAGGCCCCACAGTCGCGTAAACTACGCCGCCCACGTGGAGGCATCATGCAAGACGACGATTTTTCCCTGTTCAAGGCCGAAGTGCGCGGTGTCAAACCGATCACGCACGACCGCGCCGAAGTCGGCAAGCCAAAGGCCGACCGCCAGAAGCTGGCCGGCCTGCGCCAGGCGGCGACCGTGCGCAGTGACAAGGCATTGGTGATCGACGGCATGTCCGACCAGTTCGTCATCGACGTTGGTGCCGAAGACGAGCTGCTGTGGCGCCGCGATGGCGTGCAGGAAGGCCAGCTGCGCAAGCTGAAGCTGGGGCAGATTCCGTTCGAGGGCAGCCTCGACCTGCATGGCATGACCGTGGAAAAGGCCCGCGAAACCCTGTGGGACTTCATCGCCGAAGCCACCAAGCTGGAAGTGCGCTGCGTGCGGGTTACCCACGGCAAGGCCGCGCGCCTGGACGGCAAGCGCCCGATGATCAAGAGCCACGTCAACACCTGGCTGCGCCAGCACCCGCAGGTGCTCGGTTTTGCCTCGTGCAACGCCCGCCACGGCGGCACCGGCGCAGTGTATGTGATGCTCAAGCGAACCATGCTCGAAGGCCGCGACGAGTAACGCCGCGCTTGCAGCGCCGCCCTCGCCGCCGTACCCTTCGTTTTTGCGATTTTTTCCCACAGGTAGATCCATGTCCCTGGAACAGAACTACACCGAGATCCTCAGCCAGATTGGCGAGGACGTCTCCCGTGAGGGCCTGCTCGACACGCCCAAGCGGGCTGCAAAGGCGATGAAGTACCTTTGCCGCGGTTATGAGCAAACACTGGAAGAAGTCACCAACAACGCGCTGTTCAGCTCTGACAACAGCGAAATGGTGCTGGTCCGGGACATCGAGCTGTATTCGATGTGCGAACACCACATGCTGCCGTTCATCGGCAAGGCGCACGTGGCCTACCTGCCCAAGGGCAAGGTCCTTGGCCTGTCGAAGGTGGCGCGCATCGTCGACATGTACGCTCGCCGCCTGCAGATCCAGGAAAACCTCAGCCGCCAGGTTGCCGAGGCCGTGCAGAAGGTAACCGGTGCCGCCGGCGTTGCCGTGGTCATCGAAGCCAAGCACATGTGCATGATGATGCGCGGTGTCGAGAAGCAGAACTCGACCATGATCACCTCGGTGATGCTGGGTGAGTTCCGCGAAAACGCCGCTACCCGCAGCGAGTTCCTCAGCCTGATCAAGTGATTGGCTGCTGACCCCGAGCCGACCCTGCCGGGTCGGCTTTTTCATTTCAGGAGTTGCCCATGATCGTCAAAGCCCTGCGGGTTGGCCTCGGCCAGCTCATCGTGTTCGGCGACTGGATCAGCCGCCCGGCCAAGCGCAAGCGCGACGCCGCCGCCCAGGCCCGCGTCGAGCAAGCGGCCCAGGGCCTGGCGCTGTACCAGTTCCACGCCTGCCCGTTCTGCGTCAAGACACGCCGCACCCTGCACCGTTTGAACGTGCCGGTGGCGCTGCGCGATGCCAAGAACGACCCGGTGCACCGCCAGGCCCTGCAGGAAGGTGGCGGCCGGGTGAAAGTGCCGTGCCTGCGCATTGAAGAAGCGGGCAAGGTGACCTGGATGTATGAGTCCAAGGCGATCATTGCCTACCTGGATGAGCGGTTCGCTTCGGCCTGACGGTTTGCAGGTTTCCTGTACCGGCCCTATCGCCGGCAAGCCAGCTCCCACAGGGACCCCACAATATTCAGCCCGGTGTTGAACCTGTGGGAGCTGGCTTGCCGGCGATAGCGCCAGTACAGGCTAAAGGTCAGCCCACCATCGGCACATGCCGCGGGTGGCTGCTGACCCGCTCCAGCCAGGCCCTCACTGCCGGGTAATCGGCCAGGTCGAACCCGCCCTGATGCGCCACATGGGTGTATGCATACAACGCCACATCGGCAATCGAATACTGCTCGCCGACCAGGTACGGCGTCATCTGCAGCTGCCGCTCCATCACCCTCAGTGCCTTGTAACCGCCCTTGTGAAGCTTGCGGTACTCCTCCAGGCGCTCGTCCGGCAACCCCAGGTAGAACTGGATGAAACGCGCCACGGCAATATACGGCTCATGGCTGTACTGCTCGAAGAACTGCCACTGCAACACCTGGGTGCGCAGGCGTGGCTCGGTGGGCAGGAACTCGCTGCCATCGGCCAAGTAGTTGAGAATGGCATTGGATTCCCACAGGTAGCTGCCGTCCTCAAGCTCCAGCACCGGCACCTTGCCGTTGGGGTTCATCGCCAGAAACTCCGGTGTTTCGGTCTCGCCCTTTAGGATGTCCACAGGGTGCCATTCGTATGGCCGGCCGAGCAGGCTCAACATCAGCTTGATCTTGTAACAGTTGCCCGACTGGTAGTCGCCATAGACCTTGTACATCGCCCCTCCACTCCCAAGCAGTTCTGCATTTGCGCCCAATAGTTGGCGACTGTACGGCTAAAAGCAATGGCCGCTGTATGGCAAGAATCAACCTTGCTCGCTGTAGTCTGAAAAAACTGCTTACACCTTTACAAGGATTTTGTTCATGAACGATGCCACTTCCGCACGCCTGCGGCCCCTGGCAGACAGCTCCCCGTCGGCGGTGGTCGCCGGCTTCATCGCCATGCTCACCGGCTATACCAGCTCGCTGGTGCTGATGTTCCAGGCCGGCCAGGCTGCAGGGCTGACCAGCGCGCAGATTTCGTCATGGATCTGGGCGTTGTCGATCGGCATGGCGGTGTGCAGCATCGGCCTGTCGCTGCGTTACCGCACACCGATCACCGTGGCCTGGTCCACCCCCGGCGCCGCCTTGCTGATCACCAGCCTGGGCGGGGTCAGCTATGGCGAGGCGATCGGCGCCTACATCACTTGTGCGGTGCTGGTGCTGATCTGTGGCCTGACCGGCAGCTTCGAGCGCCTGGTCAAGCGCATCCCGGCCTCGCTGGCCTCGGCGCTGCTGGCGGGCATTCTGTTCAAGATCGGCAGCGAAATCTTCGTTGCCGCCCAGCACCGCACCTTGCTGGTACTTGGCATGTTCTTCAGCTACCTGCTGGTCAAGCGCCTGTCGCCGCGCTACTGCGTTCTGGCCGCATTGCTGGTGGGCACCGCGCTGTCCGGCGCCCTGGGCCTGCTGGACTTCAGCGGCTTCCGCCTGGAAGCAGCCACGCCGGTGTGGACCACGCCAAGCTTCTCGCTGGCGGCGACCATCAGCATCGGCATCCCGCTGTTCGTGGTGGCGATGACTTCGCAGAACATGCCGGGTGTGGCCGTGCTGCGCGCGGACGGCTACCAGGTGCCGGCCTCGCCGCTGATCTCGGCCACCGGCTTTGCCTCGCTGCTGCTGGCACCGTTTGGCTCGCACGGGGTCAACCTGGCGGCGATCAGCGCGGCGATCTGCACCGGGCCGCATGCCCATGAAGACCCGGCCAAGCGTTATACCGCGGCGGTGTGGTGCGGGATTTTCTATGGCATTGCCGGGGTGTTCGGCGCGACCTTGGCGGCGCTGTTTGCGGCGCTGCCGAAAGAGCTGGTGCTATCGATTGCAGCACTGGCACTGTTCGGCTCGATCATGAACGGGCTGACCGTGGCCATGAGCGAAGCACGGGAGCGGGAGGCGGCGGTGATTACCTTCATGGTGACCGCTTCGGGGCTGACCTTGTTCTCGATTGGTTCGGCGTTCTGGGGGATTGTGGCGGGGGTGCTGGCCTTGATGATCCTCAACCCGCGCAGGGCCTGAAGGTATTTGTTGCCTGTACCGGCCTCTTCGCGGGCACGCCCGCGAAGAGGCCGGTACAGGCAACACAAAGCCCAAGCCCAGATCACAACCTGAAATGCCCCACCATCCCCTTCAGGTCGGTACCCAACTGCGCCAGCTCGATACTCGACCGGGCATTGTCCTGCATCGCCAACGCCGCCTGATCGGCACTGCCGCGGATCTGCGTGACGCTGCGGCTGATCTCTTCCGCCACAGAGCTCTGCTGCTCGGCCGCCGCGGCAATCTGCTGGTTCATCTGCTGGATCAATGAAACCGCCGCCGCAATGCTGCCCAGTGCGCTTTCGGTCTGCAGCGCATCGGCCACCGCCAAACGTACCAGCTCGGTACTGCCGCGAATCTGCGCCACCGACTGCTGGGCATTGCCGCGCAGGCTGGCGACCAAGGTCTCGATCTGCTCGGTAGACTGCCGGGTACGCCGCGCCAGCGCACGCACCTCATCAGCGACCACGGCAAAACCACGCCCCTGCTCGCCCGCGCGGGCGGCTTCGATAGCAGCATTCAACGCCAGCAGGTTGGTCTGCTCAGCCACGCTCTTGATCACTTCCAGCACGTCGCCAATGGTGTGGATCTCGGCACTGAGGCTGTCGATACCGGCGCTGGCCATCTCCGCCGCCGCCGCCAGTTGCTCGATGCGCTGCATGCTCTGGCGCACCACCTGTTGCCCGGAATCCACCTTCTCATCCGCAGCCTGGGCCGCCTGCGCCGCTTCTTCGGCATTACGCGCCACATCGTGCACGGTGGCGGTCATCTGCTGCATGGCGGTGGCCACCTGCTCGGTCTCTTCCTTCTGGCTGCCCACCTCGCGGTTGGTCTGCTCGGTCACCGCCGACAGCGCCTGCGCATTGCCAGCCAGTTGCTCGATGCCCTGCTGCAAACCGCTGACAATCCCAGACAGGCCCGCCGCCATCTGCTGCATAGCCTGCATCAGCTGCCCTACTTCGTCACGGCGCGGCTCCAGGGCGTCAAAGCTCAGTTCACCGGCAGCGATGCGCTGGGCGCGTGCAATCACATGCTTGAGCGGGCCAACCACGGCGCGGGTGATCAGCCAAGCGGCCAGCACACCCACCAGCAGCGCCAATGCCGTGGCCAGGCCGATGGCCACGGCATTGCGTTGCAGTTCGCCCTGCAGGGCCTGCTCCTGCCCCACATAGGCCTGGTCGACCCGACTGGTGACTTGCTCGGCACTGGCCTGCAACTGCGCCTTCAAGCCCTGCTCGCGGGCCAACTGGTCAGTGTATTCGTTGAGTTTTTCCGAGAAGCTGCCGATGTGCCCCGCCACTTCGCCCAGCACACTCTGGTAGCCGGCATCGCTGACGGCGCCCTGCAACTGGCTGACCAGGCTGGCGGCCTCGACAGTCTGGGCGATGCGGTCCTGGCTGACGCCCTCTTCGCCCTTGCGGCTTTTTTCCAGGCGTACCCGCGCTTCGTCCATGGCCTGCAGCATCAGCCGCGACACCTGCGCCACCTGCCCGGCCTGCTCGAGGAACGCGCCGCCCTCCTGGCCCTGGGACTGCTTGAGGGTGTACACGCCGTCATCAGCCAGGCCGGCCTGCAACACATCGAGATTGTTGGCCACGCTGGATACCGACCAACTGGCCATGTCCAGCGCCAGCTCCTTGGCCTGCACCGCTTCGACAAAGGCCTCGAATGCCTGGCCATAGGCCGTCAGGTCAGTTTCCGCCGCCGCCAGCGCCGGCAGGCCACGGGCGCGTTCGGCCAAGCCCTGCAGGCCGCTGCGCAAGGCCTCGGCCTGCTTGAGGTCGGAGCGCAGGGCAAAGGCCTGCTCGTGCTGGCGCAAGCGCAGCAGGTCGGTATTGAACTGGGCCAGTTGGCGCAAGCTGTCGAAGCGCTGGCCAACACTGTGCAGCGCGGCAATGCCAATGGCCGCCACCGCCAGGGTCAGCACCAGCACCAAGGCAAAGCCCAGGCCGAGTTTGCGGGCCATGCCCAGGTTGGCCAGCACACCGTGCTTGCTCGCGCCCATGCCGATTCCCCTTCTGTGTGCGAGGTTATCCCGAAGGCCAAGGGTGGCAACGTTGCCAGCCGATGAACAAGGGCCTGACGTCAGAATAGTGTCAAATAGCTATGAGCATGTCGCTATCAGCTTGCCAGAGGTCGCCCTGCGTGCTGAAGGAAGGCCTGGGCGCGGGAGTCCTGCCCGTAGGCGACATTGATGCGCAGCCAGGCGCTGGCCGTGCCCTGGTAATCGAAGGCGCTGCCGGGGGTGAGCAGCACATCGTGTTCCAGCGCCAGGCGTTCCAGGCTGGCGAAATCCCGGCCCGGCACGCAGGCCCAGACGAACATGCCGCCGTAGGGCTCGCAGAACACCTGCCAGCCCGCCTGCTCCAGCTGGCCGAGCAGCCTGGCCATGTGTTGCCCAAGGCGCACACGCAGGCGTTGCACGCTCTTGCGGTAGCTGCCGTTGGCCAGCATCTGCCCCACCACCTGCTCGGCAAAGCGCGAGGTGCCGATGCCGCTGACCATCTTCAACTCAGCCAGACGCGCCAGCAATGCCGGGTCGGCGACCAGGTAGCCGACCCGCAGCGAGCTGCTGAGGGTTTTCGAGAAGCTGGCCATGTAGATTACCCGCTGCTCGCTGTCGAGGGTGGCCAGGCGGGTTGCCGGGCCTTCCTGGAAGTCTGCGTAGATATCGTCCTCGATGATGCGCAGGTCGTGCTCGCGGGCCAACTCCAGCAGGCGGTAGGCCACCTTGGGCGTCAGGCTGGTGCCGGTGGGGTTCTGGTACAGGCTGTTGGTGAAAAGGCAGCGCGGCTTGTGCGCCATCAGCAGGGCTTCGAGGGTGGCCAGGTCCGGGCCTTCGGCGGTGCGTGGCACCGGCAGCATGTGTACCTGGTGCTGGCGCAGCAGGTTGTACAAGTTGTAGTAGCCGGGGTTTTCCACCAGTACCGTGTCACCCGGGCGCAGCAGGGTGCGCACCAGCAGGTCGAGGCCGTGGCTGGCGCCGTGGGTAGTGAGGATACGTTCGGGCCCGGCGGCGATGCCCAGCTGCGCCAGGCGCTTGTGCAACTGCTGGCGAAGGCTGGCCAGGCCCAGGGGCGGGCAGTAGTCGAACAGGTCCTGTGGGTTGCCGCGGCTGACCTGGCGCACTGCCTGGGCCAGTTCGGTGGCGGCGCGCCAGCTGCTGGGTAGCCAGCCGCAGCCCAACTTGAGCAACTCGTCATGGCCCTCGCGAAACTGCCGCCAACTGCCATCGCCGGCCTCGCCCCAGGGTTGGGCGTCTTCCACGGCCAGGCCGGCTTTGCGTTCGGCGACGAAAAAGCCGGTACCGTGGCGGGCCTCCAGCCAGCCGCTGGCGACCAGGCGGTCGTAGGCTTCGATCACACACGACGCACTGACCGCCTGGCTGCGGACCAAAGCCCGGATCGATGGCAGACGCGCGCCGGGGCGCAGGCGCTGCTGGTCGATCCAGGTTTGCAGGTGGTCGGTGAGTTGCTGCACCAGCGGGGTGGGGCTGGTGCGGTCGAGGGGCAAGTGCATGGGGCAAGTGTTCGCTGGTTTTGAGCGAACAGTTAAGCATAAAAGGGTTGCCGGTGTGTCTGGTGATGGGAATGGGCTGGCAT
>NZ_JBNRIJ010000018.1:48716-49944 GCF_053557675.1 Pseudomonas sp. XP1 | reverse complement strand
GCTCCAACAGCGATCGCACCCAACCCGAGAGCGGTGCAGTACCTGTGGGAGCGGGTTCACCCGCGAAAGGGCCGGTACAGCCACTACAGAACCAGGATCCTACCCATGCCCTCCGCCCCGGCCCGCCTGGCCTTCGCCCTCTGCCTGATCACCCTGGCCGTCAATCTGCAGGCCCCGCTGTACATCACCTACGCCGACCTTTCCGGCCAAGGCGCCGCCGCCACCGCAGTAGCCTTCTCCGGCTATGTGCTCGGCGTGCTACCCGTGCTGCTGGCCCTGGGCGGGCTGGCCGACCGGGTCGGGCGCCGGCCATTGGTGCTTGCCGCACTGGCCCTGTCGATGGTCGCCACCGTGCTGATGCTGGCGGCCCCCAAACTGCACACTCTGGGGCTGGCGCGGCTGTTCCTCGGCCTGGGCACTGGCCTGGCGTCGGCAACGGCCACCGCCTACATGGGTGAGTTGATGGGCGGCGCGGACAACACCCGCGCCGCCAATTGGGTTACCGCCAGCACCTCGCTGGGCTTTGGCCTGGGCGCGGCGCTGACCAGCCTGTTCCTGCTGCGCGGCCCCAGCCTGACCCCAGGCAGCTTCCACCTGCAACTGCTGCTGGCGGCGCTGGCCATGCTGCTGGTTTGGCGCCTGCCGGACCCACGCCCGGCACAACGCAACCCCATGCTGCGCCTGCCCTGCTACCCACGTGGCAGCGTGGCCTATGGCCTGGCCATTCTGCTGGCGTGGGCCTGCGTGGGGCTGGTGATCGCCCTGCTGCCGGGCATCCTGCGCCAGCACGGGCTTAGCGCCTGGTCGGGGTTCTCGACCTTTTGCGTGATCAGCTGCGGGTTGTTGTTCCAGCCCATGGCACGGCGCCTCAGCAGCCGTACAGCCACATTGCTGGGGCTGGTGATATTGCCGTGCAGCTATGCCGTGCTGGCCTGGGGTGCGGACAGCGGCCAGCTAGGCGCGGTATTGCTGGGTGCGGTGGCGGCCAGCAGTGCGTGCTACGGGTTTATCTACCTGGGTGGGCTGGCAGCCGTGAACCAGTTGGCCGGCAGCGAGCAGACACGGGCCAGCGCCGGGTTCTTCCTGCTGGCGTACCTGGGGTTCAGCCTGCCGGTGATCTTTACCGGGCTGCTGAGTGACCGGTTAGGGTCACAGCTGGCCTTACTGGTATTTGGTGAAGTGTTGGTGGTGGGATGTGTTGTTGTTGGGCTGGCATTGTGGTGGTCTG
>NZ_JBNRIJ010000018.1:0-48616 GCF_053557675.1 Pseudomonas sp. XP1 | reverse complement strand
ACCCCCGCCAAGAAGGCCACGCGGTTTCGGCTCAGATCGCCGTAGCCCCACCATCCACCGTCAGGCAATGCCCTGTGGTAAACGCCGCGCCATCACTGCACAGGTACAGCACGGCACTGGCAATTTCCTCGACCTTGCCAATGCGCCCCACCGGATGCATGGCAGCGGCAAACTCGGCCTTGCGTGGGTCGGCCTCATAGGCGCGGCGGAACATGTCGGTGTCAATCACCGCCGGGCACACCGCATTCACCCGGATACCCTTCTTGGCGTACTCGATGGCCGCCGACTTGGTCAGGCCGATCACCGCGTGCTTGGAGGCGCTGTAGATGCTCATCTTCGGCGCCGCGCCCAAACCGGCCACCGAAGCGGTATTGACGATGGCCCCACCGCCCTGGGCCATCAGCAACGGCAGCTGGTACTTCATGCATAGCCACACCCCCTTCACGTTGACGCCCATGATGGCATCGAACTCCGCCTCGCTGCCCTCGGCCAGGCGGCCCTGCTCTATCTCGATACCTGCGTTGTTGTAGGCATAGTCCAGCCGCCCATAGGCAGCGATCAGGCGCTCGTGCAGTTGGCGCACCTCGGCTTCACGGGTAACGTCACAGGCAATGAACAGCGCCTCCCCGCCCGACGCGTGGATCAGGGCCACAGTGGCCTCGCCACCGACAGGGTCAAGGTCGGCCACCACCACCTTCAGGCCCTCCCGGGCGAAAGCCAGGGCAGTTGCCCGGCCGATGCCGGCGGCGCCGCCGGTGACCAGGGCTACCTGGCCGGAAAAGGTCATGCTCATCGCGTGCTCCAAAGCGTGCTTGGTGGGGTTCAGAGCATAGCCAGCCACCACCCGCACGGGCAGCATCATCACCCCACCGGTTGGGCTACCATGCTTGTCAGTGATGTTACGGACCTGCCTACATCAACAGGGTAGATTTGACGCCTCCCCCTTCAATGCCTACGAGGACCCGCCATGACCAACACCAACCGCCGCTTCCTGCTCGCCAAACGCCCGGTCGGCGCCGTGCGCCGTGACGACTTCAGCTTCGAGACCGTGCCCGCCGAACAACCCGGCGAAGGTCAGGTGCTGGTGCGCAACCTGTACCTGTCGCTGGACCCGGCCATGCGCGGCTGGATGAACGAAGGCAAGTCCTACATCCCGCCCGTGGCCCTGGGCCAGGTGATGCGCGCGCTGGGCGTTGGCGAAGTGGTTGCCTCAAACCACCCCAATTACAAGCCGGGCGACCATGTAAGCGGCGCCCTTGGCGTGCAGGACTATTTCACTGGCGAACCCCAGGGCCTGCACAAGATCGACCCCAGCCTGGCGCCCCTGCCCCGCTATCTGTCGGCACTGGGCATGACCGGCATGACCGCCTACTTCGCGCTGCTGGACGTCGGCCAGCCCAAGGCCGGTGACACCGTGGTCATTTCCGGCGCGGCCGGCGCGGTGGGCAGCATTGTCGGGCAAATTGCCAAGATCAAAGGCTGCCGAGTGGTCGGCATTGCAGGTGGTGCCGAGAAGTGCCAGTACCTGAAGGACGAACTGGGCTTTGACGGGGTGATCGACTACAAGGCCGAAGACGTGCTGGCCGGCCTGAAGCGCGAATGCCCCAAAGGCGTGGATGTGTACTTCGACAACGTCGGCGGCGACATCCTCGACGCCGTGCTGACCCGCATCAACTTCAAGGCACGCATCGTGATTTGCGGCGCCATCAGCCAGTACAACAACAAGGAAGCGGTGAAAGGCCCGGCCAACTACCTGTCGCTGCTGGTAAACCGCGCGCGCATGGAAGGCTTTGTGGTGATGGATTACACCAAGGACTACGGCAAGGCCGCGCTGGAGATTGCCGGGTGGCTGGCCAGTGGGCAGGTGAAGAGCAAGGAGGATGTGGTCGAAGGGCTGGAGACTTTCCCCGAGACCTTGCTGAAGCTGTTCAGTGGGGAGAACTTTGGCAAGTTGGTACTCAAGGTTTGAGATTGAGGTAGCCAACACTGGCGTCATCGCCGAAAGCTCCCACAGGTACAGCGCCCCCCCTTGAGCCCGACGCTGTACCTTGGGAGCCGGCTTGCCGGCGATCACCGTCAAAGGCGGTGCCATGTAACAAGCCAAATAAAAAAGGCCAGCACTCTCGTGCCGGCCTTTTTTCACAACGCGGGGTACCTACCCACGAATCTCCGCCACAACCGCAGCCAACGCCTGCGCCGGGTCGGCAGCCTGGCTGATCGGGCGGCCGATCACCAGGTAGTCCGAACCTGCATCCAGTGCCTGGCGCGGGGTGAGGATACGGCGCTGGTCATCCTGCGCACTGCCTGCCGGGCGAATGCCCGGGGTCACCAGCTGCAGCGACGGGTGCGCCGCCTTCAGCGCCGGGGCCTCCAGCGCCGAGCACACCAAACCGTCCATGCCAGCCTTCTCGGCCAGCGCCGCCAGGCGCAGCACCTGCTCTTGCGGGTCGACATCCAGGCCGATACCGGCCAGGTCTTCACGCTCCATGCTGGTCAGCACGGTCACACCAATCAGCAACGGTTGCGGGCCGCTGCGCTTGGCCAGCTCTTCACGGCAGGCCGCCATCATGCGCAGGCCACCGGAGCAATGCACGTTCACCATCCATACGCCCATCTCGGCCGCAGCCTTCACCGCCATGGCGGTGGTGTTGGGGATGTCGTGGAACTTGAGGTCCAGGAACACTTCGAAGCCCTTGTCGCACAGAGTTTCGACAATGCCCGAAGCGCTGCTGGTGAACAGCTCCTTGCCAACCTTCACCCGGCACAGCGCAGGGTCAAGCTGGTCAGCCAGCTTCAGGGCGGCCTCACGGGTAGGGAAATCCAGGGCGACGATCAGGGGCGTCTGGCAGGCGGACATGGGCAGGGTCTCTTGGCAAGTCGAAAACGGCGCGCATTGTAAACGAAGTGGCGCAGGCTTTGGGGCCCGCGGGTCACGGATTTGGCCCGACAATGGCTGGCTCCTATAATTGAACCAACGGAACGGGCAATTGCTCAACATTTGTACAAGCGCTGCCCATCACCAGCAAAGGAGAACGACAATGCCCTGGTATGCCTGGCTGATACTCATCATAGCCCTCGGCTCGATCGTCGGCGGGCTGATGCTGCTGCGCGACACCGCAAAAAAACTGCCACTGACCGAAGAACAGCTGCGCAAGGTGCATGAGCGCAATGCCGAAGCGGATGCCAAGGATGCGCAGGACCGCTAGCGCGCCTGCCGGCGCTGGAACGGTCTGACCGGCTGATACGGTCCATGTGGGAGCGGCCTTGCGTCGCGAAAGGGCCGCAAAGCGGCCCCCGGGTTTCAGTGGCACTGCACAAATTGCTGGGGCTGCCTTGCAGCCCTTTCGCGACGCAAGGCCGCTCCCACAGGGAACGCGTCAACCAGCCAATTGAAGCGTCTACTTCATGAAGGTCAGGGCCAGGACACAAACCCCAGCCCTTCCCCCGTTACTCCACCATCACCTTGTCCCGGTTACGCTCCAGCAACGCATTACCAATACCCTTGATCTCCAGCAGCTCATCCACCGAAGCAAACGGCCCATTGGCCTCCCGGTAGGCCACTATGGCCTCAGCCTTGGCCTTCCCTATCCCGTTCAGCTCCTTCTGCAAAGTAAGCGCATCAGCCGTGTTCAGGTCCAGCCGCTGCGGCTGCTGGGCCTGCTGCTGGGTTACCACCGGCACCGGCTCGGCCACCGCCGTGGTGCTGGCCGGGGCAGCGCTAAGGGAAAAGGACAGGCTGGCGAACAGCGGCAGCAGCAGGTACGACAGAACGTTGTTACGCATGGTGAACACTCCTGGGTTGGTCATTTTCCAGCAGCCGGTTTCCTTCGGCTGCGCAATCAACCCTAGCGGCTCTGCCATTTTGCAAAAAGGCTCTTGACCCGGTTAATCGTTACCGAATCCAACATTAAAAAAAGCAACTTCGCCCACCCAAAAAGCAATGGCATTACGCCATATTTCAGGATAAGTTCATGAAACAAAGGCGATAGCAAATCGCCGCTAGGTAAATTCCCGTTTAACCTAGGTTTCATTCAGACCAAAAGCTGTTGTTTTTCCCACAAGCCTTGCCGGACAAGGCCCCAGCCCATTCGTCGTATGTCTCGGTTGTATTGACTTTATTGGCATGATGCCTGAATAACATCAAACAATCGTTTTTTTTGATGCAACTTTCAAAAATAGGATCCAATCCCCCGATAGATAGGGGCAAATTCGGACGATCAGCGGAAAAAAACGTGCCACACGGGATGTCATCTTGATGACGAAATGATAAATTTGCGGGCATTGGACAACCGCTACGCTTGAAGGATCCGAGCCACATGAATTTTTCTTCACCACCTTCAAAGCCCCCCGTTCGCGCTTGCGTGTGTGGAGCCCCCTAGGCCACTCCCCCCGGCCGATTTGCGCAATACCTGTGATCTGCACCCCGTAAACACCAGATCCAATCGCCTTTACTCAATACACAGAAGACCGTCGCCGTGTCCCTCAAGACCCTCACCGTATTTGGCACACGCCCAGAGGCCATCAAAATGGCCCCCCTGGCCCTCAACCTTGCCCAAGACGACCGTTTCGAGTCGCGTGTTTGCGTAACTGGCCAGCACCGCCAGATGCTCGACCAGGTACTGGAGCTGTTCGAGATCACGCCCGACTATGACTTGAACATCATGAAGCCCGGCCAGGACCTGACCGATGTGACCACAGCCATCCTGCAGGGTCTCAAGCCTGTGCTGGCCGAGTTCAAGCCCGACGTGGTACTGGTGCACGGCGACACCGCAACAACCCTGGCCACCAGCCTGGCCGCGTACTACCAGCAGATTCCGATTGCCCACGTGGAAGCCGGCCTGCGCACTGGCAACCTGTATTCGCCATGGCCGGAAGAAGGCAACCGCCGCCTGACCGGCGCGCTGGCCGCCCTGCACTTCGCGCCCACCTCCACCTCTCAGGACAACCTGCTGCGTGAAGGTACAGACGCCGCGACCATCTACACCACCGGCAACACCGTAATCGACGCGCTGCTGGAAGTGGTCCGCAAGCTGGAAAGCCCCGAGCTGAAAACCCAGTTCGAAAACCAGTTCAGCTTCCTGAACCCTGAGCGCCGCATGGTGCTGGTCACCGGCCACCGCCGCGAAAACTTTGGTGGCGGTTTCGAGCGCATCTGCCAGGCGCTGGTGCAAACCGCGCGTCAATTCCCTGACGTGGACATCGTCTATCCGGTACACCTCAACCCGAACGTGCGCGAACCGGTCAATCGTCTGCTGGCCGACGTCAACAACATTCACCTGATCGAGCCGCTGGATTACCTGCCGTTCGTTTACCTGATGACCCGCTCCTACCTGATCCTGACCGACTCCGGCGGCATCCAGGAAGAAGCCCCCGCGCTGGGCAAGCCGGTACTGGTCATGCGTGACACCACCGAGCGCCCGGAAGCCGTGGCCGCCGGTACCGTCAAGCTGGTGGGCACCGACGTGGAATCGATCACCGAAAACCTGGCGAAACTTCTGACCGACGATGCGACCTATCGCGAGATGAGCTTTGCCCACAACCCCTACGGCGATGGAAAAGCGTGCGCGCGAATCCTCGACGCACTTTCCAACTTCTCCCGTTCCAAGGAAGTAGCATGAGCTTCAACAAGATTTCCGTCGTAGGCCTGGGCTATATCGGGCTGCCAACCGCCGCCGTTTTCGCCGCTCGCAAGAAGCACGTGATCGGCATCGATGTAAACCAGCACGCAGTCGATACCATCAATCGTGGTGAAATCCACATCGTCGAGCCTGAGCTGGACATGGTGGTACACGCTGCCGTGACCGAGGGCTTCCTGCGCGCCTCCACCGTTCCGGAAGCTGCCGATGCCTTCCTGATCGCCGTGCCAACCCCGTTCATGGATGACCACCAGCCGGACCTGAGCTACATCGAGTCCGCCAGCAAGGCCATCGCGCCCGTGCTGAAAAAGGGTGACCTGGTCATCCTGGAATCCACCTCCCCTGTCGGCGCTACCGAGCAGATGGCCTTCTGGCTGGCCCAGGCCCGCCCGGACCTGACCTTCCCGCAAACCCACGGTGAAGACTCCGATATCCGCGTTGCCCACTGCCCTGAGCGCGTGCTGCCAGGCCACGTGTTGCGCGAGCTGGTGGAAAACGACCGCATCATCGGCGGCATGACCAGGAAGTGCTCTGAAGCGGCCGTACGCCTGTACCGGACCTTCGTTGAAGGCGAGTGCATCGTCACCAACGCCCGCACCGCAGAAATGTGCAAGCTGACCGAAAACAGCTTCCGCGACGTGAACATTGCCTTCGCCAACGAACTGTCGATCATCTGCGACAAGCTGGACATCGACGTGTGGGAGCTGATTCGCCTGGCCAACCACCACCCGCGCGTCAACATTCTGCAGCCAGGCCCAGGCGTGGGCGGCCACTGCATTGCCGTCGACCCATGGTTCATCGTCAGCCAGACCCCAGAGCAGGCGCGCCTGATCCGCACCGCCCGCGTGGTCAACGACAGCAAGCCTGAGTGGGTGATCGACAAGGTCAAGATGGCCCTGGCCAACTTCCTGATCAAGAACCCGGGCAAGTCGGCACAGCAAGTAAAAATCGCCTGCTACGGCCTGGCCTTCAAGGCCGACATCGACGACCTGCGCGAAAGCCCTGCCCTGAGCATTGCCGAGCGCCTGGGCAACGAGCTGGAAGCCACCTTGCAACTGGTCGAGCCGAACATCGAAGCCCTGCCACAGCGCCTGGCGCGCCACGAGCACGTGGACTTCGACTTTGCCCAGGACAGCGCCGACATCCACGTACTGCTAGTGAAGCACCGCGAATTCCGCGGCACCTTCAACGTGCGCGACGCGGCATTCGTGATCGACGCCGCCGGCGTTACCCAGGCTTGATGGAGCAAACCGCATGAACAACCCCACGCTTGAGAAACCTACCGTGAACACAGAGCTGCCTTCACCTCTGGCCGATATTCATGACCGTGTGATGGAAGCCTATTACGGCAAGCTGGGGGAGCAGTTCATGCGGGAAACGCAGTCCCGCATCCATTGGATCTGCGCCCAGGTCAAAGGGCGCCGGATCCTGGATGTCGGCTGCTCGCAGGGCATCGTGCCCCTGCTGCTGGCACGTGAAGGCTGCCAGGTCACCGGTGTGGATACCAGCCCGCAGGCCATCTCAGAGGCCAAGGGCTACCTGTCTGCGGAACCGGCCCACATCCAGCAGAACGTCACGTATATAAATTCAGACTTCCTCGCGCTGGACACGCTCGAGGTTGAGCCGGAAACCATTGTCATCAGCGAAGTGCTCGAACACCTGGTGCGACCGGAGCTGTTCGTCGAAAAGGCCCACGACCTGCTCAAGCAGGGTGGCCGCCTGGTGATTACCGTACCGTTCGGGGTCAATGACTTCATTGACCACAAGCACACGTTCTACCTGATGGAACCGTTCCGGTTGCTGGCCGAGCACTTGCAGATTGTCGAAGTCAAGGTGCTCGGCAAGTGGCTGGGCATCGTAGCGGTGAAAAGCGAAACGCATAAACCAGGTGTAATCGACTCGCTGACAGTTGATCGGGTTCGTGATCTGGAAAAAGCATTCGAAGCCATCGAGCGCACGTTGCGTGGAAATCTCGGGGCCATCAGCAAGCGTCTGGATGAAGCGAACAAGAAGTACCGCAGCGCTACTGAGCAGATCGCCCAGCTCAAACCGGAAGCCCAAAAGGCTGATGCGCTTGCCAAACAGTTGCAAAACCGTGAAGCAGACATTGCCACATTGCAAAAAACCAACCAGGAATGCCTCGACACCAAGGCTCAGATTGCTCATGAGCTTGATGAGGTCAAGCAGCGGCTGGTGGAAGCCAACAAAAAGTATCGTTTAGCTACCGAACAATATGGCCTGCTGGAACAGAAATTCGTGGCGGTTGAGGAGGCTCACACAAAAAGCCTCGCAGACGCGGAACAGCGATACGAGAAGCTCCAGAATCAGCACGCCGAAACACAAAGGCAATTGACGGAGGCTTCCGAGGAACTGCGGGGGGCCGCAGAGAAGCAACTGGCGCAGGAAAAGCAGTTCAAGGCTGCAAACGATCAGTTGGCTCAGGCGCGGGAAGTCATTGATAGCCATATCGCCACCATCACCGACTTGCGCGCTCATCAAGCTGCATTGGAAGCTCAACTGCAGTTGATGAACGACGCGCAAGCGCAGAGCCTGCGTGAGCATAGCGCCCAGGCAAGCTCAATCAATGCCTTGGTTGAACAACGTTCCCAGTTGGAAGAGCAGTTGCAGTTAATGAACGACGCTCAAGCACAAAGCCAGCGTGAGCATAGCGCTCAGGCAAGCTCAATCAATGCCTTGATTGAACAACGTTCCCAGTTGGAAGACCAGTTGCATAAGCTGACACTCGCCAAAACTGAATCTGAAGAAGCGCGAGCGGCTCTGGCAGAGACCGTTGAGTCGCTTGGCCAGGCCAAAGACATGCTTGAAGAGCAGCTGTTGCTTGAAAGCACCAGCCGCCAGGCAGCCGAGGCCAGCCTCGCTGCCACCAACGAACAATGGCAGAGTCTGCGCCAACAACTTGAATCTGAGATCAACTCGTCCAAGGCAGGCCTTGGCGCGGCAAACATGAAGTATCGCGCCCTGACAGGCGAACAAATCCCGCAGTTGAAGGCCAGCATCAATCAATTGCTGGAACGCAGCGCCGCTCAGCAACGTAAGATCGACGAACTCAATGAAAACCTCGGTCGCGCTAACGCCCAGCGCAATCTGGCAGAGCAGCGCCTGGTGAAAACCCGCGCAAGCATGACCTATCAGCTTGGCTACCAGATCAAGAACAGCGCCACCTCACTGGGCGGCCTGGTCAAGCTGCCCGTACGCCTGCTGCGCCTATACCGCAAAGCCAGCCAGCAACGCCAGCAAAACGAGCAGAAGCTGCTGGCCAACGAACCACGCAAGGCACTGCTGCCGCCGGCACCTGTGGTACAGGACGAGAACTACTTGAAACTGCCGGCGGCCCTGCCGACCAGCGAGCACAGCCGCACTACTCTGTTGCGCCAGGCTGATCAGCCTGTCAGTCGCCTGAAAGTGGCGTGCGTGATGGATGAGTTCACTTTCGGCTCCTACCGCTATGAATGCGACCTGATGCCGCTAACGCCAGCCAACTGGAAAGCAGAAATCGAAGGGTTTGGTCCAGAACTGCTGTTCATCGAGTCCGCCTGGCGCGGCAAGGATGACCTGTGGGGCAGCAAAGTTGGCCATAACGGCCAGGAACTGCAGGACATTCTGGCCTGGTGCCGTCAGAACAAGGTACCGACCGTGTTCTGGAACAAGGAAGACCCGGTTCACTTCGAAACCTTCCTGACCACTGCCAAGCAGTTCGACCACGTATTCACCACCGATATCGACTGCATTCACCGCTATAAAGGTGCGCTCGGTCACGACCGCGTCTACCTGTTGCCGTTCGCCTGCCAGCCAGCGCTGCATAACCCGATCGAGTTGTACGAGCGCAAAGACGCCTTCTGCTTCGCTGGCGCCTACTACGCGCGTTACCCGGAGCGTACCCGCGACCTGGGTAATTTCGTCTGCGAGTTGCCGAAGTTCCGTCCGCTGGAAATCTTCGATCGCAACTTCGGCAAGAACGACGTCAACTACCAGTTCCCCGCGGAATACCAACCGTACATCGTCGGTACCCTTCCCTTCGAGAAAATCGACACGGCTTACAAGGGCTATCGCTACGCGATCAACCTGAACTCGATCAAACAATCTCAATCGATGTTTGCCCGTCGCGTCTTCGAATTGCTCGGCTGCAACACCCTCACCGTGAGCAACTTCTCTCGCGGCGTACGCCTGCTGTTCGGCGACCTGGTTGTTACCACCGACAACGGCGAAGAAATGCTCCGCCGCCTGCAACTGCTGGCGGAAGACCCGCTGAACGCAGACAAACTGCGGCTGGCTGCCCTGCGCAAAGTCATGCAGGAGCATACCTACACTCAGCGACTGGATTACGTGATGAGCAAGGTCACCGGTACCGCAAAGGCCCAGCGCCTGCCGGAGATTGTGGTCATCGGCGAAGCGCAAGACCGCGAGCAGTTCGATTTGTTGCGTGCCAACCTGGATCGCCAGACTTATAGCCAAGTACGAATGATCGTCATCAGCGATACCTACCAGAGCAGTATCGTCGGCGATGATCCACGCATACAGGTGCTTAAACCGGCTAATCTGAAGAAGACCTCGCTTGGAGAACTGGTTGGCAATACACCTTGGGTCGCAGCTTTTGAGCCTAGCGACTATTACGGACCGAACTACCTGCTCGACCTGGCACTGGCAACCCGCTACAGCCGTGCCCAGGTAGTCGGTAAAGCGGCACACTTCACCTGCAAGAGCCAGAATGCCGAACTGCTGTCGAACGAACAAGCCTATCGCCCGACCCACAAGCTAAGTGCCCGCCGATCGTTGGTTGCGACCGAAATCGTTGAGGCCCAGCCGATACTCAGCTGGTTGAAGAACCTGCCATCATTGCAGTACACCCATGCCCAAAGCGTGGCCATCGACCCGTTCAACTACTGCGAGAACGGCGCTGTACACCATGAAGGTATCGGCGCCAAGGTCAACGACCTTGAGCTGAACCTCGGCATAGCCATTGACCAATTGCAGGCACGTGCGCAGTCCATTGCGCCACTGAAAGTCAGCCGTGATGCACCTGAAATCAGTGGTCGCGGCTTGGACGAAATGTTTGGTGTCTCTCGCAACAAGTTCCTTGATCTCTCGGTTGACGGCGATAGCTGGCATATACATTCCAAGCTGGCAGACGGCAAGCACGAATACATCTATGCAAAGCACGAAGCCAGCGTAGAAGAACTAGGTTGCGTAGACGGTAAACTCAAACTGTTCCTCGATTGCACCCCAGGCCTCAATTTGCAACTCGTAGTGCTGTTCCTCGATGCAGACAAGCAGCGGATCAGCCATGTCATGCAGTATGCCAATCGTAATCAGACAGCCGAGTTGCCGCCAGAAACGGTCTATATTCGCTTTGGCCTTCGCGCCTATGCAGCAGGAAGCACAGAGTTGAAAGCCCTGGTGCTTGGCCATCGTAACTTGCAACCCTCTGAAATGATGGGCCGCGGTGAGCATTTGCTGCTGACCAACCACTACCCAGCTTACGCAGACCTATATCGCAATAAGTTTGTGCATAGCCGAATTTCGGCGTATCAGCAAAAAGGCGTCGAGGTAGATGTCTTCCGCCTGCGCGACAATGAGACTGTCAGCTATCAGGAATTCCAGAACATCGACGTGGTTACCGGCTGCCGCTCTACCTTGGCAAAAATGCTGGAGAAGAACCACTATAAGTCGATTCTCGTTCATTTCCTAGACGAGACTATGTGGAATGCGTTGCGCCCGTATTTGAACACAACCCCAATCATCGTCTGGGTCCATGGCTCTGAAATCCAGCCGTGGTGGCGTCGCGAGTATAATTTCAGCACCGACGAACAGCTGCACTTGGGCAAGCTTGCCAGCGACAAACGCATGCGCTTCTGGCGCGACATCCTGCAGCCGATGCACAAGAACCTGAAGCTGGTGTTCGTTTCCCGCTACTTTGCAGAAGAAGTCATGGAAGACCTTGGCTTCCGTCTGCCAGAAGATCAGTACGAAATCATCCACAATCCAATCAATACCGAAAACTTCAATTTTGTTCAGAAAGCACCAGAGCAGCGTAAAAAGGTATTATCTATCCGCCCGTACACTTCGCGGACGTACGCTAACGACTTGACCGTCAAGGCCATTGAGCTTCTGGCAGAAAAACCTTGGTTCAAGGACATGTCGTTCCGACTCATGGGCGATGGACCATTGTTCGAAGAGACTCTAGCACCGCTGCGTTCTTACTCGAACGTGCACATCGAGCGTGGCTTCCTCAACCATGGGGAGATTGCCGCACTGCACAAGGAACACGGGGTATTCCTGTGCCCTAGCCGAATGGACACCCAAGGCGTATCGCGGGACGAAGCCATGGCTTCCGGTCTGGTCCCTGTCACAACCTGTGTGGCAGCAATTCCGGAGTTCGTGGATGAGGAAAGTGGCTTTGTCGTTGAACCGGAAAGCGCCGTACAACTGGCCGAAGCCCTTGAACGCATCTATCTGGATCAAACGCTGTTCTCCACCCTGTCGCGCCAAGCTGCAGAGCGCGTGCGAAGCCAAAGCGATTGGAAGAAGATGGCCACCCTTGAACTAAATATATTCCGAGACGTTTGAAGTAGATATGAGCAAGTCTTTGAAACATTACGTTTTCACCAACTTTGGCATCGGAATCAAGGATGAGCTGTGGTTGTCGTATCGGCTGGAGATTTTCACCAATACGGTCTTCCCGTCCCTCGCCAACCAACGCAACAGAGACTTTGAGTGGACGATCTTCATAGACGAAGCTCTCCCAGTCCTACACCTAGCGCGCCTTGAGGCGGCAATTATTTCGTCGGGCTTAAATGCCAAGACGCTTAAGGTCAGTGATTACTCACTGACCAACAGGGAAGTGACTAAAATCTTGGATCAGACGCGTGATGATATTGTGCTCACATCGCGAATAGATGACGATGACTGCATTCATCAGGATGTGATAGATACCATCCAGCAGCATGCGCGGTCGGAAGAACATTCCGAAGGCATGCTATTGATTTCGCTGCACAATGGACTTGAGTTCCTTCCATCCGATGACTGCTACCGTGCCGTGACCTACGACACATTGGCACTTGCTCTGACACTGGTGGACAAGACTAGCGGCAAAAAGACTCGGAGCATCACTCAGTATGCCCACCATATGGTGGTTGAAACCCTGAAAAAGCAGGAGGTCAATGCAAAGCACATTCTGCTTAAGTCAAAGCAGCCGCTTTACACCTATACTAAGCACCCTTTGAGTGACTCCTACTTTTTCGGTGCCCGAGCACGCATTCTTGGTGACACAAACAAAACTACGGGGCTAGAAGAGTCACAGCTGCGTGCTTTCGGCCTGAGCCAACAACGCCTCGATTTCCTTTCGGCGCTTCTGAAGCAATCACCTATTGGCATGCCGCACAAGTATCTTGAAAAACTTGGTAACGTGCGCAACCAAATTAAGGTAGAGCTGAATAAAGGCACAGAGCAACCAAATACCGCCCTTGATGCTCTAATGGCCAGAAAAGCAAGGCTTGAACGTACCGCAGTACGCCCTAATCCTGCTGGCCCACTCAAGGATAAAATCCGCGTTGCAATTCTCGGATCACCAGCCACGCGAGATTTGTTCGACTTCCAGAAGGGCGCGTTAAGCAATTTTGAAGTTTGCTTCTACATGGCACGAACTTCTGTAATCTCGTGGATGTCTCCTCCGTGCACTGACCCCAGGATCACAATTGATTCCAGTTCTTTTGAGGGGTCCTGCTCCCTATTGGACAAAATGAAATCTCATTGGCAGTTGCTTGAGCAGTCAAGACCTGACATCGTAATTATAGATTTCATTGACGAGCGAATCGGTATAATTCAGCACCAAAACTCGCTCATGTCTGCTAGCGGTCCGCTATTGAAAGCACTTGAACGCAAAGGCATCGCCCATGAAATTAAGCGACCTTGGAGCCCTGAGGTCCAGCAGCTTCGGGAGTGGGCCCTTCCCGCATTCATTGATAGAGTTGCGACTATCTGTCCGAATATTTTTGTTCACAAGGCGACTTGGGCGCAGAATTATAGGTCTGACAATACAGTTGAAAGTTTCAAAGGCGGTGAATTTGAACGTTTGATCGAACTTAATAATTCGGTTATCGATCCCATGCTTGCCAGCCTTGAAGACTCCTCCACCGCCGTTGAGCAAATAGGTGGTTTGGAAGCTGGGCTGGTTGCGGGTGGTGATCATAAGTGGGCATTCTGTCCCTACCACTACGACAGCACCTACTACAAAACTGTTGCCAAACAGCTACTCGCACGAGTCATGATTTGATCCAAAGGAATAACCGGAACATGAAAATCAAAACCGCCGCTCTACTTTCCCTGTTTGCATTCGCCATTTCCGGCTGCGATCAACAAGACATCGACCCTGCAAAAACTGACTCCCAAGCCGCAGAAAGTGCGCAGTCTAAAGCGAAACTTACTCTGACCGACGGTTCGATCTTACAGCTGAACGCCAAGCACATGAAGTCTTATGAAAAGCCGAACACCGCCGGGAAAATGAGCTTGCACGAATACAGCTATTCGACCGCAGACAAACTGGCCGAGAACGATGTATACATGCACTTGCAGAACGCAGGCTTTACTCGCAAGATTATCAGCAGTGACAGCAGCCAATTCAAAGTCCAGTACTACAAGAAAGACCTGCCAGTGATCGGCGGCATTTATACCACTGTCAACAACGACGCAAAGACTATGACCATTGCAACTCTTTACTGGCAAGAAAAATGATCAAACCAGCGTCGAACCACACTATTGAAAATATCATCTCCAGATGAAGCTTCAGCATCATATTAGATCGACGCTAGGCTGGTGTCTGTCGATAGGCATCAAGCTTCTGCGGGTTGTGCCCTTCACGACCATTACTGTGCAGATCACAACCTTGGCGAGCCAGATTTTCCTGCTGCTCGCCTTTTTCCTTCCCTTAAAGGTAATTATCTTACTGGGCTCGGAAAAAATACCGAACTACTTCCCCAGCGCTTTCCAAGTACTGAAGAAAAACCACTTGATCGTATCTCTTAGTGCGGCCGCGGCAGTGTGCTATGTGCTCTATCTGCTCAGTGAGCTGTTGATCGCTTACCGCTGCCGTCAAGGTGCGCGAGCTTTGCTATTACGCAGCGCCAAACTAAATATGTTTGAAAATCAGGAAAAAATTGCGGCCTATGCATACTCGAGATTCACTCGAGCCATGGCTGCGGCGCTTTTCTTTGTCATTAGCACCATGGCCCTCCTGATAATCTATCCAAAGCTACTAGTCGTCGTATTCGGCTACACCGTGCTTGCCACACTATTGTGCATCACGGCATACAATTTCAGCCCGAAAGCTCAGGTCCATTTCCAGCAAAACCACAGCAACATTCTCAATGCGCTTTCAGCCACTGGGTTCCTGCTTAGTTTTTTTTGCTTGGTTGCCGACTTCTTGTACTTCCCACACCAGCGCATATTTCACGCAGTCATTGCGGTACTGGTTATGCGCCAAGCCTTGCAGCGCTTGACCAGCATGGTGCAGGACGTTGTCAGCTTGCGCATGCAGCATCGTCAGATCAACGCCATGTTCTTCCAGTCCCAGCCATTACTCGAACAACGGCAGAACAACCAGCAACTCGAATGCCTGCTTAGTCCTTCCAGTCGTGAAGCCTGGGCAGAAACACTCATGGGCCAAGCGGGTGTCGATACTAGCAATGGGCTGCAAATCAGCTGGCACCAGATTGATGCTGTAGATGTCTATGCATTTCACATCACCGTACTGAATAACGAAAACCCTCAAGAGTACTTAGCCAAGCTGTTCGGCAACAACATTGCCACTCTGGCTGAGCAGGAACGTTTGCTACTCAAGTATCAACCAGATCTGCCATCACTCAAGTGGCTTGGACATTACTTGCTACATGGAGTCGATTGCCACCTTTTCCGCCTAAATGGCCATAAGAAACTGATCCGTCGTCAAATTGGCGATGGCGTCGTAGCAATTAACGAGCAGCTTCTTCGTTGCGAACCAGCCAGAGAATTAATATTGCGTTTCAGCCGTACCCGCCCTTATCTGGAGCAACGCCTGGACAGGAACATCATAGAACCGCTGCGTTTTGTCTGCTCCACCCCTGAAGAGGCAGATAAGGTAGAACGCCTTCTAGACTCTTTTGAGTTGATTGTCGGAAGACTCAACGATCTACCGCGACAGATCGTATCACTGGACATCACTTCAGAGGCACTACTTGTTTCCGCCTCAAATCAGTATCAACTTAGCCACTGGAGTAGTTGGCGGATTGAAGCTGTTGGAAGCAACTGGCCCGTCGGTGAAAAGGAGCGCCTTTGCAAGGCGATCGAAGCTGCTCGCAGCCACCGCGCAAGCCTCGTAAACACGACTACCGATGATATTGTGCTGTCGGCATTCATGTATAGTTTTGAAAAATTCCTGCTAAGGAAGGACTATCCAGCTGCATTAAGGTTGCTGGATGACATTCTTGCTGCAACTGAGGCAGAAAAAACCCAAAAAGTTGGGCAGGAGTCGATTAAATGAAAAAAATCGCTATGATCGTCTGGAATGAGTTTCTTAATGATGCCCGAGTACTCAAGGAAGCCCAGACATTGCAAGGGGCGGGTTATCAAGTCCGAGTATTCGCCTTACACACTCCCGGCATTACACAGCAGCAAGAGCGCTTGGAAGGCGGAATCGAAGTCTTCCGCGTAGCACGTAGCCCGCTGTGGCGTTGGCGTAAAGGAAGAACCGCTTCCGCAAAGTCCTCTCAGACCAGCACAAGTCAGGGCCCCATTGGTAAACTAAGTTTTAAACATCAGATATTGCGCCTCATCGCCCGCGCCTGGACCCACATAGGCCTTCTCGTTCATATGGTCCGCTATGGCGCAAGCGTGGTCCACTCACACGATGTAAACACACTGCCGACAGCTTGGCTGGCTTCTCGGTTGAGCCGTGCACGCCTGGTTTACGACGCCCATGAAATCAGTACCAGTCGTGAAGGTTACGACAGCTTCCGCCGACTGGTGGGCATGGTTGAGAAACGACTTATGCCCACAGCAGATGGCACGATCACGACCACGGATGCTCGCGCAAAGTATTTTGCCCGGGCATATCACATCACACGACCGACAGTGCTCCAGAACCGTCCACGGTTGACGCATTGCAGCCCCACAAACCGAATTCGTGAGGAGCTTGGTCTGACTGAGCATTGGCCAATCATTGTTTATCAAGGTGGCCTGCAACAAGGCCGTGGCCTCGAGAAACTCATTTATACCGCGGCAAATGTACCAGATGCCTATTTCGTGTTCATCGGTGGAGGACGCCTAACTCACAGCCTGATGCGGCTTAGTGAAGAGCTGGAGTTGCAAGAGCGAGTGCGCTTCATACCAACGGTGGCGCTTGCAGAACTACCCAGCTATACGGCCTCTGCGGACATTGGTGTACAACCGATTGAGAACACTTGCCTTAATCACTACACCACCGACTCGAATAAATTGTTTGAGTACTTGAATGCCGGATTACCAGTTGTCGCGACGGATTTCCCGGAGATCCGCCGCATCGTGCGTAGCCATAATGTTGGACTGCTCGTTCCAGCCAATGATGCAACGGCTCTTGCAAAAGCCCTCAGCAAACTGGTTTCCGATGCCAGCTTGCGTAACGTCTATTCGCAGAATGCACGCATTACTTCTAGCACCTTGAACTGGGAGGAGCAGGAGTCGCGTCTGGTTGATTTGTACCAACAGGTCCTTTCTCCGGCATCAAACTCACCGCAGGCAAGATCATGACCACGCGGATCCTCCTGCTGAGCTTCTACTATCCACCAGACCTTTCTGCTGGTTCATTCCGTGCGGAAGCACTTGTCAATGCACTTCGTGCCGAACTGGGAGATCACGTTGAGATTGAAGTTGTTACCACTCAACCGAACCGATACCACTCCTTCAGGGCCACCGCGGTGAATATTGAGCGCTTGCCGCTACTGACAATCAGGCGGATTGACGTTCCTGCGCATCGGAGCGGTATTAGGGATCAAGCGAGAGCATTTGCCAGCTTCGCTTTCAATGCCATAAAGATCACTCGTAAGAAAAAGTATGATCTGGTTTTTGCTACATCATCACGACTGATGACGGCATCTCTAGGTGCCCTGATCTCAAAACGCAACGGATGCGGCCTATATCTCGACATTCGCGACATCTTCGTAGATACCTTACGAGAATTACTCCCACTTCGCTGGGGCCAATTAGCTGCATCAATCTTCTCCCCCATAGAGCGGTGGACAGTCAGCCAAGCAACGAGGGTGAATCTTATCTCTCCAGGTTTCTTGCCTTATTTTACCACCCGCTACCCTGGACGGGAGTTCACGCTTTACACCAATGGTGTAGATGATCTATTCATCGAGCAGTTTCCAACCCCTCAACTGCCTGCTCCCCAAGACCGCTCTGAAAAGTTGCAGGTTGTATATGCCGGCAATATTGGAACTGGGCAAGGGCTACATCAAATCCTTCCCGAATTGGCTAAGCGTTTGGCTGACAAGGTCGATTTTCATCTAATAGGAGCCGGCGGTGCTCTGGAAACCTTGAGAAAGGCTCTTGATCGCGCTGAAGTCAAGAACGTACGAATTTCGCCACCGATGAAGCGCGAGCAATTGCTGCGTATTTATCAGCAAGCTGATGTTTTGTTTCTACATCTCAATAATTTAAAGGCCTTCCGTCGCGTACTGCCCTCCAAACTTTTCGAGTACGCCGCGACAGACAAACCAATCTGGGGCGGCTTGTCGGGCTACGCTGGAAGGTTCGCACAGAAACGAATCAAAAACGCAGCACTATTCCCTCCCTGCAATATCGACAGTGCTATTGATGCATTACACCGTCTGAAGATACAGAAAACGTCACGCCATGATTTTGTGCAACAGTTCTCCCGCCGCGAGATCAAGAAAAAAATGGCTCAAGATGTATTGCAAATTTCCCCTAAGTATCTCGCCCGCTCATCATGCAATGAACCCGAACAGCTCACCTGAGCGCAACCGAGTACTACTAATCAAGCAGCTAAACAAAAAAATCGCCTTTGGTTTTTCCATCCGGAAATTGAAGCAGATAACCATCTAAGCACAACTATAGGATTGAATAAATAATGATAAGGGGACCTCAAAAATGAGTCTGTCCAAGCTGGATGGATTCACGGCATTGCTGCCGTGATCGTGATATTTACCCATGCGTTATTCTGGTACTATCCAGCCATGCATCTAGACCAACGCACCAAAGGTCGCCCGTTAGACGGAATAGAGTGGTCTGATAGCCCATTCTCTTTTTTTACCGTGGCGGTTTCTCCGTCTCAATGTTTTTTTATTTTGAGCGGGCTAGTTCTCACCTATAGCGTTTCAAGGCACACAAATGTCCTGAATGCTATTCGCAAAGCCACTGTCAAACGCTATGTCCGCTTAGGTGTACCCGTCGCCGTATCTGTTCTGATCGGATGTACTCTCATGAAGCTCGGCGCTTATGGAGCTCCGAATGTGACTCCTACCCCGGTACTTTCCACACTCTATCTATTCAACGCTACATGGGGCGGAGCGATCCGAGACGCAATTTTTGGCGCACTAGCTCTGGGAGATAGTCGCTATAACTATGTACTCTGGACCATTCAGATAAAACTAATAGGATCTTTTTCAATCTTCGCCGCCTTCGCACTATTTGGCGGCAATACATCAAACCAACATGTCCTTGTGAGAAATCCTAGGCCAAGAGCAAAGCAAAACGGTATCATCGTAACCTTTGAAAGCTCCAAGGGATTCAGTAAATGCATAGTAAGCAATTAGCCTATCGCCCAGACATCGATGGACTGAGGGCACTGGCCGTCTTGGCTGTAACACTCTTCCACTTCAACAAGCAATGGCTACCCGGCGGTTTTGTCGGTGTAGACGCGTTCTTCGTCATTTCCGGGTTCCTGATCACTGGAATCATCTATGGCAACGGCCCGAGTTTCTCATTCGCTGACTTCTATGGTCGCCGGGTGCGTCGAATCTTACCGGCGGCGATCTTCGTCACAGCTATTACGCTAATCACTGGATCTCTGCTGATGATGCCGGCCGATGTTAAAGATCTATCGGGTTCCTCCATCGCTGCGGCACTTTCAGCCGCGAACATCTACTTCTGGCTATTCCTGGACACCAGCTATTTCGCGCCATCCTCTGAAACCGTGCCCCTACTGCACATGTGGTCTTTGGGTGTTGAAGAGCAGTTTTACCTAGTGTGGCCAGCCCTGATGATCATTGCCATGAAATTGGGTGGTAAGCGCTTGCTTGCGGCCAGCGCTGTGATTATCGCGATCGCCTCGTTCGCGGTAAGCGAATACTACGTAACTCGAGAACCATCATTTGCCTACTACATGCTGCCTTCTCGTGCAGGCGAATTGCTGATCGGCGCATTGCTTTTCCTGTGGCAGGATTCTCGCCGTGTTAGCACTGCTGTGGCGAATGTTGCCAGCTTCGTGGGCCTAGCGCTCATCGCTGTGTCACTAGTCTTGCTCGATGAGAAAGGAGGATTCCCTGGCATTCGCTCTATCATCCCATCGGTTGGTGCGGCCCTTTTGATTCTTGGGGGATCCAATCAGGCTGGCCTGCTTCCTAAAATTCTCGCAAACCCTATTGCTCGGAAAATTGGCTTCCGTTCGTTCTCCCTCTACCTCTGGCACTGGCCGGTGCTGGCTTTCTATCGTTATGCCTACGGAGAGCCCACTCTGGCCGGGGGCATCACCTGTGCTCTGCTAATGTGGGGACTGACCGAACTCACCTACCGTCTGATCGAAACCCCCTTCCGATCGCATTCGCCGCGATGGCTAATCACTAAAGCAACTCCGATCTTTGCAACAAGCCTTGCAGTTATTGCCGTGAGCTATGTTCTGGTCCAAAATAAAGGGCTATGGCCCACAGCTTCTGGCAAAGTGTATCTCGCGCAACTGAATCAGCATGATTTCAACACGAAAGCAGCAAGTAAGTTCCCGTTCAATTGCCAAATGTTCAAGAATAATCCAGAGTTATGGACTCAAGATCGATGCCTGATCGGTGATAAGTCGACGCCGGCAGAGACGCTGCTGTGGGGCGACTCCAATGCAGCCCACTATGTGGGCTACTTAAAGGTTGTAGCAGAAAACTCTCACTTCGCTGTCCGTAATATCTCACACTCCTCCTGCCCGCCGGTCCGCGAGCTAAAAGGCTTGGTACCTCCGGCTCAACAGCAATCGTGCCAAGAATTCAATAACAAAGCGTTTGCCGAGTCAAAAAACTATCGCACTGTGATCATTGGTGCAGCTTGGGATAATTACGCAAAAGCGAATGGGCAGGCACAGTTCGAGAAGACTATTGCCGAATTGGCCAGCAACGGTAACCAAGTGCTCATCGCCTTGAACGTTCCTGTGTTTGAAGAGCTCGATCGCATGTGCAGTGCCAAAGCTATCCGCTTCCCTGGTATGGATTGCGTTTCAAAAGCCATCTTCGCTTCGACATCGGATAGCAAAACAAATGCCTTTCTCGTAGAATTGGCGGACCGATATCCGAATGTCAGCACTTTTGGCGTCAGGGATCAAGTTTGCAAAAGCGGAGTTTGCTCTGCCTATAAGGATGGCGCGCTGCTTTACTATGATCGTGGCCACCTGAGCATGATTGGATCGGAACTCATTGGCCGAGAGGTTATTAAGACTGGAACCTTGCCGCAGCCTATTGCCGCCCTGGCCTCAAAAGCACAACAGCTAGGCAGGAATAGCACTCAATAATTCTAAACATTCTGTTTTTATCACCCCAGAGCTTCCGACCCACCCAAATACTGGCGGCGGGTCGGAAGTAAGAACCTCCGACTTGCTGACAAGCTTCGTTTATCAAGAAAATTTGATTTAGGGATTCTTGATTTTCGCAAAATCTGAAGTTCCAAAAGCCTTCCACCTCAAGGGTAAAGGCCAAAAAACCTATCAATAAACCCTATCCCCCACCAACCTCTTCAAATACTGCCCATACCC
Organism: Pseudomonas sp. XP1; assembly: GCF_053557675.1. Classification (NCBI taxonomy): domain Bacteria; kingdom Pseudomonadati; phylum Pseudomonadota; class Gammaproteobacteria; order Pseudomonadales; family Pseudomonadaceae; genus Pseudomonas; species Pseudomonas sp. XP1. Next base: position 26,986 of record NZ_JBNRIJ010000018.1, on the reverse strand, counting down.
ATTCTTAGCCAACGGCTCCGCCAGCTTCAACAACTGTTCCGCCCCAATCCACCCCTGCCTGTACGCCACCTCTTCCGGACAAGCCACCTTCAACCCCTGCCGCCGCTCAATGGTCGCGATATACCCACTAGCCTCGAGCAAAGAATCATGCGTCCCGGTATCCAGCCAGGCATACCCGCGCCCCATGATCTCCACCGACAACCGGTTCTGCTCCAGGTACACCCGGTTCAAATCGGTAATCTCCAGTTCACCCCGCGCAGACGGCTTGATGCCTTTGGCAATCTCGACCACGTCCTTGTCGTAGAAGTACAACCCGGTCACGGCATAACTGGACTTCGGCTTGGTCGGCTTTTCCTCCAGGCTGATTGCCTTGCCCTTCTCATCGAACTCGACCACGCCGTAACGCTCGGGGTCGTGCACGTGGTAGGCGAACACACTGGCGCCTTCGTCGCGATCCATGGCGTTGCGCAGCAGTTGCTGGAAGTCGTGGCCGTAATAGATGTTGTCGCCCAGCACCAGCGCCGACAGGTCGTTGCCGATGAATTCCTCACCGATCAGGAAGGCCTGTGCCAGGCCGTCTGGCGAAGCCTGCACGGCGTAGCTGATGTTGATGCCCCACTGGTGGCCGTCGCCCAGCAGTTGCTCGAAACGCGGGGTGTCCTGCGGGGTGGAGATGATCAGGATGTCCTGGATACCCGCCAGCATCAGGGTGGTCAGCGGGTAGTAGATCATCGGCTTGTCGTACACCGGCAGCAGCTGCTTGGAAATAGCCAGGGTCGCGGGGTGCAGACGGGTACCCGACCCGCCCGCCAGAATGATGCCTTTACGCTTCATAGTGGTCATTTCTCGTGTATTTCCGAAAGCATGCGAGCCACACCCAGGCGCCAGTCTGGCAGGGTCAGGGCAAAGGCTTGCTGCAGTTTATGGGTGTCCAGACGCGAATTGGCCGGCCGCTTGGCCGGAGTCGGGTAGTCGTCGGTGGTCAATGGGTTGACCTTTTCGGCGTGGGCTTTCAATGGCACCCCCAGGGCCACTGCCTGCTCCAGCACATAACGAGCGTAGCCGCACCAGGTGGTTTCGCCGGCCGCCGCCAGGTGGTACAGGCCGGCCAGGGCCGGGTCGCGACGGGTGGCGGTGATGGCGTGGGCGGTGATGTCGGCGATCAGTTCGGCACCGGTCGGGGCGCCATGCTGGTCGTCGATAACGCCCAGGCTGTCGCGTTCCGCAGCCAGGCGCAGCATGGTCTTGGCGAAATTGTTGCCGCGAGCGGCATACACCCAGCAGGTGCGGAAGATCAGTTGCTGGCAACCGGCAGCCTGGATGGCCTGTTCGCCGGCCAGCTTGCTTTCGCCATAGGCATTCAGTGGGCCGACGTTGTCGTCTTCGCGCCAGGCTTGAGTGCCCTGCCCCGGGAACACGTAATCGGTAGAGTAATGCACCAGCAGTGCTCCGCAGTCGGCAGCGGCGCGGGCCAGCACGCCGACGGCTTCGGCGTTAACCTTGAAGACTTGCTCGCGGTCGCTCTCCGCCTTGTCAACGGCGGTGTAGGCGGCGGCGTTGACGATTACATCGGGGGCGTAGGCGCGCACGGTTTCAGCCAGGCCCGGCAGGTTGGCCAGGTCGCCGCAGTGTGCCTTGCTGCGGGAATTGAGCGCCAGCACCTGGCCCAGCGGGGCCAGGCTGCGTTGCAGCTCCCAACCTACCTGGCCGTCCTTGCCCAGTAGCAGAATCTTCATGCCGAGCGCCCTGCGTAGTTTTTTTCGACCCAGTCGCGGTAGCTTCCAGACTGTACGTTCTGCACCCACTCCTGGTTGTCGAGGTACCAGGCCACGGTCTTGCGAATACCGGTTTCGAAGGTTTCGGCAGGCTTCCAACCCAGTTCGCGCTCAAGCTTGCGGGCGTCGATGGCATATCGACGGTCATGGCCTGGGCGGTCGGTCACGTAAGTGATCTGCTCGGCGTAGGGCTTGCCGTCGGCGCGGGGGCGCAGTTCGTCCAGCAGAGCGCACACGCGGTTGACGATCTCCAGGTTGGGCTTTTCGTTCCAACCGCCCACGTTGTACACCTCGCCGGTCTTGCCAGCTTCCAGCACGCGGCGGATGGCGCTGCAGTGGTCCTTGACGTACAGCCAGTCGCGAATCTGCTGGCCGTCGCCGTATACCGGCAGCGGTTTGCCGGCCAGGGCGTTGACGATCATCAGCGGGATGAGCTTTTCCGGGAAGTGATAAGGGCCGTAGTTGTTCGAGCAATTGGTGGTTAGCACCGGCAGGCCGTAGGTGTGGTGGTACGAGCGCACCAGGTGGTCGCTGGCGGCCTTGCTGGCCGAGTACGGGCTGTTGGGCTGGTACTGGTGCGTTTCGGTGAAGGCAGGTTCGTCGGCGGCCAGCGAACCGTAAACTTCATCGGTGGACACATGCAGGAAACGGAACGCATGGCGCGCCTGGTCATCCAGGCCGCCCCAGTAGGCGCGTACTGCTTCCAGCAGGCGGAAGGTGCCGACGATGTTGGTTTCGATGAAGTCTTCCGGGCCGTGGATCGAACGGTCGACGTGGGACTCGGCGGCAAAGTTGACGATGGCGCGTGGCTGGTGGGTTTTCAGCAGCTGGTCCACCAGCGCGGAATCACCAATGTCGCCATGCACGAAAATATGCCGCGCGTCACCCTGCAGGCTGCTCAGTGTCTGCAGGTTGCCTGCATAGGTGAGTTTGTCGAGGTTGACCATGGGCTCATCATTGCTGGCCAGCCAGTCCAGCACGAAGTTCGCGCCAATGAAACCCGCACCACCAGTTACCAGAATAGTCATCGTTCAGTTCTTCCCAATTCCCGCGTTCAAACTTCACAGCGTTTGAAGTTCATGTAGGCGTTCCTGTATCGGCACCGCCGTTCATTTTGTAAGTACAGCGTTCAGGGCTCCATGCGTCGGCGCTGGTACAACCAATCCACAATGTCGCCGCCGGGCACGTAGCCGCTTACGGTGTCACGCAGCAGCTGTCGCACGGTGGCAAAGTCATCTTCCGCAGTCGCCGCGCGCAGGGCGTCAAGGCGCTGCTTCAGCACATCCCAGGGCAGGTAGTCCTCGTTTGCGCTCATGATCATGGGGTGACGGGTGGCAATCACGTTGTCGCCGATCAGTAGCTCTTCGTACAACTTCTCGCCCGGGCGCAGGCCGGTGAAGTTGATGGCAATGTCACCCAGCGGATTGCGCTCGGAGCGGATGCTGAAGCCGGACAGGTGAATCATCTTTTCCGCCAGCTCCACGATCTTCACTGGTTCGCCCATGTCCAGCACGAACACGTCACCGCCTTGCCCCATGGAACCGGCCTGGATCACCAGTTGCGCGGCCTCGGGGATGGTCATGAAGTAACGGGTGATTTTCGGGTGGGTCACGGTCAACGGCCCACCCGCCTTGATCTGCTTGTGGAACAGCGGAATGACCGAGCCCGACGAACCCAGCACGTTGCCGAAACGCACCATGGTGAAGCGGGTCTTGTTCACCTGCGAGACGTTGCCGGTGTCGCCCATCAGTACTGGCGCCAGCTCGCGGCTAAGGGCCTGCAGCACCATTTCGGCCAGGCGCTTGGTACTGCCCATCACGTTGGTGGGGCGCACGGCCTTGTCGGTGGAAATCAGCACAAAGTTGGCAACGCCGGCCTGCAGCGCGGCCTGAGCGGTGTACAGGGTGCCGAACACGTTGTTCGACAGGCCTTCGGCAATGTTGTGCTCGACGATCGGTACGTGCTTGTAGGCCGCGGCGTGGTACACGGTGTCCACTTGCCAGGCGCGCATCACATCGAGCATCTTGGCCTGGTCGCGGACCGAGCCGAGGATGGGGATCAGCTGCACGGCCAGGCCTTCGCGAATGATGCGCTGCTCCAGTTCGCCGGCAATGGTGTACAGGTTGAATTCGCTGTGATCGAACAACAGCAGGGTGCGCGGTGTCTGCCCGAGGATCTGGCGGCACAGCTCGGAGCCGATCGAGCCGCCGGCCCCGGTCACCATGACCGTCTGGTCGATGATGCAGTGCTGTAGCAGGTCGCCTTGGGCAGGCACCGCGTCGCGGCCAAGCAGGTCGGCAATGTCCACCTCCTGGATGTCGTCCACCTTGACCCGGCCGCTGGCCAGGTCCATGAAGCCGGGCACACTGCGCACGTGCAGTGGGTAACCTTCCAGCAGGTTGAGGATTTCGCGACGACGGCTGCGGCTGACCGAGGGCAGCGCCAGCAGGATTTCTTCGGCGCCGGTATCGTCGATCATGCGTTGCAGCTGTTCCGGCTGGTACACCTGAAGGCCGGCGATCACACGGTCGGTGATGCTGACATCGTCGTCGATGAACGCTACCGGGCGCATGGCCTTGCCCATGCGCAGCGCTGCCACCAGCTGGTTACCGGCCGAGCCGGCGCCGTAGACGGCCACCCGTGGCAGGCCGTCGTCGCGGTTGGCGAAGGGCACGTGCTGTACGGCTGTGGCAAACCAGTCGCCGAGGAAGTACTGGCGCATGGCCAGGCGCAGGCCGCCGACCATGATCAGGCTCAGCCACCAGTAGTTGAAGGTGATCGAGCGCGGTACCACGTTCTGGTGGTTGCTGGCCCAGTAGATGATGAAACCGAGGATCAGCGCCGACAGGGTGACCGCCTTGATGATGGCGATCAGTGCGTCATTGCCGAAATAGCGCATCACCGCCCGGTAAAGACCAAAGCGGATGAACAACGGGATCGAGATGATCGGCGCCGTTATGAACAGCCAGGTGTGATCACGGACAGGGTTGGCCAGGTCATCGATGCCCAGGCGCACGACAAACGCCAGCCACAGCGCGAACCAGACCAGAATTACATCGGTCGCTACCTGGATCAGCCGTTTGTGGCGTCGAGGTAGTCCAAGCAGTCTTGAGCGCAGCTTATCCATAGAACCTCTGAGAGTGTTGCAAAGTGACATGTCTAGCGTCTTCTTTCTATCACTCTAGCTAGTGTTCGAGTTCACCGGCGCGCCAGCGCACGGCCAGAAACGCCAATGGCAGGTAGGCGATGATCACGCCCAACACGCCGTCCAGGCCCAGCAACAGCACACACAGGGCCACCGGCAGGAGCCAGAACAGGTTGAGCCCGGCCACTGCAAGCGTCACCGGCAAGTGCTTGCCGTAGTGGCGCGAGGCGAACTGGTAGGCATGGCTGCGGTGCGCTTCGTAGACCTTGTCGCCGCGCAGCAGGCGGCGGATCAGGGTGAAGGTAGCGTCGACCACGAACACGCCCAACAGGATCAGCCAGCACCAGAAAAGCTGCGGCGCGGCCCAGGCCGCCTGCAGCGACAAGCCTGCCAGCACGATACCAAGGAAGCCACTGCCGGCGTCACCCATGAAGATCCTGGCCGGCGGGAAGTTCCAGAACAGGAAGCCCAGCGTGGCCGCGGCCAGCAACAGTGGCAGCGCCATCAACTGTGGCATACCGGCCAGGGCCGAGAGCAGCACCATGCCCAGGCAGGCGGTCACCGCTTCGACGCTGGCGATGCCGTCGATACCATCCATGAAGTTATACAGGTTGAGCATCCACACGCTGTAGAACGCGGCCAGGATGTAGCCGAACCACTGCAGGTCCAGGGTAAAGCCGAACACTTGCAGCGGCGCCAGGCCACCCAGCCAGTACAGCATCCAGGCGGCCGCGGCGAAGTGGCCAAGCAGGCGCCAGCGGGCAGCGATGTGGCCGTGGTCGTCCATGAAGCCGATTACCGCGATCAGTGCCCCTGCCCCGCCGATGGCAACCAGTGCCGGCAGCGGCACTGCGCCCACCAGGCCCAGTAGCGGCAGGCAGCCAAGAAAGCTCAGCACAATAGCCACACCGCCACCCCGTGGGGTGGGCACGGTGTGCGAACTGCGCGCGTTGGGCACGTCGATGATCTGCTTGTTCAGGGCGTAGCGCCGCAGCACTGCGGTCAAAAGCAGGGATACCCCTGCGACCAGGGGGATAAGCCACCATGCCATCATTTGTCTTGCTCTTTCAGAAAGTTTAGTGCCGTGGCCCGCAGTGCCTGGTCGACATCCAGCGGGGGCTGCCAGCCCAGCAATTCACGTGTTTTGCCAATGTCTACCTGCAGCGAGCCGCACAGGCGCTGGGCCAGCCCGGCCTTGCCGGCCAAGGTGGCCGCGCCTTTCAACCAGGCGGCGGGCACGGGCAACAACCTGGCTGGCTTGCCCAGCGCCTTGCCCAGCAGTTGCAGCAGTTCGGTGGTGGACAGGTCGTGGCCGTCGCTGGCCAGAAAAGTCTGGTTGGCGGCGGCCGGGTGGTCGATGCAGGTCACCAGCAGGTCCACCAGGTTGTCCAGCGCCACCAGGCTGCGTTTGTTGTGGATGGCGCCAAACGGCAGCGGCACGCCTTTGCTCAGCCAGTTCATCATGCTGCGGAAGTTGGCTTTCACGCCTGGACCATACACCAGCACCGGGCGCACGATCACCACCTCCAGCCCGGTTTCAGCCGCCAGTTGGCGCAGGCCGTCTTCGGCTTCGCGCTTGGAGATGCCGTACGGGTCCGACGGCGCGGGGGGGTCGTCGGCGGTGAACGGCTGGCGGCCGTTGGTGGTTTCGCCGTTCACCTTCACCGAACTTACAAAAATGAAGCGCCGCACACCGGCCTGGGCGGCGGCTCGGGCCAGGCTCAGGGTACCCTCCACGTTTACCCGGCGGAACTCGGCCAGCGGATCGGCGGCGGTTTCCTGCATTACGTGCACACGGGAAGCCAGGTGGATTATGGTGTCGACCTGCTCGAAATGCCCGGACGCAACATCCACCGCTGCCAGTTCGCTGAATGGCCGGTAGTCGACGCCCGCCAGCCGCTGGCCGGGCGCCTGCCGTACCAGCGCGCGCGGCGCCCAGCGAGTGTCTGCAGCAAGCCGCTGCAGCAACACCTTGCCGACAAAACCGCTACCGCCAGTGGCCAGGATACCTGGCCGTTGCCCGTTACCTTGCTCGGCCATCAGCCTCTCCCCGCCCGGCCCAGCAGGCGGGTGAACACGCTACGGTACTGCTCTGCCACCACCGACCATCGGTATCGGCGGTTGGCAATTTCATGCAGGCGCGCCGATAGCTGCGCACGGGCGTCCTCATCGGCAAACAGTGCTTGGGCGTGGTTGCGCAGCGAGCTGCTATCGGCAAAGTACAGCGCCTGATCTTCGGTGGTGGCGCGGTTGAACGACACATCGAAGGCCACCACCGGCAGGCCGAGCCACATGGCTTCGACAAGCGACGGGTTGGTGCCGCCGGCGCTGTGGCCATGCAGGTACACCGTGGCATTGCTGCGCAGCGGGCTCAGTTGCTCCACGTCGTAGATCGGATCCAGCAGGTGAATGTTGCTCACCCCTTCGTATTGCTTGCGCAGTTGCACGCCGTATTCGCTGTGGTTCCAGTTGCCGATGATTGCCAGCGGCATGCCAGAGCCGGCGAAGGCTTCGAGAATGACATGAATGTTGTTCTCCGGCTCGATGCGGCACACCGTAAAGGCATAGGACGCATTCAGGAAAGAGTAAGCCTGGCGGGCTTGCTCGCCTGGCTCACCGGCCCGGGCCTGGTCGCCACCGTAGGCAATCAGTTCGCTGGGTTTGTTGTATTCGGAGGTCACGTATTCCTGCAACACCTTGTTGTCTGTGATGACCGCGTGGGCAAAACGCACGGCCACCGCTTCGGACAACTTCAGGAACCAGCGGGCGAAGTTGGACCACTTGGCACGCTTCCATTCATAGCCGTCGATGTTTACAACGATCGGCTTGCGGGTCAGCAGGCGCATGAATGGCAGGGCAATGCAGCCGGAAACACCCAGAATCAGCATCAGGTCATGTTTGCGGTAGGCGTGCAGCATGCTCAGCACATCGTACGGAATGCTTTGCACGCCATTGGCCTTGAGGTTCAGGTAGACCAGGCGGGCACGTTCGAAAAACTTCGGGCGCTGGGGGTAATGGGGCGCACTGCAATATACGGTGAGTTCGCAGTCACCCGGCAGGTTGCGCACCAATTGTTCGGTCAGTGTTTCCCAACCACCGTATTGAGCGGGCAAACCTACCGTACCAATCACTGCAATCTTATAGGTCATCAAACACCATCACGATATTTTTCTGGAAGTTGGCAGTGGAAAACTCACTCGCTTTCCTGCGTGCGCGCTCGGACAATGCCTGGCACACCTGTGGGTCCTGCGACAGGCGCGTAACGGTACGCACCAGTTGTTCATGGTTCCTCGAATCGATCTGGTAGCCTTCTACCCCATCGCTGACCAGTTCGACCGGGCCGCCTACCGGGGGCACGATGGTCGGGATGCCGAAAGCCATCGCCTCGAGAATGGTCAGGCCAAAGGTTTCGACCCAGCCGTCCACGTGGGACAGGTTCAGCACCAGGCTGGCTTTGCGGTAGAACTTCGCCACCTCGGAACTGGCCGGGCTGAGCATGAGGTTTTGCGGCAGTGCCTTGCCGGCGAAGTAGGCGTCCACTTCCTGCGGGCTGGCATTGAGCACCAAGGTGAACTTCAGCACAGAGTCCGCAGCCAGTGCCGTGGCCAGAGCGACGAACTCGTCCACCCCCTTGTAGCCCTTCAACGACGCCAGCATCAGTACGTTGAAGCGGCCGTCGTGCAAGTGCTGGTACGGCGTGGCCATCGCCTGTTGCTGGAAGCCCTCGGCCAGGCCATTGTAAACGGTCACCGCTGGCACGCCGGCCACGCCCTCTTGTACCTGCAGGTACTTCGACACGTAGACCACCTTGCTGGCACAGCCGGCAATCACCCGGCGCAGGAACGCCTTGAGCAGCGCAGGCCGGATGGAGGTTTCGTGCACGTGGTAGACCACCTTGGCACCGCGCAAACGGGCGGCCAGGGCGGCACCAAAGGGCAGCATGGTGTTAACCAGCACGATCGACCCCGGCCGCACCTGGTGCAACAGGCTGAAGAACAGCGCCACCTGCGAGCCTGCATACGCCAGCAAGGTGAGCCAGCGGTTGTCGAAGCGCTTGTAGGCAAACCTGCAGGTGCGTACCTGCAGCTCATCGAGTACACCGTGGCCGCTGCGGCCCACATGCAAGGTGCATTCGGCACCATGTCGCTGTAGCGCGGTGATGGTCTGGTTCAACACCCGGGGGCTGCCGCTGTAGTCATTCAGCAGATGGACAAAGTGCAACGTTTTCATGCCACCCCTTCTTCCGCTACGCGCGCCTTGATGAACTTGGCCGGCACACCGCCATAGATCGAATTCTTGCGGTACACGCCCGCGGCCACCACCGCCCCTGCGGCGAACACGCAGCCGTCTTCGATCACAGCGCCATCGAGTACGGTCACCTTGGCACCGATCCAGCAGTTGCGGCCTACCTTGATGCCTTGGCGGGTCACACCCTGCAGGCGGATGGGTTGCAGCGGGTCTTCGAAGTTGTGGTTTTCCGAATGGAAGCTGACGAAGTTGCCGATGATGGTGTCGCTGCCAATTTCGATGCCACCGGCGCAGCCCAGGAAGCAGCCAGCACCCAGGCCGACGTTGTCGCCAATCACCAGGCCCTTGCCGATGTTGGCCAGGCTGCCGGTGCATTCGATGATGATGTGCTTGTTCAGCGACACGGCGGTGCCGAAGCGGATGCCGTCATTTGACAAGGCATCGACGAAACAACCCTGGTCGATGACAAGCCCCGGGCCGTACTCGATCTTGCCCACTTCCTTCAGGGTTACCCCCGAGCCAATGAACGCCAGGCGCCGCCGGCGCAGGCGGATCACGCCGCGGCAGGCCATAAGCAGCTTGGTCACGAACAGCCCCAGCAGGTAGCCCGACGAAATGCGCCGATCGACAACCAATGGACGCTTTTTAACCAGCAGCACCAGTTTTTCGAGCAAGGCATGCATCATTTCACGGCCCTCACCTGGGTAAACAAGGCCTTGACGAAGGCCGGACGGCGGTAGGCCACCGCTTTGCGAATGGCCGCATAGACCAGGTACAGGTCAAGCAGGCCGCGCTCCAGCAGGCTGTGGGAATGGAAGCTGATTCGCAGCCCGTGGATCATTTCCTCGAAACGGAACAAGGCACGCTCGGGGGTATCGGCACTGTGCTCGGACAAGTCGTGGGCAATCTCCACATCCAGCACGCACGCCTTTGGGAAATACCCCTCGTAGCGGATGAAAAAGTCGGTATCGGTGGCATAGAAGCGCAGCCGTTCGTCATAGAAAGGCTTCATGCGCTGGAAGCACTCACGAGTGAAGATCAGGCCACTGTTGATGCCCAGCAGGTTTTTCGAGTCAACCAACCCAGCGGCCACGTTGGGTGTGAGGCGGCCCATGAACAGCCAGCGCTTGCCGGGGCTGACCAGTTGCCCATGGCTGACCAGCCTGGGCATGAATACGCCCACCTGTTCGCCACCTGGCGCGCGGCATACCTGGCCGATTTGCGCAAGGCAACTAGACAGGCGGATGTTCGAGTAGTTGGTGTCGTCGTCCGAGATCATGAACAGGTCGACGCCGGCGGCAAACGCCTGTTCGGCCACCTGGTTGTAGACCACCGACAGCCGCTGGTTGTCCGCCTCGTACCAACGTACGCCCGGGCACGGCTGTGCCACGCCGGGGGAGTTGTTCCAGACGTACAGCCGCAGGTCGATACCCTCGTCACGCAGCAACGCCTGCTGCGCGAGCAACGACTGCAGGGCAATCGAGTCCTGGCTAGCTTTCCGATACAGAACGATCAGGACTGCCAAGCTCAACTTTTGTTCTTCTGTTTTCACCAATGATCACCATCACCACGATCGCGAAAATATAGAGGACAACACTGTTCGTATAGGACTGGAAGAAGAACGAGCTCAGGAAGAACGGGTAGCTGGCAATCACGAAGTTGCCCAGGCCGTTTTTCCAGGAGCTGGCGCGAGGCCTGTCCCGGACGATGATCGTCACCAGCTTGTGATACCAAAGGATCAACCCCGCCATGATCAGCAGGCCGACCAGACCGCAGGTGGCCAGCAGGTTGAGCCAGAAAGAATCGAACCAATGCGGCTGGCCCGGGCCCACCGCGCCAAAGCCATAGCCCATGGGGTGCGCGCCAAGCACCTCAAACATGTGCAGCCACTGCCGCTCACGGTCCAGTGCCGACAAGTCCTCGGTGTAGCCCATCGACAGGTAGGCGAAAATCGCCACGGTCAGACCCACGAACTGCAGATAGCCCAGCAGCGAGATCAGCCAGGCCGTGCGCAGCACCCGGGCTACCACCAGCATCGAGCAGATACACACCAGGCCGATCATGGCCGTACGTACCGAACCGATCACAATCAGCCCGCACAGCAGCAGGAAGGCAACACTCAGCAGCAGCCGCCGGGTCAATGACCAGTTGCGCCCGCTGAGCAACACGGCCAGGGTCATGGCGGCGGTATTGAGGATAACTGCAGAAAATTCCAGCGTGCCGGTAAAGAAGCCCGAAACCCGCGGCAGCCCGTCACGCATCGAGTTGTAGGGTTGCAACTCATAGCCTTTGGCGGTAAGCAGCGGCCAGTACCAGAACTGCTCGGCCGAGGCGATGGTCAGGTACTGGTACAACGCATACACGCCGGTGAGTACGCTCATTGCCAGCACCGACCAGTACACATGGCGCAGCTTCTTTTCGGCAGGCACCGCTTGGGACCAGATAGCCACCGCCATGCCGACGAACACCGGCACGGCCAGTGCGCGGAACATGCGCACCGACGACGCGCTAAGGTCGCCGAACAGCAAATACAGGAAGACGAAGAACAGCACGACGAGCAACCACCGTGCGACTTCGAGGCTGACCATGCCACGTGCCGAGACACTGGCCAGCATCCGCAGCAGCAGCCACATGATCATCAGCAGGCTGATAATTTCTCGCCAACCGGCAAACACACTGCCCAGCCCCAACGTCAACACGACGAAGTCGCTGAAGAACAGCAGGCAGAACAGCACGCCGATAAAGATCTTGATCACACTCACCCTCGCGCTCTGGTCAGCCTGGCCAGCCGGAACAGCGTTACCTTGATCAAGAGCTTGATTCTCGGCACCCAGGCGTAGGCAAACAGCGTTCGCAACGCCAGGTTCGTGTCTATGCGGCACAGGGCGTCGAAGACATCCGCAGGGATCATGCTAGTGACCTTACCTGTCGGTTTCATGAAATCGAGGTTGCCCGTCCACGGCAACATGGCTGCCAGTTCGTTCTCGCTGAATTCGCCCCGCTCGATGCAAGCCAGGTAACGCGCTTTCACCGACTCCAGCGAGTTGACCCGCTGCACCGCTTCCACCACCGAGGCACTGGGCCGGGGTTGTTCGATGCTGGCCAGCAGCTGGTCGATGCTAGCCACCTTCAGGCCGTCTGCCGGGGAATAGCCCTGAATCGGCGCCACCAGCCCCACGCAACGCCGGCCCTTGAGCAATTGCTCGGCGAACGCCGTGCCACCGGGTATAGGGTAGCTGTCCAGGTAGAAGTCGGCTTTTTCCGCAAAGGCCAGGTAGTCCTTGTACGGCAGGTGACGGCGGATGAAGAAGCGCTTGGGGTAGCGCAGCTTCACTGTCCACCACCAGGTGTTGGTCAGGGGGTTGGCACCGATGATCCAGCACTCGGCATTGGGGAAACGCTGAAGAATCGCCGTGATCGACGGACGCATGTCCAGGCCGCCGTGGGGCTTGTACTTGGCCGCCGAGGCAGCGCTGAACACCTTGATCCGCTCGTGGGTTGGCACGGCATCCGGCACTTTGGCGCCGCTGGTCTCGATCGGGATCGCCAGGAAGCTCTTCTGGCAGGTGAGGTGCTTTTTCTTGTCCAGATGGTGCCCGTAGGCGCTGATCTCGAAATACACGTCGGCCACCGACGCGCCAAAGCTGAACACGTGGTCGGCATGGTTGACGAAATACACTGTCAGCGCGGCGCCACGTTGTTGCTTCAGCAGGCCGCAGGCGACGGTGGTGATGATGTCGTCCGGGTGAATGTGCAACACCACCTTGTCGTACTGGGCCAGGGTGTCGACGATGGACTGCAGGCGGGCGCACGGGTCATCGCCGCGCGCCACCTCGATATGGGCGAAATAGCCTGCCAGGCGTTCGAGCACCTGGGGCTTGGCGCTGCGCGCGACCAGCAGGTCCACAGGCCCCTCGTGCATGTGCGCCAGGCGCTCCATCAGCCGGGTATGCCCGCCTTGCATATAGGGTTCGCTGACCACATGCAGGCAGCCGCGCGATACGTTGCTGGCAGCCGGCAGCGTGACCTGGCTGGCGCACCGGGCCACCAGGTGGCGCTCCAGCGCGGCAGCCTCGTAGATGTCCAGGTCCACGGCCCAGAGCAGCGCGCCATAGACTTGCGCCTGGGTCAAAGCCGGTCCCGGCGCTGCCGTCAGTATCCGAGCCTGCAGCTGCTCCACCACTTGCTTCATTGCTCAGCTCCGTGCCGAATCAGCGACAATCGACGGCAAACGCCGGAAAACCGTGAAGTACATGACAATCGCGTACAACAGGTAATTGACTGCATAGGCCAGCGTGACCTTCTCGTAACCCCAAAGCTGCGTGAGGTACACCGTCAAGCCGTACAGCGACAGGGTGGCGAGGATTTCCGTCACCAGGTACAGCCGCGTCAGGGCCTTGCCCAGCATCAGGTAGGCCATCAGCCAACTGGCGATCTTCAGGCTGTCGCCGACCATCTGCCAGGCGAACAGCTCGCGCATTGGCAGGAACGATTCAGAGAACAGTACCTGGATGATGAAGTCGCGCAGCAGGTAGATCACCAGCCCGGCGAGAATGGTCATGGGCAGGATCAGCTTGTAGCCCTGCAGGATCTCCCGGCGCAGCTCGCCGGCATCTGCCAGTTCGGACAGCCGCGGCAGGTAGTAAACCGCCAGGGTGGTGGTGATCAGCATCAGGTACGCCGAACTCAGGCGCCACATGGCCTCCCAGTAGCCGGCTTGCTCCCAGCCGAAGGTGCTGCCCAGGTAGTCCCGCAGGAACACATGGCAAACCGGCAGGGAGCAGGCCGTGACCACAGCCATCAGCGCGAACTTCGACAGCCGGCCCAGGGCCTGCCGGTCCAGGCCACCAAAAAAGTCCGCCAGGTGGAACCAGGGCGTGCGCATGCAGATCAGCAAGGTGGCCACAAAGCTCAACGACTGGTACACGGCCAAGGCTACCAGCGCACCGTACAGCCCTAGCTGGATAGTCAGCGCGCAGGTTACGACCAGCGAAATCAAGCTGCCCAGGATGTTGGCCAGCACATAACGGGGCACATCCTTCTTGCCATTGAGTACCCCCAACAACAATGAGTTGAAGGCAAAGAACACCAGGGTGGTGGCAAACCACAGCAGCACCGAAGCCAGCGATTCATCATTGAAGAACCAACTGGCCAAAGGTTTACGCAGCACGATGATCAGCACCGCAAGCAGCAGCGAAACCAGTACCGACAATGTGCCGGCGGTTTTCCACACCTTGCGTTGCTCTTCGGGCTGTTCGGCAAACTCCGCCGTGTACTTGGTCACACCCGTGCTGACGGCACCGCTGGCCAGGGTAGTGAACATGGTCACTGCATTCTGCAGCTGGCCGATGGCCGCATACCCGGCCGGCCCTACGTACAGGGCCAGAACCTTGTTGAGGCCAAGCAAGGTGGCCATCTTTACTGCAACGGCTATGGCATTGAGCAGGCTAGTTCTGATCAGGGTCATACCTGGCACTCAAGGACGCGAAAAGCTGTTGCAGGCGTCAATGACGTGCTGGATTGAGGACTCGGTCAAGGTCGGATCCATGGGCAGGCTCAGCACCTGCTCATGCAGCCGCTCGGTCAGCGGCAACGACAGGTCGGCCAGTTGCGGATAGGCCTGCTGCCGGTGCGGTGGAATCGGATAATGCACCAGGGTCTGTACACCTTGCTGGGCCAGATGCTGCTGCAACTGTTCACGGCATTCGCTGCGCACCACGAACAGGTGCCAGGCATGCTGGCCGGCAACGCCCGGCTCAGGTAACTGGATGGCCGGGTTGTCGATGCCGGCCAGGTACCGCTGCGCAACCTGCTGGCGCAAGCGTGTTTCTTCGTCCAGGTACGGCAGCTTCACGCTCAGCAGCGCAGCCTGCAATTCGTCCAGGCGGCTGTTCACGCCCTGATACATATTCATGTACTTCACGTGCGAGCCATAGTTACGCAGCGATTTCAGTGTCTCGGCCAGCGCATCGTCATTTGTGGTGACCGCACCGGCGTCACCCAGCGCCCCCAGGTTCTTGCCCGGGTAGAAGCTGAAGCCCGAAGCATCACCCCAGGCACCCGCGCGGCGCCCATCCAGTTCGGCAGCGTGGGACTGGGCAGAGTCCTCCAGCACCAGCAGGCCATGCTGCCTGGCGAATGCGTTGATAGCCGGCATGTCGGCCAGGCGCCCGTAAAGGTGCACCGGCATGATCACCCGGGTACGCGGGGTCAGCGCTTGCGCGAGGTTGTGTGCACCCAGGTTGAAGCTGGCCTCGTCGGGCTCTACCAGCACCGGCACCAGCTTGTTCTCGGTAATCGCGAGGATGGTGGCGATATAGGTGTTGGCAGGCACCAGCACCTCGTCGCCCTCGGCGATACGGCCGAGTTGTTTCCAGGCACGCAAGGTCAGTATCAGCGCATCCAGGCCATTGGCCACGCCAATGCAGTGCTTCACCCCGCAGTAGCTGGCGAACTGGGCTTCGAACTGCTTGAGCTTCTCGCCCATGATGTACCAGCCCGAGTCGATGACCTCGGTGCAGGCATCAATCAATGCCTGACGGTATTGCGCATTCACACCCTGTAGATCGAGAAACTTAACCATTGCGGTCTATCACCCTGATAATTTTTGCTGGATTCCCTACGACAACGGCATAAGGCGGGACGTCTTTGGTCACCACCGCCCCTGCTCCCACCATGGCGTACTCGCCTACGACAACACCTGGCAGCAAGGTGGCATTGGCGCCAATGCTGGCTCCGCGCTCCAGGGTAATGCCGTTGAACTGTTCCGGATAAACCTTGGAACGTGGCATCGCATCGTTGGTAAAGGTGGCATTGGGGCCGATGAATACGTCATCGGCTATGCGGGTGCCATCCCAGAGGTAAACGCCGGACTTGACCGTGACGTTATCGCCCAGCACTACATCGCCTTCAATCAGGGTATGCGCGCAGATGTTGCAATTACGCCCGATCTGCGCACCTTTCATGATCACGACAAATTGCCAGACCCGGGTGCCTTCACCTATGGCATCGCTTTTCACATCGGCCAGTTGATGAATGCTAGGCATCGCGTTTCAGCTCCTTGAACGTGGTGTAGTCACGAATGTAGTCGGCCTCGTCGTAGTGCGCATCGGCCAGCACCAGCAGCACGCAATCCGGGCTGAAATCATGCATTTCATGCCAGACCATGGGCGGAATCAGGATGCCTTTGTTGAACGCGTCCAGCCAATGGTCGGTGCGGGTGGTACCGTCATCCATCACCATCCGGCAGCGCCCGGACACGCAGATGGCCAACTGGTTGAGCTCCTTGTGGGCGTGGAAGCCGCGGGAAACCCCGGGCAGCGTCTCGGTCAGGTAGTACACTCGCTGGATGGCAAAGGGCACATTGTCCAGGGCTTGCAGAGCCACCAACTGGCCGCGGTGATCGCCCAGCACCTTGAAAAGCTCGACCTGGGCCAGGGTGCCTTCATCGGCGGAACTCAAGTGATGCCGGAACGATGGGGCCTGGTTGTCCTTTTCGCTGACGATGAGGCCATCGCGCATCGGCCAGTCGATCGCCAGGTCGGGGTCATCCCAGTGGATACTGCCTTCTGCTTCCTTGTTGTACACATCCGTGGTTTTGTACAGGAAGTGTGTCTCGTCCTCGAGTGCGACAAAACCGTGCGCAAAACCTTCGGGGATCCACAACATGCGGTTGTTGCGCTCGCTCAACTCCACCCCTACCCATTGCCCGAAGGTCGGAGAGCCCGGACGGATATCGACGGCCACGTCGTAGACCGCACCACGCACCACACGCACCAGCTTGCCCTGGGCGTTTGGAGAGCGCTGGAAATGCAGCCCACGCAAGACGCCGCGGTGGGACATGGAGTGGTTATCCTGAACGAACGCACGGGGCTTGCTCAGGCCAAGCTCGAGCAATGCACCATGAAAACGGGTTTCATTGAAGGTTTCCGTGAACCACCCGCGATCATCCTCGTACACGGCGGGTTCCACTATGACTACATCGGGAATGTTCGTTTGAACAAGCTTCATCGGCAAACCTTTGGCATGAATTTTTGTTGGGGCCAGCCAGGCTGGCCCCCTTTATTACGGCAGTTTCACCGTTTGCACGGCAAATGTCTCGCGCTAAATGTAGCGTGCGCGCTGATGTTCATGTTCCGGGTCAGGCCCGGCGTCTTTGCAGATTTTGCAAGGTATATCTGAGCGTTGCAATCAGGCAACCCAGGCCTAGTCCGACAATCACACCTAGCGCAATTATCAAGTTGCGCTTGGGTTTAACTGGTACGTCTGGTTGCTCTATCGTGCCGTCAAGCTGATAGACACTAACATCGCGCTTTGCTGCCACGAGCCCTTCGTAAAACTGCTGTCTTGTTTGTAGATCGCGGAGTTCGATAATGAACGGATCTTCACTTTTACGTTGTTGCAAATTACTGATTTCCGCAGCCAGCGCCTTGCTCCCGCGCATGTAAGTCAACTCGCCATCCATTTTCGAGGACAACGCCTTGGAAACTTCACCGTCTATCAGCGGTGGATTTTCCAGGCCAATGGCAGTTGCAATGCGCAGCGCCTCTTGCAAGCGAGTAATCTTGTCTTCACGTTGCCGCTCACCGTTTTTCCGCAGGTTGTCGAGCTCCAGTTGCAGCGCACTGGCGCGGACCTCTGCCTCCTTGGTCGCATCGTGCAACAGTTCGGCCTTGGCGGCCGCGCCAGCCTTGTCGATATAGGCGGCAGCCCACTCGGACGCCACGGCAGGGTCACGACCTCGGAAGGCCACATAGGCCCGCGCCGGCTCACCGGCCAGTTGCACCACGTCAAAGGAGCCATTGAACGCAGCATACAATGCGCCTTGCGCGCCCTGCCCCGGCGGCATGGAGGGCAAGTACACTTCCTTGAAAAACTGCCGGCGCAGGGTCTCACCGTTCAAATGTTCGACGAAGATGTCAAAGACCTTCCGCGAAGTGAAAGGCTCGAGCCCAGTCTGACTGGTGCGCCCATAGTTCAGATCGGCAATATCGCTGGACGAAGGTGCTGCCAGAAAAACTTTCGCCTCATAAACCGGCTTGGCCAACAGCGCATAAGCCAGTGCAACCGCAGTGACAGCAATCGTCACCAGAAAGATGAACAGCTTTTGCCGCCATACCCCCTCCAGAAACTCCAACAAATCTACTTCTTCACTATTGCTACTGCGGTGCTCGACGTCATTGCGCATTTCTTGGTTTTTTCCTTGGGTCTGACTGTGCACGGTTTCTGGCATACCAAAACAACACGAGCGACTGCATGGAAACTAGCGACACGCGCTCCATCTCCAGTGTAGCGGCAATATGCCAATACCTAGCCAGTCCAGCGTCGGGGGTTAGCCGCAGTAGATAAACCCTGGCGGGATTAGTTCCCGCGTGGTGTCGGCCAGCATGCATTGTCAGACCAAGGGTTCAGGGTATCGAGACCTCCAGGCAGGCACCCGCCTGTTCAGCCTGCTGGCGCAACGCCCCTTGCAGGGACTTTTTGGCGCCCATTTCGCCATGTACCAGCACTACCTTCGCGGGCCGCACCTGGCCACTCAAGGCAAACCGCACCAGCCCCTGCTGGTCCGCATGCCCGGAATATCCCGGCAACGTCATGACTTTGGCCCGCACCTCATACATCTGCCCATCCAGATCAATCTGCACAAACCCTTCCGCCCCCTCACTCGCCTGTATCACCGCGCCCGGCGTACCCTTGGCCTGGTAACCGACAAACATCACCTCATGCCTCGGATCCCCCAGCATGGCCTTCAGGTAATTGACGATGCGCCCACCCGAGCACATGCCATTGCCGGCAATCACGATCGCCGGCCGCCCGGTGCTCTTCAGGTAATTGACCACCTGCTGGTGGCGAGCGTGGGTGTCCACGCTGACAAGCTGGCTGAAACCCAACGGGTCGCGCCCTTCGGCAAGGCGCGCCCGGGCCTCGGCATTCCAGTAGTCGTGCAGTTCCCGATATACGCTGGTGATGCGCTGAGCCAGGGGCGAGTCGAGAATGATGGGCAACTGCGACCAGTCAAGCGGGTCGTCATCGGGGGCCGGTCCGCCCTTGTTCAGCAAGGCCTTGCGATGAAGAATGCCTTCGAGCTCGTACAGCAACTCCTGGGTACGGCCGAGGCTGAAGGCCGGAATGAGCAGCGTGCCCTGGTCGGCCAGGGCGCGGTCGATGGCCGCTTCCAACCGCTGCTGACGGTCGCCCGCAGGCGGGTGCAGACGGTCGCCGTAGGTGCTTTCCAGTACCAGTACATCGGCTCGCTCCGGGGGTTGTACTGGGCGCAGCAAGGGGTTGCCACAGGCGCCGAGGTCGCCGGAGAACACGTAGCGGGTGCCGGCCTGCGCGTGCTGCACATCGCATTCGACATAGGCCGAACCCAGCAGATGCCCGGCGCGCTGCAGGCGAATGCGACAGTTGAGCCCTGTTTGCTCGACCAGGGTGTGCCACTGTTCGAACGGCAGAGGCACGATCAGGTCGCGGATGAACGCCAGGTACCTTGCCACCTGGGCGGGCTCGCTGCTGATGCTTAGCTTGTAGGCGTCTTCCAGCACCAGTGGCAGCAGCCGGGCGGACGGCTCGCTGCACAGGATGGGACCACGGTAGCCGGCAGCCAGCAGTGCCGGAATGCGACCTACGTGGTCGAGATGCACATGGGTGATGACCAGGGCCTGGATGCCCTGCACGTCGAAACCGAGTGGCGCCGATGGTGCGCCTGGCGCGGCATCGGCGCCCTGCTCCAGGCCGCAATCGATCAGCAGGCTGGTGAACGGGTCGAGGTGCAGTTGATGGCAGGAGCCCGTGACGCCGCGGGTGCCACCATGATGGGAAAGAACGGGATATTCCATGCTGCGCACACTCGCCTGGGCCGAAGATGAAGTGCGTTATTACTCCATGACGGCCGGCGCTGGCATAGGTGACAATTTCCCAAACGGTTGTAGGAAATGCCCTTAGTTACCGCTCAATGCTGCCTGACGGGCAGAAGCCTTGATCTTGCGCTTGCTGCGCTGCACGCCGTAGGCACCCAGCAGCGGACCGACTGCCAGGCCAATGACCAGGGCGGCCAGAACCAGCACGGCGACCGGCATGGCCGGGGCAGCCCAACCGAACAGGACCAACGAGACGGTTTGCTGGTTCTCCAGCACGAAGAACAGCACCACAGCCGCCAACAGCAGCACGAACACCGCCGCCAGGGCGCGCTTGAGGTTACGCATCAGATTGCTCCTTGTGGAATCAGGTGTGGGCCTCATGCTCTTCTTCATTGACCCGGTCGCGCAACTCTTTG
The DNA here is from genome assembly GCF_053557675.1 of Pseudomonas sp. XP1. NCBI lineage: Bacteria > Pseudomonadati > Pseudomonadota > Gammaproteobacteria > Pseudomonadales > Pseudomonadaceae > Pseudomonas > Pseudomonas sp. XP1. The sequence goes on along the minus strand of NZ_JBNRIJ010000018.1, from coordinate 6,543 downwards.
CCGGGCTTGAAATGCGGCACGAACTTGCCTTCGAGGCTGACCGACTGGCCGGTCTTCGGGTTACGGCCTACGCGAGGGGCGCGATAGTGCAGCGAGAAGCTGCCAAAACCGCGGATCTCGATGCGATCGCCGGTGGCAAGGCATTGTGACATCTGTTCAAGCATGGTCTTGATGGCCAGCTCCACGTCCTTGGACGAGAGCAGCCCCTGATGGGTGACAATACGTTCGATCAGCTCCGACTTCGTCATATTTTTCCCTTCGTTATCAAGCAGCTAGATCATTGCTTAACCAGTTTGTAGCACGCTGGGAGGGATTTGAACAGGGTGGTTCTTGACTTAATAAAAAAATTCAAGATTGAAGTTTTACAGGAATGGTCTAGCCGGTGGCGCCTGGCAGGCCCGGCCTCATCGCCGGCAAGCCAGCTCCCACAGGGATCATGCAGGCTTTTGGAAATCGGGCTTGGGTCGCTGGCCCTGTAGAGATGCTGCCTGCCTCGAAGCCAGGTACCGGCCTGTGAGAGGGGGCGGATACGCCAGTTGCTGGAAGCCAGACGCCTATGCCAATTGCTGCCGGGAACCCGCTCGGGAAAAGCGTTTGCGCATCGCCAAGGCAGGCTTCTCTACCAGCCCCCACGACACATACCCCGCCAGCCAGGACGCTGGCACGGCCGCCAACATCAGCCAGTAAGGCCCGGCCCATGGCATCGCCCACGCCAACAATTGCTGGATCGGAAATGCATACAGGTAGATGCCATACGAGTAATCCTCCACAAATGAGGGAAGCTTCAACTGCGGGCAATAAGCTACGTACAACGTGCAGTACATCGTCAGAACGGCAAATGCAAAAACCTCAAGGCGCCCACCCTTGGCCAAGATGAACAAAGCAACGCAGGCAAGCAACAGCCACCTGGTATACGGAATCACCGCCCGACACGAATAGAACGCCGCCCCTGCCAGGAAGCACACCACCAGCTTGAACGGGTACTCCGCAAAGGCTGGATGCAGGGTATGCAACCCCAGTGCGATCACCAACGCGGCAAGCGCCAACCCCATCATCGGCCACCGGCAAACCTTGGCCACCAGCACCAATAGCCACAGCACCACGTACATGCGCATTTCCAAGGGGATGGTCCACAGGCTGCCATTGACCGAAGCCCCATAGTACCGCGGGGTAAAGCTCACCCCTGGCAAGAGAAACTGGGCATCCTTGAAAACCAGCAATGGGCTATAGACATACCTGTAAACCTGGCGCTGGGAAAGATACTCATCAAGCGGCAGCGAGGTAATGACAGGCCCTAGCACAAAGGCCATGAGCAGCAGGCATACGAGCAAGCCAGGCAAGATCCGCAATGCGCGGGCCAGGTAGAAATCCCGGGCACTATTCTTTTCTCCACTGGCCGCGATCAGAAAACCGCTGACCATGAAGAATACTTCCACGCCCAGGCTATGAACGGGCACCGGCATGCCCAGCAGCAGGCCAGGGTCGGTGCAACTCAGGCACTCCAGATAGGAGAGCGCAAAGGAATGCCCCACCACTACGGCAGTTGCTGCCAGCAGCCTGATAATCAGGAAATTGTTATCGCGCCCGCGACCTTCCATGACGTCGCCAAAACTCAACATCGCACAACCCCCCGACACGGCCTTCTTTCAGCATAAAAAAAAGGCGACCCGAAGGTCGCCTTTTTTTACCGATCAAACAGAACTCAGTTCTGCTTGGCCATTGCTTCGCGCAGCAGCGCAGCCATGGTGGTGTCGGCAGCCGCTTCCGGAGCGTTTTTCAGGCTCTGGATGGCTTCGCGCTCTTCAGCATCGTCCTTCGACTTGATGGACAGGCTGATAACGCGGGACTTGCGGTCAACGCTGATGATCTTGGCTTCGATCTCTTCGCCTTCCTTCAGGACGTTACGCGCGTCTTCAACGCGGTCACGGCTGATTTCGGAAGCTTTCAGAGTAGCTTCGATATCGTCGGCCAGAGTGACGATGGCGCCTTTGGCGTCAACTTCTTTCACGATGCCCTTGACGATAGCGCCCTTGTCATTGACGGCAACGAAGTTGGAGAACGGATCGTCTTCCAGCTGCTTGATGCCCAGGGAGATGCGCTCGCGCTCTGGGTCGACCGACAGGATGACGGTTTCCAGCTCGTCGCCCTTCTTGAAACGACGTACGGCTTCTTCGCCGGTTTCGTTCCAGGAGATGTCGGACAGGTGAACCAGACCGTCGATGCCGCCGTCCAGGCCGATGAAGATACCGAAGTCGGTGATCGACTTGATGGTACCGGTGATCTTGTCACCCTTGTTGAACTGGCCGGAGAAGTCTTCCCATGGGTTGGACTTGCACTGCTTGATGCCCAGGGAGATACGACGACGCTCTTCGTCGATGTCCAGAACCATGACTTCCACTTCGTCGCCAACCTGAACGACTTTCGACGGGTGGATGTTCTTGTTGGTCCAGTCCATTTCGGAAACGTGTACCAGACCTTCAACGCCTTCTTCCAGCTCAGCGAAGCAGCCGTAGTCGGTCAGGTTGGTAACGCGAGCCTGTACGCGAGTACCTTCTGGGTAACGGGCAGTGATAGCTACCCACGGATCTTCGCCCATCTGCTTCAGACCCAGCGAAACGCGGTTGCGCTCACGGTCGAACTTCAGAACGCGTACGTCGACTTCGTCGCCAACGTTAACGATTTCCGATGGGTGCTTGATGCGCTTCCAAGCCATGTCGGTGATGTGCAGCAGGCCGTCGATACCGCCCAGGTCCACGAAGGCGCCGTAGTCGGTGAGGTTCTTGACGATACCCTTGACCTGTTGGCCTTCCTGCAGGGTTTCCAGCAGGGCTTCGCGCTCGGCGCTGTTCTCGGCTTCCAGCACGCTGCGACGGGAAACGACAACGTTGTTGCGCTTCTGGTCCAGCTTGATGACCTTGAATTCCAGCTCTTTGCCTTCCAGGTGGGTGGTGTCGCGCACAGGGCGGACATCAACCAGGGAGCCCGGCAGGAACGCACGGATGCCGTTAACGTCGACAGTGAAGCCGCCCTTAACCTTACCGTTGATAACGCCCTTGACCACTTCTTCGGCGGCGAAAGCTGCTTCCAGAACAATCCAGCACTCGGCGCGCTTGGCTTTTTCACGGGACAGTTTGGTTTCGCCAAAGCCGTCTTCGACCGCGTCCAGCGCAACGTGAACTTCGTCACCGACCTTGATGGTCAGCTCGCCAGCTTCGTTGTAGAACTGCTCGAGCGGGATGACGCCCTCGGACTTCAGGCCAGCGTGTACGGTAACCCAGTCGCCGTCGATGTCGACAACGATACCGGTGATGATGGCACCCGGCTGAAGATTGAGGGTTTTCAGGCTTTCTTCAAAGAGTTCTGCAAAGCTTTCGCTCATTTTAATTCCTGTAGATTCGGGCGAAACAGACGCCCATAGCCACATTCCAGACAATGTGGGTTTGTTTTAAGTAAAGGAAAGCCGGCAGGACGTTGACTGGTGCCCCTGCCTGCTTTCCTGGCTATCAGAGAAGGTCGCGCAGTGCGATCTCGCTCCTGATACGTTGCAACACCTGCTCGATGGACAACTCGGTAGAGTCCAACTGAATGGCATCGACCGCTGGCTTCAGCGGGGCCACTGCACGTTGGGTGTCGCGTTCATCACGCGCACGAATCTCATCCAGCAGACTCGACAGACTAACATCTTCACCCTTGCCCTTCAACTGCAGGTAGCGGCGACGCGCCCGCTCCTCCGCGCTGGCGGTGAGGAAGACTTTCAGCGGCGCGTCCGGGAACACCACGGTGCCCATGTCGCGGCCGTCGGCAATCAGGCCCGGCGCCTCGCGAAATGCGCGCTGGCGCACCAGCAGCGCTTCACGCACTGCCGGCAGCGAAGCAACCATCGAGGCACCGGCACCTACGGTTTCGGTGCGGATGACGTTGCTGACGTCTTCACCCTCGAGGATGATCTGTTGCAGCTTACCGGGCTCGGCGGCGATGAACTGCACATCCAGATGGGCGGCAAGCTTGGTCAGCAGCTCTTCGTTGGTCAGGTCGACGCCGTGGTTGTTGGCGTTGAACGCCAGCAGACGGTACAGCGCGCCAGAGTCCAGCAACCTCCAGCCCAGCTCGCGGGCCAGCAGCCCGGCGACCGTGCCCTTGCCCGAACCGCTTGGGCCGTCGATGGTGATGACCGGCGCCAGGGCACTCACGACTTGCCCTCTTCCGCCACGCGGATGCCCACTTCGGCGCACAGCGCCAGGAAGTTGGGGAACGAGGTGGCGACGTTGGCGCAATCGTGGATGCGGATCGGTGCGCTGGCGCGCAGCGAGGCAACGCTGAAGGCCATGGCGATACGGTGGTCACCGTGGCCATGCACTTCGCCGCCGCCCAACTGGCCGCCGTCGATGATGATGCCGTCCGGGGTCGGCTCGCACTTGATGCCCAGGGTGATCAGGCCGTCGGCCATGACCTGGATACGGTCGGATTCCTTCACCCGCAGCTCTTCGGCACCACGCAGCACGGTACGCCCTTCGGCGCAGGCAGCGGCGACGAACAGTACCGGGAATTCGTCGATGGCCAGTGGCACCAGTTCTTCAGGGATGTCGATCCCCTTCAGCTTGGCACCGCGCACACGCAGGTCGGCCACCGGCTCGCCCCCGACTTCACGCTGGTTTTCCAGGGTGATGTCACCGCCCATCAGGCGCAGGATGTCGATCACGCCGGTACGGGTCGGGTTGATGCCAACGTGCTCCAGCACCAGTTCGGAGCCTTCGGCGATGGACGCCGCCACCAGGAAGAACGCCGCCGAGGAAATGTCGGCCGGTACTTCGATACGGGTGGCAGTGAGCTTGCCGCCGGACTGCAGCGAGGCCACCGGGCCGTTGCTGTCGACGCTGTAGCCGAAGCCGCGCAGCATGCGCTCGGTGTGGTCACGGGTTGGTGCAGGCTCGGTGACGGTGGTCTTGCCTTCGGCGTACAGGCCGGCCAGCAGCAGGCAGGATTTTACCTGGGCACTGGCCATCGGCAGCGTGTAGGTCAGCGCCTTGAGCTTGTGGCCACCGCGGATGGTCAGCGGCGGGCGGCCTTCAGGGCCGGTCTCGACCACGGCACCCATCTCGCGCAGCGGGTTGGCCACACGGTTCATCGGGCGCTTGGACAGCGAAGCGTCGCCGGTCATGGTCACGTCGAATGGCTGGCCGGCCAGCAGGCCCGACAGCAGACGCATCGAGGTACCCGAGTTGCCCACATACAGCGGCCCGGGTGGCGGCTTGAGGCCGTGCAGGCCGACGCCGTGAATGGTCACGCGACCGTGGTTGGGGCCTTCGATGACCACGCCCATGTCACGGAATGCCTGCAGGGTCGCCAGCGCGTCCTCACCTTCGAGGAAGCCTTCGACCTCGGTGGTGCCTTCGGCCAGCGAGCCGAGCATGATCGAGCGGTGGGAAATCGACTTGTCGCCCGGTACGCGGATTCGCCCGGACAGGCGGCCACCCGGTTGGGCCAGGAAAATCAGATCGTTGGCGTTCATAGCGTCCACATAGGCCCGGCGGGCCAGGATTTTACTGAAATGCTCGCGGGCAACGCGTGCGCGGGTGAATACACCCAGCAGCTGGTGCCCGTCCCCTTCAGCGATCGCGTCGCGCAAGGCGTCGAGATCGCTGCGATATGTATCAAGCGTGCGCAGGACAGCATCGCGGTTGGCGAGAAAGATGTCGTGCCACATGGTCGGGTCGCTGCCGGCGATTCTCGTGAAATCGCGGAAGCCTCCCGCAGCGTACCGGAAGATCTCGAGGTTTTCATTGCGCTTGGCCAGTGAATCGACCAGGCCGAAGGCCAGCAGGTGCGGCAGGTGGCTGGTGGCGGCAAGCACTTCGTCGTGGCGTTCGACCGACATGTGCTCCACATCGGCGCCCAGCTCGCGCCACAGGCGGTCGACCAGGGCCAGGGCGGCCGGGTCGGTTTCGGCCAGCGGCGTGAGGATGACCTTGTGCCGACGGAACAGGGTGGCATTGGAGGCCTCTACCCCGCTCTGCTCGGAGCCGGCGATGGGGTGGCCGGGGACGAAGCGTGGCAGGCGCTCTCCAAAGACGGCGCGCGCCTCACGCACGACATTGCCCTTGGCGCTGCCGACGTCGGTGATGACGGCATCGCCAAGGTCGAGCATGGCCAGGCGGGCCAGGACTTTTTCCATGGCCAGGATAGGCACGGCCAACTGGATGACATCGGCACCGACACAGGCGGCGGCAAGGTCTTGCTCGCAGCGATCGACCACGCCCAGGGCCACGGCCTGCTTGCGCGAAGGGGCATCCAGATCGACACCGACCACTTCGCGGCACAGGCTGCTTTCACGCAGGCCCTTGGCGAACGAGCCACCGATCAGGCCAAGGCCGACCACGACCAGGCGGTTGATGATTGGCGCGGGTTTGGTTGTTACTGCTTTTACCACTGGTGCGAACCCTGTTCAGAAATCTAGACAGCCTGCTGGACCCATTGGGGCTGCTTTGCAGCCCTTCGCGGGCACGCCCGCTCCCACAGAGTTCGACATCACGCTGTCACTGTGGG
>NZ_JBNRIJ010000017.1:104232-107730 GCF_053557675.1 Pseudomonas sp. XP1 | reverse complement strand
CGATCGAGTTCACCTCCTGTATCCCCGGCACGTTCGACAGTTTTTCGAAGCCCCGGCAATCTGTGCATCAACGCAAGATCCGGGGGCTGCTACGCAGCCCATCGCGACACAAGGCCGCTCCTACAGGGATCGCGCAGGCGTCTGGATTCTGGGTAAGACAGCGCGCCCGCGATCAGCCTGCATCACCGCGTTTGTTCATCTGTTCGCACTGCACCAGTGCATCCGTCCTGCTTGGATAACTGGGCTTGAGCCGCTCCTTCGCTTGGTTATCGTAAATGTCGAAACCCCCACAAACGGTAGCGGCGTAATAGCGGCTACCCACGCGGAACGATTCCTTTTCGATCGGTACAGCGGGAACGATAACGAATCTTGGTTGCATTTTTCGTGCCTCCCCAGGCAGAGATTTAAGTATTAGTCTGACCATGGATAACCATCAAGGAGACTCATGAATAAAACTCGGTTTTCGTGATCGGCAGGTCGACAGCTGTACTGTCATCAAATGAAAACCCGCTGTCGTCCGATGCGAAGCGCCCCACACACCAAGGGCATACAGTCCAGTCACACAGAACTGACGCCATGCGTCCAGATCGATGATTGGAGAGACAAGCATGTCCAAAGTCGTACGTTTCCATCAGACCGGTGGCCCCGAGGTGCTGCGCTACGAGGACGCCGAGGTCGGCGAGCCCGGCCCGGGGCAGGTGCGCTTGCGCCAGGTGGCGGTGGGCCTGAACTATGCCGATACCTATTTCCGCAACGGCACCTACCCGATCCCGTTGCCCAACGGCATTGGCGTGGAAGCGGCCGGCGTGGTCGAGGCGCTGGGCGAGGGCGTGACCCAGGTGGCGGTCGGTGACCGAGTCACCTATACCGGCTTCCTCAACACCCTGGGCGCTTACTGCACCGAGCGCCTGATCCCCGCGGCCGCGCTGATCAAGCTGCCGGATACCATCGCTTTCGAAACCGCCGCCGCCATGACCATGCGCGGCCTGACCTCCGCCTACCTGCTGCGTCGGCTCCATGACTTCAAACCCGGCGACAGCGTGCTGCTGCATGCTGCCGCTGGCGGGGTCGGCCTGATCGTCGCGCAGTGGGCGCAGTTGCTGGGGCTGAACGTGATCGGCACGGTGTCCACCGAGGCCAAGGCCGAAGTGGCTCGCGCCCATGGCTGCAACCACGTCATCAACTACAGCGCCGAGGACGTTGCCACGCGCGTGCGTGAACTGACCGATGGGGTAGGGGTGAACGTGGTGTTCGACAGCGTTGGCAAGAACACCTTCATGGGCTCGCTCGATGCGCTCAAGCGCCGCGGCCTGATGGTTTGCGTCGGTACGGCGTCGGGCACCATCCCGCCGTTCGACCCGCAGTTGCTGGCGATCAAGGGTTCGCTGCAGCTCACCCGCCCGGCGCTGGCCGACTTCATCGCCGACCCGGCGGAGAAGGCCGACCTGGCCGGCGAGCTGTTCGATCACGTTGGCAGCGGGCGCATCCGTATCGAGATCAACCAGCATTACGCACTGCAGGATGCCGTCCAGGCACACCGTGACCTGGAAGCGCGCAAGACCACCGGCTCGTCGATCTTCGTCATCTGAAGAGGGCAACAGCATGCACATCGAACAACTGACCTGCGCGATCGGTGCCGAAGTAAGTGGGGTCAACCTGGCCGACGCGATCCACGACGACGACCTGTTCGCCCAGCTTCGCGCGCAGTTGCTCCGGCACCGTGTGCTGTTCCTGCGCGACCAGCACTTCAGCCGCGCCGAACACGTGGCTTTCGCCCGCCGCTTCGGTGACCTGGAGGACCACCCGGTGGCCGGCAGCGACCCGGAGCATCCGGGGCTGGTACAGATCTACAAGCGCCCCGACCAGCCCAACGACCGCTATGAAAATGCCTGGCACACCGACGCCACCTGGCGCGAGGCACCGCCGATGGGCTGTGTGCTGCGCTGCATCGAATGCCCGCCCGTGGGCGGCGACACGATGTGGGCGAACATGGTGCTGGCCTATGAAAACCTGCCAGGCGATGTGAAGGCCAAGATCGAAGGCCTGCGCGCCCGTCACAGCATCGAGGCCAGTTTTGGCGCCGCCATGCCGCTGGAAAAACGCCTGGCGCTGAAGGCGCAGTTCCCTGATGCCGAGCACCCGGTGGTGCGCACCCACCCGGAAACCGGTGAGCAGGTGTTGTTCGTCAACGCTTTCACCACCCATTTCAGCAACTACCACACCCCGCAGCGGGTGCGCTTCGGGCAGGACGCCAACCCCGGTGCCAGCGACCTGCTGCGTTACCTGATAAGCCAGGCCTACCTGCCGGAGTACCAGGTGCGCTGGCGCTGGAAGCCCAACAGCGTGGCGATCTGGGACAACCGCAGCACACAGCATTATGCCGTCATGGACTACCCGCCGTGCCACCGCAAGATGGAACGCGCCGGGATCAAGGGCAGCACCACGTTCTGAGTTCGTCGCCATCGCTGGCGGCAACCGCACAATAACAATAGCGAGGACTACAGCATGCAATTCTTCGACGATTCGTTGCACCCGGAAAACATGGAAAAGGTGGTGATCACCGTTGCTCCCTATGGCCCGGAGTGGATGCCCGAAGACTTCCCTGAAGACATTCCCCTGACCATGGATGAGCAGGTGCAGAAGGCCGTCGACTGCTTTGATGCCGGTGCCACGGTATTGCACCTGCACGTGCGCGAACTGGATGGCAAGGGCTCCAAGCGCCTTTCCAAGTTCAACGAGCTGATCGCCGGGGTGCGCGAAGCGGTGCCGGACATGATCATCCAGGTTGGCGGGTCGATTTCCTTTGCTCCGGAAGGCGAAGGCGAGGCGGCCAAGTGGCTGTCGGACGACACCCGGCACATGCTCGCCGAGCTGACGCCGCGCCCCGACCAGGTGACCGTGGCCATCAACACCACGCAGATGAACATCATGGAGTTGCTGTACCCCGAGTACCTGGAAGGCACCTCGCTGGCCAGCCCGGCGATTCATGCCGCGTACAGCGAGATGACCGTGCCGGCCGGCCCGGCCTGGGTCCGCGAGCACCTGCGCCGCCTGCAGGCCAGCAACATCCAGCCGCATTTCCAGCTGACCGGCATGCATGCCCTGGAGACGCTCGAGCGCATCGTCCGCCGTGGTGACTACATGGGCCCGCTGAACCTGACCTGGATCGGCATTGGCGGCGGCTTCGACGGCCCCAACCCGTTCAACTTCTTCAACTTCATCCACCGCGCGCCGGACGGTTGCACCCTGACCGCCGAATCGTTGCTGAAGAACGTGCTGCCGTTCAACACCATGGCCCTGGCCATGGGCCTGCACCCACGCTGCGGCAACGAAGACACCATCATCGACCAGCATGGCAAGCGCTTTACCTCGGTGCAGCAGATCCAGCAGACCGTGCGTGTGGCCCATGAGCTGGGCCGCGAGATTGCCAGCGGCAAGGAAGCACGCGCCATTTACCGCATCGGGCAGCAGTACGACAGCATCGAGCAGACCCTCAAG
>NZ_JBNRIJ010000017.1:64844-104133 GCF_053557675.1 Pseudomonas sp. XP1 | reverse complement strand
ATGCTGGTACGGCAGGCCCGGCCTCTTCGCGGGCATGCCCGCTCCCACAGGTACGGCACTGGCCCAAAGGTCCGCGCTGTCCCTGTGGGAGCGGGCGAGCCCGCGAAGAGGCCCCCAAAAGCAACATGAATGTTGGCTGTAACCCATAACAACAAGAACAACCTCACGCCCCGCACCCAAGGAGGCAACATGGCCACCTATCTCGCCAGTGCCGAAGATTCCGGCACCGACACCGCCCACAGCGTCCCCCGGCGCTATGCCTGGGTGGTCTTCGCCCTGACCTTTGGCCTGTTGATCTCCGACTACATGTCGCGCCAGGTGCTCAACGCGGTGTTCCCGCTGCTCAAGGGCGAATGGGCATTGAGCGACAGCCAGCTCGGCCTGCTCAGCGGTATCGTCGCGCTGATGGTCGGCCTGCTGACCTTCCCGCTGTCGCTGCTGGCCGACCGCTTCGGCCGGGTGCGCAGCCTGGTGCTGATGGCGGTTCTGTGGAGCCTGGCCACCCTCGGCTGCGCCCTGGCGGAAAACTACCCGCAAATGTTCATCGCGCGGTTTCTGGTCGGGGTAGGCGAAGCTGCCTACGGCAGCGTCGGCATCGCCGTGGTGGTCGCCGTGTTCCCCCGCGACATGCGCTCGACCCTGGCCGGCGCGTTCATGGCCGGTGGCATGTTCGGCTCGGTGCTGGGCATGGCCCTGGGCGGTGTACTGGCCCAGCACCTGGGCTGGCGCTGGGCATTCGCCGGCATGGCGCTGTTCGGCCTGGTGCTGGCGATGCTGTACCCGCTGATCGTCAAGGAGGCGCGTATTGCGCCTCGATGCACGCAGCAGTCGCAAGGCAAGGCCGGCCGCCCGTTGCGCACCCTGTACAGCAGCCGCTCGGTCATCGCGGCCTACGTCGGCAGCGGGCTGCAGCTGTTCGTTGGCGGCACCGTGATGGTATGGATGCCCAGCTACCTGAACCGCTATTACGCCATGGGCACCGACCGCGCCGGGGCTATTGCGGCAGTCATCGTGCTGTGCAGCGGCATCGGCATGATCCTCTGCGCCATGCTCTGTGACCGCCTCGGGCGGCAGCGCCCGGACCGCAAGATCAGCCTGGCCATCGCCTACTGCCTGGGCAGTTGCGCGCTGTTGTCCCTCGCTTTCGCGCTGCCAGCCGGAACTGCCCAACTGGTGCTGATCTGCCTGGGCATGATGATCGCCGCCGGCACCAACGGCCCGTCCAGTGCCATGGTCGCCAACCTCACCCACGCCTCGGTGCACGGCACCGCGTTTGCCACCCTGACCCTGGCCAACAACCTGTTGGGCCTGGCCACCGGGCCGCTGATCACCGGGCGCGTTTCCGACCTGGTCGGCCTGCATGCCGCCTTCCAGCTGGTGCCGCTGATGAGCATCGGCGCAGCGGGGGTGTTTTTCCTCGCCAAACGTCATTACCACCGCGACATGGACCGTCTGCATACACCGGCACACGACACTGCCGACGCACCCCGGGAGTTGAAACCGTGAAACAGCTGTTGTCCGTCGAAGTGTTCTTCGATTTCGTCTGCCCGTGGTGCCTGATTGGCCAGCGGCACCTGCAGGCCGCCCTGTTGCACTTGCAGCGCGAACAGCCGCAAGTGCAAGTACAACTGCAATGGCGAGGTGTGCAGTTGTTGCCTGGCTTGCCAGCCGGTGGCGTGCCGTTTCATGCCTTCTATCTGCAACGCCTAGGCAGCGAGGAGGCGGTACGCGAGCGCCAGGCCCAGGTGCGCGCCGCTGCCCGTGTGGTAGGCGAGGACATCGACTTCTCACGTATTCGCCGCATGCCCAACACCGGCAATGCCCATCGGCTGCTGCAACGGGCTGCCCAGTTGCTCGAACCATCGCAACTGGAAGCCTTGCTGGCGCAGCTGTTCATCGCCTATTTCCACCAGGGGCGCGACCTGGGGGATAGCCGCACCTTGCTCGACATCGCCCAATGTTGCAGGCTGGATACCGCGCAGGTCATCGACTGCCTGCGTGACGACGGCAGCCCGTTCCTCGATGGGGCCGGGCGCGCTGGCAGTGCCGTGCCGCGTTTTCGTTTCAATCATGGGCCGCTCATCGCAGGTGCACAGCCTGCCGAGGTGCTGTATGCGGCCATGACCGAAGCGCTGCAAGAGGTCGAGAGGGCATGACCCGACGTATTGCATTGGCCCCCCATCAGGTGCCGGAACGTGGCGGCCGTGTGCTGTTGGCCTGCGAAGGGCGCGGCGTGGCGCTGTTCAACGTTGCCGACTCGCTCTATGCCATCGAAGACAGCTGCCCGCACCAGGGCGCGTCGTTGTGCGGCGGCCGGCTGGAAGGCCGTGTCATCCAGTGCTGCGCGCATGGCCTGCGCTTTGACCTGGCCAGCGGCTACCTGGTCAATTCCAGGGCTTTGAAGGTTACCAGCTACCCGGTCGAGCAGCAGGGCGGTCAGGTCTACATCGTATTTGACGGTGAGGAAGCGGGACAATGAATACACTGGCACTTGGCGCTACCCATCAGCGTATTCGCACCCTCTCACCGTAATCGGCGTGTCGGCGCTGTCGACCCTGGCGTTGATGGTGGGGGAGAGCGTGTTTCTTGTGCTTTTGGTGCTGGCGTTGATGCACTGGGGCCTTGCCTGACTGCTTGACGCGGTCGATTGTAGGAGCGGCCGTACCAGGTTCAAGCTAAAGCCCTTGATCATCCCGCTGTGCCCGCCAACTGGCCGGCGGCATGCCGAACTGGGCGATGAACCAGCGGGTGAACGAACTTGGCATCGAATAACCCAGCATGTCGGCGATACGCCCCAGCGAATAGCCGGGGTTCTCCAGGTAGCGCATCACCAGGTCACGGCGCACGCTGTTGATCAGGTCCTTGAAGGTCAACCCGCTTTCTTCCAGGCGACGCTGCAGGGTGCGCACGTTCATGCCCTGGGTCTGTGCCACCTGCTCGATGGTGGCACGGCCCATGGGCAGCAGCAGGTAGATGGTCTTGCGCAACTCCAGCTCCAGGGACGGCGTGCCGCCCGCTGGCAGGCTGTCCAGATAGCGTTGCGCCAGGCGCGCCATGGCCTCGTTGGCCTGCGGGCTGGCGGTGTCGAGGTCGGCGGCCGGGCAGACGATACCGTTGAACTCGCTGCCGAACACCAACGTGCAGCCGAAAATGCGCCGGTGGGTGGCCAGGTCGGCAGGAGGCGCGTGGGTGAAGTTGGCGCTGATCGGGTGCCAATGCGCACCCAGCAGCGCCGCGCACAGGCGCATCATCACGCCGATTGCCAGCTCGGTGGCCTGGCGGCTGCAGGGCGCGCGTTCGTTGATCACTTCCTCGCGAATGACCACGGTCTTGCCGGCTTCCTCGATATGAATGGCCAGTGCGTCATTGAGCAGGTGACGGTATTGCACGATCACCTGCAGTGCATCACGCAGGGTGCGTTGGTGGCTGAGCAGCAAGCTGATTTCGCCGAAGTCCGACAGTTGCCGCAATTCGGCCATGCGCAGGCCGAAGCTTTCGCAGCGGCTGGCGTTGGCGGAGGCTTCCAGCAAGGCGATGACGCTGGCAACCGGAATACGCCTGTTGGGGTCTTCGAGCAACGCGGCGCTTAGGCCAACCTGTGCCAACAGCGCTTGGGGATTGAGGCCCAGGTGGCGGGACACCTCAAGGTAGTTGGTCAAGCTGGCGGCACGGACTAGGGCAGGCATTTTTTTTGTTTTCCATGCGGTTTCTTGTTGTTGGGTATGCCGACATGCGTTTTGTGTCTTATAGCCTGCGTGTCATGAATTGAAAAGCAAAGCCCCGTCATGGCCATTGTCATCAAATGAAAAGCCCCTGACGCCCAATGTGAAGCACCCGGTGGGTGGGCTGTTTACTGTGAACCTCAAGAGCTACACCGCACATGAGGTTCACCGTGGAAAAACTGCAAACCACCGCCACCGTGCTGATCGTCCCCGGCCTGCGCGACCATGTCGCCGAACACTGGCAGACCCTGCTCGCAGGCCGCCTGGCCAAGGTACGCAGCGTCCCGCCGCTGCAAGTCGACGGCCTGAGCTGCACGGCCCGGGTCGAGGCGATCCAGCGCGAACTGGGCCAGATCGATGGTGAGGTGATCCTGGTGGCGCACAGCGCTGGCGTGTTGATGGTCGCCCACTGGGCGGCGCGCTACCGGCGGCCGATCAAGGGTGCATTGCTGGCGGCACCGCCCGACCTGAACGCGCCATGGCCGGCCCACTACCCAAGCCCGGCCAGCCTGGCCGAGCACGGCTGGTCGCCATTGCCCCAGCAGCCGTTGCCGTTCCCCAGCATTGTCGCGGCCAGTAGCAACGACCACCTGGCCAGCTTTGCCGCAGCCAGCACCCTGGCCCAAGGCTGGGGTAGTGAACTGGTCGCACTGGGGGCCGTCGGCCACCTCAATCCGGCCTCCGGCTTCGGCCCCTGGCCGCAGGCCGAGGCCTTCATCCTGCGACTGGACCAGCCCAACCTGCAATAGCGCATGGACGCCCCAGCCACGCTCGCAAAAGACGGGCGGCGAAAAGAACAATAACAATACGTGGAGCCATCGTAATGCCAGAACACCGCATTCACCGTGCTGTGAAACCACAGCGCTGCCTGCTTGCCTGCGCCATCGGGCTGCTCACGCTGCCCGCCGCCCAGGCGTTCGAAGTCGATACCGGTAATGAAAACTGGGCCGTGCGCTTCGACAACACCGTCAAGTACAACTACGGCGTACGCACCGAAAGCGCCGACAAGCGCATGCTAGGTACGCCCAACAGCAACGACGGTGACTACAACTTCCGCAAGGCCGGCACCAACATCACCAACAGGGTCGACCTGCTGACCGAACTGGACGTGGTCTACCAGGGCAACACCGGGTTGCGCGTCAGCACCGCCAGCTGGTACGACAAGGCCTATGACAACACCGGCTCCAATAGCAACCCGTTCGTCAACGGCAACGGTGACCAGTCCGGCATCAACCCCAGCCTCAATGGCCTGCCCGGCACCGGTGTGCCGCTGGGCAGCCCGCACCTGAGCAACTACGCCCAGCGTTACTACAGCGGCCCGTCCGGTGAAGTGCTGGATGCCTTCGTGTTCTTCAGCCGTGAAGTCGGCGAGGCCTCGCAGGTCAGCGCCAAGCTGGGCCAGCACAACCTGTTCTGGGGTGAAACCCTGCTCAACCCGGTGCACTCGCTAAGCTATGGCCAGTCGGGCCTCGACCTGGCCAAGCTGGCTGCCTCGCCGGGCACCGAGGCCAAGGAGCTGTTCGTACCGCGCAACCAACTGTCGACCTCGTTCCTGGTCAACTCCGAACTGACCCTGGGCGCCCAGTACTTCTTCGACTGGGACGCCGCCCGCCTGCCCGAAGCCGGTACCTACTATGGCGGCTCGGACGTGGTAGGCGAGGGCGCCCAAAGCTTCCTGCTCGGCCACACCGGCACCCCGGGGCTGATCCCGGTGCGCGGTGCGCTGACCACCATCCGCCGTGGCCATGACCTGAACCCCGGCAAGAGCGGCGACTGGGGCATCATGGCCAAGTGGTCGCCCGAGTGGCTGGGCGGCACCCTCGGTTTCTACTACCGCAAGACCTCCGAGATCCTCCCACAGGCCTGGCTCGACGCACGCGGCATGACCGTCGCCAACGGCCCGTTCGGCAACCCGCCGGGCAGCCGCCAAGGTGCAGTCGGCAACCTGTACAACTCGCTGCAAAGCACTACCTACCAGTTCGCCTACTCCGATGACATCGACATCTATGGCCTGAGCCTGTCCAAGGATGTGGGCGGCATCAGTGTCGGCAGCGACCTGAACATTCGCCACAACATGCCGTTGGCGAGCATCCCGGCAATCGTCAGCGCCCCCGGCCAGGGTGGCCTGGGTGGCGGCTTTGGTTTGCTGCCGGCACGCCTGCCCAGCAGCGGGGTGATCTACGACGTACCCAAGGATGGCGACGGCCTGAGCGCCACCGGCGACACCCTGCACTGGACCTTGAACGGCCTGATGACCATTGGCGATACGCCGCTGTTCGATTCGGCAACCCTGCTCGGCGAGCTGTTCTACAGCAACCTGCTCAAGCTCGATAGCCACAACGAGGCCTTGTACAAGGGCAAGAGCAGCTACCACGGTATCGACAAGGCCACCCGCGACAACTGGGGCATCGCCGTCAACTTCACCCCTACCTGGTACCAGGTGCTGCCAGGTATGGACCTGAGCATGCCGCTATCGGTCAACGTCGGCCTCGACGGCGTGTCGCCGGTGCAGGGCGGTGGCGCCGAGAACACTGGCAACTATGCGGTGGGCGTGAGCGCCGCGATCTACAACCAGTACTTCGTCGACCTCAAGTACGTCGACAGTTTCGGTGAGACCAAGGCCTGCAAGGACGGCCAGACCGACGGCAGCACCCCCAACGCCCTGGACGGCGAACAGGATTACACCTGCTACGGCGGCGGCTACGCCTCCTTCTCCGGCAGTGGTGCCACCACCGAGGACCGTGGCGCCCTGTACCTGACCGTCAAGACGACCTTCTGAGTCATGTTTCCTACAGCCTGCACAGGAAGACAACCATCATGAATTTCGTACGTACCCTGCTGGCCTCGTGCCTGTCACTGGCCGCCCTGAACGCTGCACAGGCCGCTGTTTCCACTGATCAGGCGGCGCGCCTGGGCACCAGCCTGACCGTCATCGGCGCGGAGAAGGCCGGCAACGCCGATGGCTCGATCCCGGCCTACCAGGGCGGCCTGCTGACGCCGCCAGCCAGCTACCAGAGCGGCGCCAGCATGCGCCCCGACCCGTTCGCCAGCGACAAGCCGCTGCTGGTCATCGATGGCAAGAACGCCGAGCAGTACAAGGGCCAGTTGACCGCCACCACCCTGGAGCTGCTCAAGCGCTACCCCAGCTACCGCGTCGATGTGTACCCGACCCACCGTAGCGTGGCGCTGCCGCAAGCGGTGCTCGACAACACCCGCAAGAACGCCACCGGCGCCAACAGCAAGGAGGGCGGCACTGCGGTAGACAACGTGCTGCCGGGCATCCCGTTCCCCATTCCGCAGAACGGCGCCGAGGCCATGTGGAACTTCCTGCTGCGCTATCAGGGCGTGAGCATGACTGCCAAGTACGACTCGTGGAACGTCGACGCTGCTGGCAAACCATCGCTGTCGACCACCGGCCAGGCCAATATCAGCTACCCGATATACGAAGACATGACCAAGCCGATCGGTGCCAAGGACACCTACTACCAGATGAAGCTGGTGTACACCGGGCCCGCACGCCGTGCCGGCGAAGCAATGATGCTGCGCGACGCCGCCAACCCGCTGGTGCAACCACGCAGCGCCTGGCAGTACCTGCCGGGTCAGCGCCGGGTCAAGCTGGCGCCGAACCTGGCCTACGACACGCCCAACCCGGGCACCTCGGGTTCGGGCACCTACGATGATGTGTTCGTTTTCAACGGTGCGCTGGACCGCTACGACTGGACCCTGGTCGGCAAGCAGGAAATGTACGTGCCGTACAACACCTATCAGCTGACCTACAACACCGACGTCAAGCAGGTGATCACCCCCAACCACCTGGCGCCGCAGTTCGTGCGTTGGGAGAAGCACCGGGTGTGGGTGGTGGAAGGCAAGCTCAAGGACGGTGCGCGCCATATCTACCACAAGCGCCGCTTCTACCTCGATGAAGACAGCTGGATCGCTCTGGCCTCGGACCAGTACGACGCCCGTGGCCAGTTGTACCGCGGCTCGTTCGCCTTCCTCACCCAGAGCTACGACAAACAGACCCCGGACGCCACGCCCTTCATGATCTACGACCTGATCGGCGGCACCTACAACCTCAATGGCGTAGTCGGTGCCTACGGCGGCATCCGCTACATCGACCCGCTGTCGAAAACCCAGTGGTCGCCCGAGTCGCTGGCCGGCAACGGCATTCGCTGAGCGCACGGAGCAGAGGTGGCAATGTCTGTCTTCAAACGATGCAGCGTGGTAGTTCTGGCCTGGGCCGCGCTGCAGGGCGCGGCCCAGGCTGCGCCCTTCACCGATGTGCTGGACCTGCCCGCCATGCCCAGCGCCCTTGTCGCCAGCAGCGCCTTGCGCGATGTAACCCTGGCTGGCCAGCGCCTGGTCGCGGTGGGCCCGCGTGGGCACATCCTGTACTCCGACGACCATGGCACGCACTGGCAGCAGGCCCAGGTGCCGGTCAGCGCCGATCTTAATGCCGTGAGCTTCGCCACGCCCGAGCTCGGCTGGGCGGTTGGCCACGATGGCGTGGTGCTGCACAGCCGTGATGGCGGCGTGCACTGGCAGAAGCAGCTGGATGGCCGGGCGCTGGCCGAGCAACTGCCGGGCACAGGTAGCGACAATGCCTTGCTCGACGTTTGGTTCGGCGATGCCCGCAATGGCTATGCGGTCGGCGTGTTCAACCTGCTGTTGCGCACCGTTGATGGCGGCGAGCACTGGCAGCCCTGGCTCGACCACAGCGATAACCCCCAAGGCCTGCACCTGACCAGCCTGGCCGCGGTGGGTGACGAGCTGTACATCACCGGCGAGCAAGGCCTGCTGCTGAAGCAGGACGGTGAGCGTTTCAGCCGTTTCGAGACACCCTACGCCGGCACACTGTTCGGTGCTGTCGGCAAGCCTGGCGTACTGCTGGTCTACGGCTTGCGCGGGCATGCCTACCGCAGTACCGACGGCGGCCGGCAATGGCAACCGGTCAGCACGGGTGTGAACACCAGCCTCACCGCCGCCGGTGTCGACCGTTACGGCCAGCTATGGCTGGCCAGCCAGGCTGGCGACCTGCTGCTCAGCCGGGATGATGGCGCAAGCTTCAGCCCGGTGCCGCAAAGCGCCCGTGGCCCGGTGACCGCGCTCGCCACCGATACCGGCAACGGCCTGGTCCTGGTGGGCGAGCGGGGCGTGCGCAACCAGGCCGGCAACCCCACGCTGCACCCATAACAAGAGAAGACCCTGATGGCCGCAACCCGCCAAGACACCCTGCCGGTAATCCGCAACCTCGACGATTTCGACCCACGCTCGGGCAATTGCCTGGAGCGCCTGGTGTTCAACCATCGCCTGCCGTTCCTGCTGTGCATGCTGCTGGCGACCCTGGTACTGGGCTACATGGCGCTGACCCGCCTGGAGCTGCGCCCCAGCTTCGACAAGATGCTGCCGCAGAGCCACCCCTACATCCAGAACTACCTGGAAAACCGCCCATCACTGCGTGGCCTGGGCAACGCCGTACGGGTGGTAGTGGAGAACACCCAGGGCGACATCTTCGACCCGGGCTACCTGCAGACCCTGCGCCACATCAACGACGAGCTGTTCCTCAGCCAGGGCGTGGACCGGGCCTGGGTGAAGTCGCTGTGGAGCCCTGCGGTGCGCTGGACCGAGGTGACCGAGGAGGGCTTCCAGGGCGGCCCGGTGATGCCCGACGGCTACCAGGGCGCTACGGGTGACATCGAGCAGCTGCGGCAGAACATCGAGCGCGCCAACATCGTCGGCAGCCTGGTGGCGCGGGACTTCAAGTCGAGCATGCTGGTCGTGCCGCTGCTCGACCAGGATTCGGCCACCGGCAAGGGCCTCGACTACCACGCCTTCTCGCAGAAGCTCGAGCAACTGCGCAGCCAGTACCAGGCCAGCGGCCAGTACCGCATCCATGTGATCGGCTTTGCCAAGCTGATGGGCGACCTGATCGACGGGCTGATCCAGGTGATGGCGTTCTTCGCCCTGGCGGTGCTGACCAGCCTGCTGATCATCTACTGCTACACCCGGTGCCTGCGCAGCACCCTGCTGGTGGTGCTGTGTTCACTGACCGCAGTGGTGTGGCAGCTGGGCATCGTGGCCTGGCTGGGCTACGCCATCGACCCGTATTCGATCCTGGTGCCATTCCTGATCTTTGCCATCGGCGTATCCCACGCGGCGCAGAAGATGAACGGCATCCTTCAGGACATCGGCCGTGGCACCCACCGTCAGGTGGCAGCGCGCTATACCTTCCGCCGCCTGTTCGTGGCCGGGGTGACTGCATTGCTGGCCGATGCGGTGGGCTTTGCCGTGCTGATGCTGATCGACATACCGGTGATTCAGGACCTGGCGATCACCGCCAGCATCGGCGTGGCGGTGCTGATCTTCACCTCGCTGCTGCTGATGCCGGTGGCGCTGTCCTATGTAGGTGTTGGCCGCAAGGCTGCCGAGCGGGCCCTGCATATCGACGCCCGCGCAGCCCAGCACCGAGGTTTCGGCCGGCTGTGGGACCTGCTCGACCGCTTCACCGAACGCAAATGGGCCTGCGCCGCACTGCTGGTGGCGCTGGCCCTGGGCGCCCTCGGTATCTGGGGCAGCCTGCAACTGAAAATCGGCGACCTCGACAGCGGTGCCCCCGAGTTGCGCGCCGACTCCCGCTATAACCTCGACAATGCCTACATCACCCAACACTACGCGCTGTCCAGCGATACCTTCGCGGTGATGGTCAAGACCGCTCCGGAAGGGTGCCTGCAATACCAGACACTGGTGCTTGCCGACCGCCTGGCCTGGGAGCTGCAGCAATTGCCGGGTGTGCAGACCACCGTGTCGCTGGCCAATGCCGTGCGCCAGATCACCGCCGGCACCTACGAAGGCAACCCGCGCCTGAACAGCCTGCAGCGCAACCAGGACGTGCTCAACTACGCCGCCCAGCAGGCATCGGTCAACGCCCCTGAGTTGTTCAACAACGATTGCTCGCTGATGCCGGTAATCGCCTACCTAAAGGACCATCGCGCCGACACCCTGGCCCAGGTGGCCGCCGTGGCAGAGCGTTTTGCCCAGGCCAACAGCAGCACCGAACAGCAGTTCCTGCTGGCCGCCGGCAGCGCCGGTATCGAGGCCGCCACCAATGTGGTGGTCAGCGAGGCCAACCACCGCATGCTGTTGCTGGTGTACCTGGCAGTCACGCTGTTCTGCCTGTTCACCTTCCGTAGCTGGCGCGCCACGCTGGTGGCGATCCTGCCGTTGATGCTCACCTCGGTACTGTGCGAGGCGCTGATGGTAGCCATGGGCATTGGCGTCAAGGTCGCCACCTTGCCGGTGATCGCACTGGGCGTAGGCATCGGCGTGGACTACGCGCTGTACCTGCTCAGCGTGCAACTGCACTACCAGCGCGCCGGGCTGAGCCTGGCCCAGGCCTACCAGAAAGCCGTGGCCTTCACCGGCCGGGTGGTCGGGCTGGTCGGCATCACCCTGGCAGCCGGCGTGGTCGGCTGGGCGTGGTCGCCGATCAAGTTCCAGGCCGACATGGGCCTGCTGCTGACCTTCATGTTTCTGTGGAACATGCTCGGCGCGCTGGTGTTGATCCCTGCGCTGTCGCATTTCCTCCTGCGTGGCCAGGCCGCCCCGGCACCTGCCGAGGCCCAGGCCACGTCGCTTCCGCAAACCCAAGAAACCGAGTGTTCGCCTCATGTCTGATTACCTTCCGCCACTGCGCGACATGGATTTTCTGTTCAACGAAGTGTTCGACATCCCGGCCTGGTGGGCGCAAACGCCCGCGCTGGCCGAGCAGGTCGATGGGGATACTGCCCGGGCCGTGCTCGAACAGGCCGGCCGGCTGATTGCCGAGGTGGTGGCGCCACTCAACCGCAGTGGTGACGAGCAGGGTTGCCGCTGGGAGGCGGGCCAGGTACGTACCCCCGATGGCTTCGCCGATGCCTACCGGGCATTCGCCGCAGATGGCTGGGTGGGTGTGGCTGGTGCCCCGGAATATGGGGGGATGGGCATGCCGAAAGTGATCGGCGCCCAGCTCGAAGAAATGCTCAATGCCGCCAACCTGTCGTTCGGCCTGTACCCGATGCTGACCGCCGGGGCCTGCCTGGCGCTGCTCAACCATGCCAGTGAGTCGTTGAAGGCGTTGTACCTGCCGCCCATGTACCAAGGGCGCTGGGCCGGTTCGATGTGCCTGACCGAGCCGCACGCTGGCACTGACCTGGGCCTGATTCGCACCCGCGCCGAGCCGGTTGCCGATGGCAGCTACCGCATCAGCGGGACCAAGATCTTCATCACTGGCGGTGAGCAGGACCTGACCGAGAACATCATCCACCTGGTGCTGGCGCGGCTGCCGGATGCGCCAGCCGGGCCCAAGGGCATCTCGCTGTTCCTGGTGCCCAAGGTGCAGGTTGACGCCGACGGCGTGCTGGGCGAGGCCAACGCGGTGAGTTGCGGGTCGATCGAGCACAAGATGGGCATCAAGGCCTCGGCCACCTGCGTGATGAACTTCGACGGTGCAATCGGCTACCTGATTGGCGAGCCGAACAAGGGCCTCAACGCGATGTTCACCATGATGAACTACGAGCGCCTGGGCGTAGGTATCCAGGGCCTGGCCCTGGGCGAACGCTCCTACCAGGGTGCCATCGCCTATGCCCGTGATCGCCAGCAGGGGCGTGCGCCGACCGGCGCCGAAGCGCCGGGGCAAGCCGCTGACCCGATCATCGTCCACCCGGACGTGCGGCGCATGCTGCTGACCATGAAAGCGCTGAACGAAGGCGGGCGGGCATTCTCCACCTATGTGGCACTGCAGCTGGACCTGGCCAAGTACAGCGAGGCCCCGGTCGCACGCGCCCAGGCCGAGGCCAAGGTGGCGTTGCTCACACCGGTGGCCAAGGCCTTCCTTACCGACATGGGGCTGGAAACCACCGTGCACGGCCAGCAGGTGCTGGGCGGTCATGGCTATATCCGCGAGTGGGGTCAGGAGCAGTTGATCCGCGACTGCCGCATCACCCAGATCTACGAGGGCACCAACGGCATCCAGGCCCTCGACCTGGTGGGGCGCAAACTGTTTGCCGATGGCGGCCAGGCCTATCGCAGCGTGTCCGAGGAAATTACCGCCTTTGCCAAGATGCTGCCTGCGGCGTGCGCCGAGTTCGGTGCGCCGCTGCTGGCTGCCGTGCGCAACCTCGACGAGCTCACCGCCTGGTTGCTCGACCGCGCCCAGAGCAACCCGCGCGAGCTTGGCGCGGCAGCGGTGGAGTACCTGCAGGTGTTTGGCTACACCTTCTACGCCTACCTGTGGGCACGCATGGCCGTGGTATGCCAGTGTCATGCGGCCCCCGAGCCGTTCCACCTTGGCAAGCTGGGCACCGCGCGGTTCTACTTTGCCCGCCTGCTGCCACGCATTCATTCGCTGAGCGCCAGTGTGAGGGCCGGTAGCGACAGCCTGTACCTGCTCGAGGCCGGGCAACTGTGAAGGCCGCCGACATGATCACCACTCGCATCATGCCCGCGGCCGAGCAGGCCTACGCCTATCCGCTGCTGATCAAGCGCCTGCTGCTGTCGGGCGTGCGCTACCAGCCGAACCAGGAAATCGTCTACGCCGACAAGCTGCGCTACACCTACACCACGCTGCTCGAACGCATTCAGCGCCTGGCCAATGTGCTGACCGCCGCCGGGGTCAAGCCTGGCGACACCGTTGCCTTGCTCGACTGGGACAGCCACCGGGCGCTGGAGTGCTTCTTTGCCGTGCCGATGCTGGGTGCGGTGCTGCACACGGTGAACATTCGCCTTTCCCCCGAGCAGGTGCGCTACACCATGAAGCATGCCGAGGACCGGCTGGTACTGGTGCATGACGACTTCCTGCCATTGATGGCGCAATTGCGCGATGATTTGCCGACGGTCGAGGGTTTCATCCGCCTCGGCGAAGGCGACCCCACAGCGCAAGATGTGCCGTTGCTGGGTGAGTACGAAGCGCTGCTGTCGGCTGCCGAGCCGCAGTTCGACTTCGCGGATTTCGACGAGCACTCGCTGGCCACGCTGTTCTACACCAGCGGAACCACCGGCAACCCCAAGGGCGTGTACTTCAGCCACCGGCAACTGGTGCTGCATACCCTGGTCGAGCAGGGCACCCTGGCTGCGTGCGGCGAGGTGCCGCTGCTGCGCAGCGGCGACGTGTACATGCCCATCACGCCGATGTTCCACGTGCATGCCTGGGGCGTGCCCTATGTGGCTACGGCGCTGGGCATCAAGCAGGTCTACCCCGGGCGCTACGAGCCCAACCGCCTGGTGCGCCTGTACCGCGACGAAGGCGTGACGTTCTCCCATTGCGTGCCCACGGTGCTGCAGATGATGCTCGACAGCGAGGAAGGACGCCGCGCCGACCTGAGCGGCTGGAAGATGCTGCTGGGCGGCAGCGCCCTGACCCTGGGCCTTGCGCAGCGTGCCAGCGAGCGCGGTATCAGCGTGCATTGTGGCTACGGCATGTCGGAAAGCTGCCCGTTGCTCAGCATCACCCACCTGAGCGCCGACCTGCTGGCACTGCCCATGGCGCAACAACTGCCGCTGCGTATCGATGCTGGCGTGCCGATTGCTTTAGTGGACCTGCGCATCGTCGATGTTGAAGGCAATGATGTGCCCCGCGATGGCGAAAGCCTGGGTGAAATCGTGGTGCGTGCACCGTGGTTGACCCAGGGCTACCTGCATGAACCGGAGCAGGGTGCCGCGTTGTGGCTGGGGGGCTGGATGCATACCGGCGACCTGGCCTGCATCGACCCGGCGGGTGTGGTGCGTATTCGTGACCGGATCAAGGACGTGATCAAGACCGGAGGCGAGTGGGTCAGTTCGGTGGCGCTGGAAAACCTGATCAGCCAGCATCCGGCTGTCGCATCGGTGGCGGTGATCGGTATTCCGGACCCGCAGTGGGGTGAGCAACCGTTGGCCTTGGTAGTTTGTTGCGACGGCATGCAGTTCGACCAGGCGGGATTGGCCGGACACCTGCAGCCGTTTGTCGACAGCGGGCAGCTGAACAAATGGGCGATACCGCGGCAGCTGCGTTGCGTGGAGGAGATCCCCAAGACCAGCGTTGGCAAGATCGACAAGAAGCGGATCCGGCAGGTATTTCTCTGAATGCTGGAAGGGCCGGCTGATTGGCACCTGTAAGAGCAGGCGACGCGGTGGATGGCACCGGCTGCGCCGGTGTTCACGGGCGCGCCCGCTCCCACAGGGTATGGCGCATTCCTTCAGCTGGGTAGCGAGCCCCATGATCTCAGCTTTGGCGATGAGCCCAGGGGAACTGCAACTCCCACTGCCATGCGTGCCGCACAATCGATTCCAGCGTGGCAAACTCCGGCCGCCAGCCCAGCATGCGCATGGCCTTGCCAGCATCCGCCACCAACCGGGGCGGGTCGCCGGGGCGGCGGGCGGCATCGAGGGTGCGGATCTGCCGGCCGGTCACCGCCCGCGCCGTATCGATCACCTGCTGCACCGAAAAACCTAGCCCATTGCCCAGGTTGAACGCGGTTCGCTCGCCACCCGACAGCAGGTAATCCACCGCCAGCGCATGAGCCGCCGCCAGGTCGGCCACATGCACATAGTCGCGTATGCAGGTACCATCCGGCGTGTCGTAGTCGCGGCCAAATACCGTTACCGCATCACGACGGCCCGAAGCGGCCTGCAGGATCAACGGGATCAGGTGGGTTTCCGGGTCATGGCGCTCTCCCAGCTGGCCTTCCGGGTCTGCACCCGCTGCGTTGAAGTAACGCAGGCATACCGACTTCAAGCCGTAAGCCCGGTCGAAGTCCTCGAGAATCTGCTCGACCATCCATTTGCTCAGCCCGTACGGGTTGATCGGCCCCTTGGCATGCGCTTCGTCGATCGGTACGTACTGCGGGTTGCCGTAAACGGCCGCGCTGGAAGAAAACACCAGGTGCCTGATACCGGCATTCACCATGGCCTGCAGGAGGGAAAGGGTGGCCGCGACATTGTTCTGGTAATACTTGCCTGGCACGCTGACCGACTCGCCCACCTGGATGAACGAGGCAAAGTGAAACACGGCATCGAAACGGCAAACCCCGAACAGCACATCCAGGGCGGGTTCGTCGGCGATATCCAGTTTTGCCCACTGGATGCCGGGGCCGGGCGAGACCAGGTCCGCCACCACCACCTCATGGCCCGCAACGAGCAAGTGCTTGACCATGTGCGAGCCAATGTAGCCTGCGCCACCGACAACCAGAAACTTCATCCATGCCTCCCGGACTCTGCTGTTGTACAGCCGCGCTTTTCAGCTACAGGTCTGTGGTGAGGGTAGATGGCCATATGCCCTATTTCAAGAACAGCCAGTTGGACATGTACTTGCCGTCGAACGTGATGCTGTAGTGCCCATCCTGGTAAGCCATCGGCAACGGTTTCAACTGTGCCTGCGCATCCCGTGCGAACAGCTTCAGGCCAGCAGGTGCCTTGATGCGCAAGGTGCCGGTAAACGGCTCGACGTTGAAGGGTGTCTTGTAATCGCCCTTGGGCACGGCACGGGTACCCAGCGACAGCAGCAGTTCGTGCGACTGGTCCAGGGGGTTGCCGTCCAGGCTTTGCACCACGACGCTGGCGTACGGCGTTCGTGCTTGCACCTGAATGGCGCCCAGGCTGATCGAACGACCTCCCAGCCACCCGGTGGCGGCCTGGGTCAGCGGTGTGTCGATGGTATAGATGCCCTGTTGCCAGTTGCGCTTGAGCTCGCCCGTGTCGCTCAGCGCTTCTGTGGCGTCGGCTGGCAGCAGTGACTGCCCGGGGTCGTGCAGTACCTGCGCACCGGCAGGGATGGCGGCGGGTTTCAGCCAGGGCAACTCCGGCGTCTGTGGCAGGGCGATCTGCAGTTGGCCCTTTTCCATGGCCGTGCGCAGCAGCGGTGAATTGCGCGGGGTGATCTCCTGGTTGTACAGGGTGGCGGGCGTCGGCGCGAACACATAGCGGGTAGTGGCCGGCTTCACGTCCGCACGGCGATAGAGCAGGGCGGCAGCGGGCAGGGTGGCGATCATCGCCGGGTCGTTGTAGGCGTGCCAGTTGTCCGCCGTGCGCCAGCCCGGGTTGAAAGCCTGCTGGCTGTAGGCGTATTGCAGCATGGCATCCCAGCCCTGGTGGGCAGCGTTACCGGCCACGTAAAGCGGCAGCGAGTGGCGGTCGGGCAGCGGGAAGGGTTCGGCGTTCCACTCAGTGACGGTCAGTGGTTTGCCGACTACCTGCGCGGCGGCGAGCCAGTCGATCATGCCGTCGCTGGTCAACGGGTTCTTCTCCAGCTGCCCGTTGGCACCGTAGGCATGGGCATCGATGACATCGCCTGCAGTCAGTGCCGGCAGTGCGCTCAGGCCATTGCCGCCCCAGGTGCTGGTGGTGGCGATCGGCACTTTCACGCCGAGGCCGCGCAGGTGGGCGATCATGTCGGCGTTGAAGCGCTGTTCCAGGTCGTTGAGAAACAGCTTCGAAGGGCCATGCTCCCAGGCGCGCCAGGTGAGGTCGGTGGGCAGGTCGTACTGTTTGGCGAAAGCTTTGGCCGCTTCCATGTAGCGGTCGCTGTGGTGCGGTACGTCCTTGTTCGGCATCAGGGCATTACCATAGTGCTGGGTGAGGTCGTTCTCATTGGTGAGCAGTATGGCGGCGATGGCCGGGTCGTCCTTGTAGGCCACGCCGGTGTATTCGTTCACATGGGTCAGGTACTGTTCGGCAAAGCGCTTCATCGCCTGTTGGATACTGCGGTTCACATACGCGTAACCTTTCAGGTCGATGTGGTCCTCGCCCTTGGCCAGTTCCTTGAAATCATCGATGTTGTCATTGGCGGTGAGTGCCCGCTGCACGTGCAGGTCCAGCCAGATATAGATACCCTCGTCCTTGAGCGCCGTGATCCACAGGTCGAGCTTGCGCAGCGATTCGGCACTGAGCTGCTGGGTATCGCGCACCAACGTGCCGTCGCCAAACACGTTCGGGCTGACCCAGGGCGAATCGTGGTGATGCAGGCGCACCAGGTTGAAACCCAGTGCCGACAGGCGCCTGGCCTGTTGGCGGATTTCTTCGTCGGGGCTCTTGAACAGCGAATAGGCGGACAGGTTGGTGCCCCAGAAGCGCACCGGGGTGTTGTTTTCGAACATCAGCTGCTCGCCGACAGCCTTGACGAAGCCGTGCTTGCCGGCAGGCTTTTCCGTGGCATTGAGGAATGACAGGTCTACTGGCGAGGTGCGCCAGTCCAGTTGGTCGTCGGGCCAAGCGGTTGGGTCGGCCAGGCCGAAGCGTTCGCTGGGCGTGGGCCCCAGCTCGATGTCGCCGGTAATGTTAAACATCGCCTTGATCTGCTGCCGACCGGCGTTGATCGGGTCGCTGTAGATGAACGCACGCAGTTCGGACGGGTTGCCGCGCTCGAAATACACCTTGGCCAGTGGTGGGTCGAAGCGCATTTCGATGCGCCGCCCCTGGTCAGCCTTGCCCCATGACCAGCCACGGTTGCCGGGAAGCAGCTGCGGGGTGCCCATCTCTCCGGCTATTTGCGCTGGGTCGAACTGGAACACCATGCCGCCGCCCATTACTCCGGTCTGGCGGCTATGGGCGTCGAGGTCGAAGGCCCAGCTCAAGGTTTGCGCCTGCTCCTTGCGGATATCCGCCGCAAGGTCGAAGTCCAGTTCCTTGTTCTTGCCCTGCAGCACGTAGTGGTAGGGGCCAACTACCTTGAACGTCGTGGCAAAACCGGTCCAGCTCCAGTTGGCCGCCCAGAAATCGAACTTGGCTTTCATCACCGGCCCACCGCCGCGGGTCACCGTGGGCAGGCCGTTCTGTTCATCGACACTGGCTTGCCACGCTGATGCCCAGCCGGTGAGCGGTAGCAAGGCCAGGCCGGCAATGGCCGAAACCCGCAGCAGGGTTTGAAAACTCCGGTTGCGCAGGGGGAGCAGGCTCATGAGCGTCACCTTGGTTGAAGGCCGGGGTCGGCCAGCGCGATGGCCTGGCTGTTGTGCAGCCTGCGGACCATCTGGATGTAGGCCACGCCCAGCCCGGCGACAGTCCAGTACACCACCGGGATGAAGGTGATGCTGCTGACGGTGAAGATGATCACCAGGATGCCGATCAGTGTCGCCAGCAATGTCCGGCCGAGCTGGCGTTGTTCGTCGTCCTTGTCGGGGAAACTGCGCATGGCCTTGCGGATACCGTGTAGTACGGTGGCGAAGAACGCCACGAACAGGCCAAGCCCGACCAGCCCGACCCGCAGCGCCAGGTTGATGTAGGTGTTGACGATGTCGATGATGCCTTCACCCTGGATCATCGATTGCATTTCCGGGGTGTTGCGGAAGTCGAACGAGCCGAACAGCGGGTTGCGCTGGATGACGATCCACGAGTTGTCCATCAGCCGTTCGCGGTAGGTGATGTTCTCTTTCTCGAGGCTGCCAATGAACGGCAGCATGTCCAGTACCTTGTCGCCACCGGGCACGATGGTCAGCAAGGGCAGGGCCAGCATGCCGGCCGCAGCGAGCAGCGCCAGGCGCCTGACCGCACCTTTGCCCAGGGCGATGAACACCACCACGATGACCACGGCGCCGATCCACGGGCCACGGGACAGTGGTGCGAACAGCCCGGCGGCCAGCAGCAGCGCGCCCAGCGCACGCTGCAGGGGGCGGCGCACGTAACCTTGAACGAACAGGAACAGGCCTATGGCCACGCTCATCACATAGCCCAGGGCGATCGCCTGCCCGGTGGTGACGCTGGCGCGCAGCGATCCGCCACGGCTCAGGTAGCCGGACATGCTCCATGGCACGCCCATGGCGTCGACCAGAGCGCTGTACAGCAGCCAGTGGCGCACGTACTCGGCCACACCGATCAGGGCCAGGACGAAGGAGGCAAGCACGAAAGCCAGCAGGGTGTCCTTGAAGTCGCTGATCTGGCGCAGGCCACGGCTGGCCACGTAATACGGCAGGAACACGTCGACATACAGATACAGCGTCTGGCGCAGGGTGTCGGTCAGGGTGGTTTCGCGCAGGTACAGCACACTCATCAGCAGCAGGCCGGCCGCCAACAACCTGTCGGGCCAGGTGCGGCCGAAGCGCAGGTTGTCGCCTTGTCGGCGCAGAGCCAGTGCCGCCGGCAGCAGCACGCACAGGGTCAGCAGGCGGATATGGTTGAGATCGACCAGGTAATTGACCACGCCAAACCCGGGCACCTGCACCGAAGCCGGCGGGACCAGGAACAGCAGCATGTAGAACAGCGCCATGGGGTTATGTTCGCGGCGCCCGGCGACGTACAGGATGACGGCGCCAGCACCCAGGTAAAGCCAGAAGCTGTGCGAGAAGAAGGCCAGCAGGGTAAGCAGGAACCACAGGTTGCGCCGGCGCTTGAAGTCGCTCAGCGGGACCAGGTCGGTGGCAGGCCGCCGCGCCAGCAGGAAGACCACGCTCGCCAGAAACAGGATGACGATCAACGCACGAAAATGTTCAGGCATTGGCTATGTGCACCTTTGCGTCGGTGGGCAACGGCTAGCATCGTGGCTGATTGAAACTATAGTGACCTTTTAGCCAATCAGTCAGAGATTGACGTCATGCCGTCGATTGATGTGTCTGCCACCGCGAGCCTGCGCAAGCGGGCCCTGAGGGCTGGGTCGTGGAACCTGGTTTCGCAAGTGGCGTCACAGGTGATGCGCCTTGGCGGCAACCTGATCATGGCCCGTTTGCTGCTGCCGGAAATGTTCGGGGTGATGGTCATCGCCACCACCGTTTCGGTACTTCTGCATCTACTGTCCGATGTCGGTCTGCGCCAGAACATCATCCAAAGCCATCGCGGTGACGACCCGCATTTTCTCAATACCGCATGGACCGTGCAGATCATCCGTGGCTTCGTGCTGTTTGCCCTGACGTTGCTGCTGGCCCTGGGCGCCTGGATTGCCCAGCTGGCCGAGCTGTGGCCGGCGGGCTCCACCTATGCCGCACCGGTGTTGCCGTTGGTGCTGGCGGCGACCGGACTGTCGGCGGTGATCTGGGGTTTCCAGTCCACCAAGATAGATGTGGCGGTACGCACTTTCCAGCAGAAGCGCGTGGTGCTGGTCGACCTGGCCTCGCAGGTGGTCGGCCTGGTGGTGATGCTGGTGTTGGGCTACCTGACGCATTCGGTCTGGGCGCTGGTGATTGCCGGCCTGGTGTCGGCCCTGGCCTGGACCCTGCTGGGCCATACCGCCCTGGAGGGGCAAGGCAACCGTCTGCAGTGGGACCGCAGCGCGCTGACCGAACTGATCGTGTTCGGCCGCTGGATCCTGCTGTCGTCGATGGTCGGTGTGCTGGCCATGTACGGCGACCGCTTGTGGTTTGGCGCCAGCATGACGGCGGCCCAACTGGGGGTGTATTCGATCGCCGTGCTTATCCTCGGCGCCGTGCAGACTGCACTGATGAAAATTTTCGGGGCCGTGGCGCTGCCCGCCTTCAGCGAAGCGGCCCGGGCCGACGACAAGGAGCGCCTGAAGGCCCTGTATCACCGCTTCCGTCTGCTGGTCGACCTGCTGGTGCTGTTCATTTGTGGCGGTTTCCTGACCGCCAGCCCGCTGCTGATCGGCTGGATGTACGACGACCGTTACCGTGAAGCCGGCCCGATGCTGGCGATTCTTTCGCTGTCGTTCTTCATGTTGCGCTATACCTTGGCTCATCAGGTATGGATTGCCCTGGGCCTGACCAAGTACCAGGCCATGGACAACATCATTCGCCTGGTTTCGTTGTGGGGGCTGCTGCCGCTGTTGCTGGCGATCGGCGGGGTGGAGTGGGCGATCTGGGGGGTTGCCTTGCATACCATGCCAACTCTGGTGCTGATCGTGTACGTGAATTGCAAGCTGGATATCTTCAGCCTCAACCGTGAGCTGGTGGTGCTGCCGATGCTCGCGGTCGGGGCGCTTTGCGGGGCGCTGCTGACAGCCTTTTTCAACTGGCTGTAACGCGGCTTGTCGGGTGAAAACTAAGATACAGGTCACGGGATCATGGGGAAGCTTACTTTCTGTACTGAGCAAGTGGGTCGTAGAGGCTTTCTCCAGAGTTGTGTCTTGCTGGGCGTTGGTGGTGCGCTGTTCGGAGCAACGGCTACCGTTGCCAGCCAACCCGCTGACAAAGCCGGATTCGTCGTAATCAACGGCTGGGTATTGCCGTCCCGTTACTTCCGGAACGACCACGCATGATCAAGGACTATCAGCAGCAGAAGGCGCTGCGCGACAGCTATGATGTCTGCATCATCGGCGCCGGCCCGGCAGGCATCACCCTGGGCTTGCGCCTGGCCGCCGCCGGCTGGAGCGTACTGCTTGCCGAAGGCGGCGGGCGTGAGTTCTCGGCGAACTCGCAAGCCTTGTACGCCTGTGCATCCACCGGCCTGGAGCTGTATGCCAAGGAAGCGCGCTTGCGTTACCTGGGCGGGACCTCCAACCATTGGGCAGGCCGTTGCCGGCCGTTCAGCCCCTCGGACTTCTCCATTCCCCCCCCTGGTGATTTGCCTGGCTGGCCCATTCCCTATTCGGAGATTGCAGGCTACCTGCCAGCTGCGATGGACATCGTCGACCTGCCGCCCGGGTCGGATTTTCACGCGTTGAACAGTGGCCTGGATGGGGGGGACTTCGAGCCGGACCGCTTTCTGCTCAGTCCGCCAACCCGTTTTGCGCAGAAATACGCTACGGCCCTCGAGCAGACCGAAGGCCTGGATGTCTTCATCAACTGCAATTGCGTGAACCTGGAATTTGACCAGGCTTCCGGCCATCTGGCTGCAGTCGTCCTGTCCGATTACGCATGCAATCGCCAGCGCCTGGTGGCGAGAAACTTCATACTGGCCACTGGCGCCATCGAGAATGCCCGGCAACTGCTCAACAGTGAGTCCTTGGTGGCAGCCGGGGTCGTGAGCAAGGACGGGCTGGTCGGCGGGTGCTTCATGGAGCACCTGAACATTGACCTTGGAACCTTCATCCTCAAGTCGGGGCTGGCCGCTGAGCCGCGCGAGTACTACACCACCGATGCCTTCGTTGAAGAATACAAGGCAGGTAAAGGCAATGTCCGGGCCGCCTTGCTGGCCGATGTACAAACCTATGGTCGTACTGCCGAGGTCAAGCATTTTCTGGAGAACCTGGCCTGTGACATGGGCGTTGCCAGCAAGATCGCCTTCGTGGCCAGCTTCAGTTGCCCAGGTGACGGCGTGATCAGCACCATGATCGAGCAGTTCCCCAACCTGCACAGCCGCATTTCGCTGCTGGATGAGAAGGACGCACTGGGCGTGGCCAAGGTCAATGTCAATTGGGCACTGACCGCAGATGACCGCCACACCATCAAGTGCATTGGTAGCGAATTGGCCAAGCAGTGGGCTGACATGAACCTGGGCTTCGTCAAGCTCAACGACTTCGTTCATGACACTTCGATACCGCTGAAGTTGTCGCCGCATGCCCACCACATGGGGACCACGCGCATGGCATCGTCGGCGCAATTCGGTGTTGTCGACAGCAACTGCAAGGTGTTCGGCACCGAGAACCTTTACGTCGCCGGCAGCAGCATCTTTGCCACGGGTGGCGCTTCCAACCCGACCATGCCGCTGCTGCAGTTTGCGTTACGCCTGGCCGACCACCTCGATACCAGGATGAGTTCGGCCAGGCACGCCGTGGCGTGATGCAGGTTGTACATGGGTTGAGTGCGCTGCGGTCAGCACCCACAAGAACGAGACCGGATGCGCCTCAGGAACAGTCCAGATTGCTTTGATTGCGAGGCGGGCAGCATGAAAGGATGGATACGCAAGGCAGTGATGCACTATGTCCACGCAACGGGGCGAGGAAGTGCGTTTTACCGGAAGTTTTGCAAACCTTCCGGGCTTGAGTGGGGGGCCTACCTGACGCGCTGGGGCAACTTTCACTCGGTAGGCAGCAACTTCTATGTCAATACAGGCTGCAGGTTCCTGGACCCCTCGCTGGTTCGCATCGGCAACAGTGTGGGCCTGTCCGACTGCACGCTGATCGGTCATGACGGGGTGGTACTGCTGATCGAACATCGCTTCGGCAAGCACCTGGATTCGGTCGGTTTCATCGACATAAAGGACAATTGCTTCATCGGCCATGGTGCGATCGTCATGCCGCGCGTGACCATCGGCCCTGAGTCCATCGTGGCCGCCGGTGCCGTAGTCACCAAGGACGTGCCGCCGGGCACGGTGTTTGGTGGCAACCCCGCAGAGTTCATCTGCACCACCGAGGCGTTGATAAAACGGGTCGAGGCACGTTGCGAAGCCTACCCGTGGATCGAACTGATCAAGCAGCGCAATGGCGCCTATGACCCGCTGCTGGAGCCGCTGCTGATGGCGCAAAGGCGCCAGTATTTCTTCGGGGATGGCAACCATGGCTAGCAAACCTGTGGACGTCATGGTGGTCAACTTCAACACGGCCGGGCTGCTGCAGCCGATGTTCGACGCGCTGCGCCGGGCCGACAGCGAACGGCTGGCCAGTTACCTGGTGGTGGACAACGCCTCGGTCGATGACTCGCTGCAGCGCATGGCCGAGGTGTGCCCGCAGGCGCTGCTGCTGAGCAACAAGCAGAACGTGGGGTTTGGCCGGGCCAACAACCAGCTGCTGGCGCACCTGAAGGGCAAGTACGCCTTGCTGCTGAACACCGACGCTTTCGTCGCCGCCGATTCCCTGCAGAAAACCCTCGACTACATGGAAACCCACCCGGAGTGCGGAGTGCTGGGGGTGCGCCTGGAGGGTCGCGACGGTGACCTGCAGCCCAGTTGCCGCTACTTCCCCACACCGCTCAACGTGTTCGTCGGGCGTACCGGGCTGGGGCGCTTGTTCCCCGGCTTGAAGATGGTCGACGAAATGAACTGGGACCACGCTTCGGTACGCGAGTGCGACTGGCTGCCTGGCTGCTTCTATCTGGTGCGCCGCGAAGTGCTCGACCAGGTAGGCCTGTTCGACCCGCGTTACTTTCTTTATTACGAGGAGGTCGACCACTGCAAGCGGGTGAAGGCGGCAGGCTGGAAGGTGGTGTTCTACCCGCATACCACGGTGGTGCACATCGGGGGAGAAAGCTCCCGATCGGTGGCCGAACTGGAGGCAGCCAGCCGGCAGATTTCGTCATACCAGATCGAAAGCGAGCTGCTTTACTTTCGCAAGCATCACGGGCTGGCAGGGCTTGCCCTGCACATGCTGCTGGTCACCGTGGGCGACCTGGTGCTGGCTCTGAAGGCGCTGTTGAAACGACGCGGCCGGGGCGCGATACAGGCCTGCTGGCGTCACTGCCGGGCGACCTGGTCTCTGCTGTTCAAGACCCGTTACGCCAGCCAACCGACAAGGTAGGTGTAGCCATGTTCGAGAATGTACGTGCCGACCTGCGTGCCCATGGCGGTGACTGGGGCGCCCAGGGCTTCTGGGTACTGCTGGTGTACCGCTTCGGCCGCTGGCGCTACGGGGTGCGCCCGGCATTGCTGCGCAAGCTGTTTTCGCTCATCTACAAGGTCCTGTTCAAGTTCGTGCAGATCATCACGGGTGTGGAGCTGCCGTGCGAAGTGGTGATCGGCCGCAACTTCGTCATCGACCATTTTGGCGGCATCGTCATCAGCGGCTATGCCCGCTTTGGCGATGACTGCCGTATTCGCAATGGGGTGGTGGTGGGCCTGAAGAACGTCAGCGGGCCGATAGCACCGGTGTTCGGCAACAACGTCGATATCGGTACCGGGGCCAAGGTGCTGGGTAGCATCCGTATCGGCAACGACGTGATCATCGGGGCCAATGCCGTTGTACTGGTGGATGTGCCGGACAATTCGCTGGCGGTGGGGGTGCCGGCCATCATCAAGGCCAGGCAGCCGGCCGCCAAGGCGCCTGTCGAGTGAGGCCCATGGCGAGCGGGGTCGGTGTGGTGGTGATTGGCCGCAACGAAGGCCAGCGCCTGCAGCGTTGCCTGCTTTCGCTGCAGCAGGGGGCGGACAAGGTCATGTACGTCGACTCGGGCTCCACCGATGGCTCACCGCACTTGGCCCGCAGCCTGGGGGTAGAGGTACTGGCGCTGGACATGGGCACCCCGTTCACTGCCGCACGCGCCCGCAACGAAGGCTTTTTTGCCTTGCAGCGGCGGCTGCCGTCCATGCAGCTGGTGCAGTTCGTCGATGGCGACTGCGAGGTGGATGGCGGCTGGCTGGCCGCGGCGCAAGCGTTTCTCGACGACCATCCCGACGTTGCAGTGGTGTGTGGCCGCCGACGCGAGCGCTTCCCCCAGCGGTCGGTGTACAACCTGTTGTGCGACCTGGAGTGGGACACCCCCATCGGCGAAGCCAAGGCGTGTGGTGGCGATGCTCTGATGCGGGTCGATGCCTTTGCCGCCGTCGGCGGCTTTCGCCCCGAGCTGATCGCTGGAGAAGAGCCCGAACTGTGCGTGCGCCTGCGGGCAAAGGGTTGGAAAGTCTGGCGCCTGGACGCCGAGATGACCCTGCACGACGCCGCCATGACCCGTTTCAGCCAATGGTGGCGGCGTAGCCTGCGCGCTGGCCACGCCTATGCCGAAGGGGCTTACCTGCATGGTCAGCCGCCCGAGCGGCACTGGCTGCGCGAATCGCGCCGGGCCTGGCTGTGGGGGCTGGTCATCCCCATGGGGATCGTGCTGGCCTGGCTGTTGCTGGGGGGCTGGAGCCTGCTGCTGCTGTTAGTCTACCCACTGCAGGCCGTACGCCTGGCCCGCCGTGGTGGCAAGTCGGTGCGGGAGAACTGGCTACAGGCGGTGTTCCTGGTATTGGGCAAGTTTCCGGAAATGCTCGGGCAACTGAAATTCTTGCGCCACCGCATCGCGGCCGGCAAATCGACGTTGATCGAGTACAAGTGAAAGATCACCCAGCCCTTTGCGGCGTGCTGTCGCGCAGAGAACTGAGTTGGCAAGCAGTCCGCGCACCCTGTGGGAGCGGCTTCAGCCTGTCCCACAGGACCCATGCTAATTCAATGAGTTATGTGCAGTTCCATGAGAAAGAGGCCCATGATGCTCGGCATGATCGTGAAAAGCGTGTTTACCTTGCAACCGGGCTACTCGTTGCGGGCGCTGAACAACAAGCGCAAGTTGACGCTGCAGATTGCCAGGCAATGGCCCGAGCTGAATGCGTTCCTGCATCGCATGAAGGCGACGCTGGGCGCGCAAGGTTTGCAGCGGCTGGGGGTGGATTGCATCGGTGTCGTGCAGTGGCCTTACCTCAGCAAATGCTGGGAAGCCCCGCACCGCCTCGAGGTGCTGGCTTCGCACTTCGAAGTGCTGGCCGGGCAGTTTCCGGCGCTGTTGCTGCTGGGGCGGGACGAAAGCCTGACGCTGTGCGAGCTGTCCAGCCATTCGCCGGGCTGCCGCCTGGTACTGGACCGGCCGATCTGGTTCAAGCGCGAAGGCGAGTTGGTATTGAACCTGTTCCAGGGCGACCTGCGCGTGGCATCCCTGGCGTTCAGCCTGTGCCGCAGCCAGGGCGAACTGTGCCTGTTCATCGGTGCCGTGCAGGGCATCCACAAGGGTATCGACAGCGAAACCTCACTGGCCATCTACCGCGACCTGACCAAGGATTTCGAAGGGCTGCGCCCACGCAGCCTGCTGATCGAGGCCTTGAAGTGCCTGGCCAGGACCCTGGGCGTGACACACCTGTATGCCGTCAGTGATGCCTGCCGCCATCATCGGCACGCGTATTTTGGCAATGACAAAGGCCAGGACCTGGCGGCCAACTATGACACGATCTGGCTGGAACACGGTGCTACCGCATCGAACCATGCCGACTTCTTCGCCCTTTCGCTGGCTGCGGCACGGCGGGCGGAACAGGACATCCCGGCA
This sequence comes from Pseudomonas sp. XP1, assembly GCF_053557675.1. Classification (NCBI taxonomy): domain Bacteria; kingdom Pseudomonadati; phylum Pseudomonadota; class Gammaproteobacteria; order Pseudomonadales; family Pseudomonadaceae; genus Pseudomonas; species Pseudomonas sp. XP1. Next base: position 76,637 of record NZ_JBNRIJ010000017.1, on the reverse strand, counting down.
AAAAAGCGGGCAATGTACCGCCGCCGCCAGGCATTGCTCGACGACGTTTTCGCGCGCTTGCAAGCCATGTTGCCAGGCAGCGGCCACAACCTTGGGCTACAAGGTGAACAGGGGGATGCATCTGACGAGGTGGCATCGGCGGGTCGCCGGCCGCCGATAGTCGACAGCCTGAAGTAACGGCCGGCCCTGCCGCGGCAGGCATGAAGGTTCACTACGCGGGTCTTGATCTGGATTCCTATGCGCATTGCCTACTTCATAAACCAGTACCCGAAGGTAAGCCACAGTTTCATCCGCCGCGAGATCCTGGCGCTGGAGCGCCAGGGGGTAGAGGTGCAGCGTATTGCCCTGCGCGGGTGGGACGCCGAGCTGCAGGACGCCGAGGATGCGAGCGAACGGACCAGGACCCGCTATGTGCTGCAGCGTGGCGTCAAGGGTTTGCTGGCGCCGGCCTGGCAAGTGTTCCGCGCACAGCCGCGCCGGTTCTTCCGGGCGCTGTGGCTGGCCATGCGCCTTGGTCTGCGGGCCGACCGCGCCTGGCCCTACCATCTGGTCTACCTGGCCGAGGCCTGCCAGGTACTGCAGTGGTTGCAGGCAGGCCAGGCAAACCATGTGCACGCACATTTCGGTACCAACTCCACAGAGGTGGTGATGCTGGCCAACGTGCTGGGCGGGCCAGCCTACAGCTTTACCGTGCACGGGCCGGAAGAGTTCGACAAGCCGCAGTTCCTGCACATGGGCGAGAAGGTGCGGCGTGCCGCATTTGTTGCGGCGGTCAGCTCGTACGGGCGCAGCCAGTTGTTTCGCTGGGTCGCACACGACCACTGGGCCAAGGTGAAGGTGGTGCATTGCGGCCTCGAGCGCAGTTTCCATGAGGTGGCGCCGGTCAGCGTGCCCACGGCACCACGCCTGGTGTGCGTCGGCCGCCTGTGCGAGCAGAAAGGCCAGTTGCTGTTGCTCGAAGCCGCCCGGCTACTGGCTGCGCGGTCGATCACCTTCGAGCTGGTGCTGGCCGGCGACGGCGAGATGCGTGGGCAGATCGAGGCGTTGATTGCACGGCATGGCTTGCAGCAGCAGGTGCGCATCACCGGCTGGATCAGCAGCGCACAGGTGCGCGAGGAAATCCTTGCGGCGCGTGCGCTGGTGCTGCCCAGCTTTGCCGAAGGTTTGCCAGTAGTCATCATGGAGGCCATGGCCTTGCGCCGGCCAGTGCTGACCACCTATGTGGCAGGCATTCCAGAGCTGGTGCGGCCGGCCGAGAACGGCTGGTTGTTCCCTGCCGGCGCCGTGGACGAACTGGCGGCGGCCATGGCCGACTGCCTGGCGCAACCTGCCGAAACGCTGCAGCGCATGGGCGAGGCGGCACGCCAGCGTGTACTGCAACGGCACGACATCGATACCGAAGCGGCCAGGCTGGCCAGCTATTTCAAGGCATCCGCATGATGAGTGTATTGGCTTGGACGTTGGGCATGCTGGCGGCCATCGCCCTGTTGCCGGTGCTGCTGCTGTTGGTGCAGGTGCTGATGGCCTGCCTGCCTGCGCGCTCGCAGCCGTTGGGCAACAACGCTCGTCCGCAGGTGGCAGTGCTGGTGCCAGCCCATGACGAGGCTTCGACGATTGCTGCCGCGCTGGCGAGCATTGCCCCGCAGTTGCGCCCTGGCGACCGCTTGCTGGTGGTGGCGGACAACTGCACGGACGACACCGCGCAACTGGCGCGCGAGGCGGGTGCCGAAGTGGTGGAGCGCCGCGATGCGCGGTTGCGCGGCAAGGGCTACGCACTGGACTTTGGCGTGCGCCACCTGGCCAGCCAGCCGCCCGAAGTGGTGATCGTGGTGGATGCCGACTGCCAGGTGGGCGAGGGGGCAATCGAGCGCCTGGCGCGGCGCTGCCACGAGGTCGCGCGCCCGGTGCAGGCGCTGTACCTGATGCACGCACCGGCAGGGGCCGGGCTGACAGTGCAGGTTGCCGAGTTCGCCTGGCGGGTCAAGAACCTGGTGCGCCCGCGTGGTTGGGCACGCCTGGGCCTGCCTTGCCAGTTGATGGGCGCCGGCATGGCGTTCGGCTGGCGTGACCTGGCCTTGATCGACCTGGCCAACGGGCACCTGGTGGAGGACGTGAAGCTGGGCCTGGACCTTTGCCAGGAGGGCAAGCCTCCAGTGTTCTGCCCCGAGGCCGTGGTAAGCAGCCGGTTCCCTGCCAGTCGGCAAGGCCTGGGTAGCCAGCGCACCCGCTGGGAGCATGGGCACCTGAGCCTGATGCTGGCCGATGCGCCCAGGCGTGCGCTGGCCGCAGTCAACCAGCGTAACGGCAGCTTGCTGGCCATGACCCTGGACCTGCTGGTGCCGCCCCTGGCGTTGCTGGTACTGAGCCTGCTCGGGCTCAACCTGGTGGCCTGGCTGGCATACCTGCTGTTCGGGCTGGCGGCACCTGCCTGGATCGCTCTTTGCGCGTTGGCATTGCTCGGTCTTGCCGTTGCACTGGCCTGGGCGCGCTTCTGTCGCGAGCTGATTCCGTTTTCCGTGCTGCTGTATGCGCCGTTTTACGCCGCAAGGAAGGTCCCCTTGTATCTGGGGTTCCTGATCAAGCGCCAGGTTGAATGGGTACGTTCGAAACGGGATGAAGACTGATGGCTGAATGGCAGAAACGCTGGAACACCCTTGTCGGCAAGCTCGAGGTGGTGGCGGATGCCACTGCCGCGCAGCGCCTGCTGGACAGGCTCACCGCCCCGCAGGCTCCGACCGTGCTGGGCTTCGTCAATGCCCATGCAATGAACCTGGTGGTTCGCGATGGCGCCTGCCACCAGGCGTTGTCGGCGGCCGACGTGCTACTGCGCGACGGTTCCGGCATGGCGATTCTGTATCGCCGGTTGGGGCTTGAACCAGGCCTCAACATGAATGGCACCGACTTCATTCCTCGGCTCCTGGCCGCCTACCGTGGGCGGCGGGTCGCGTTCTGGGGCACCCGGCAACCCTACCTCGACCAGGCCGTGCAGCGCAGCGCAACCAGGTTCGGGGTGGTACCGGTGTCGGTCCACGATGGTTTTGCCAGCGTCGATACCTATCTGCAACTGGCCAGCGAGCTACAACCGGAGCTGATCGTGCTGGGCATGGGCATGCCCAGGCAGGAGGTTGTGGCGGCAAGGCTGGCGGCCACTGGCGCGCCTTGCCTGATCGTGTGCGGTGGCGCGATCCTGGACTTCCTCGGTGGCAAGGTCAGCCGGGCGCCCGTGTGGTTGCGGCGGTTGGGCGGGGAATGGCTATATCGGCTGTTGCGCGAGCCAAAGCGTTTGTTCATGCGCTATGTGGTGGGTAACCCGTTGTTCCTGCTGCGTACCTTGCTGTACCGCCGTGACGGCGGGGCGGCCAGGCACCCCGTTTGAGCGGCAGAATCCGCGCACACTGATGGCGTGTGGCTGCTACAGTGAGATCAAAGGGGCGGGGCTGCAGGATTTCGCTTCACGGGCTTTGCATGAGCCGTTGTCAAGTCTTGCTGGTTTGTGGAAGGCACTTGCTGCACGCAAATTGATGAGGTCTGAAATGGTTCTAGAGCCAAGAAGCAGTCGTTCCTTGTTGCAGAGAAGAAGCAGCGTAAGTAACGCCATTCAGGCCGGCCTAGATGGGATTGCAGTCACCGGTATCGCCTGGTACCTGATCTACGACAAGTTTGGCTACATCACCTCTGATTACGTGATCATGCTGCTGTTGCTGGTGGGCGCCCTGGCAGTCATCTACGACCACTATGCGATCTACCGTACCAATGTCGGCCTTTCCATCAAGGCTTTCCGGCTGTTCAAGGCCTGGTCGGTAACCTTTTGCTTCCTGGTGGTCATGGCCTTCCTGGCCAAACAGAGTGAAACCTATTCGCGGCTGCTGGTCGTGCAGTTGTTCATCATTGGCTACATCGCCCAGTTGTTCCTGCACTTTGCCGTGCGTGAATTGCAAAAGCGCTTCACCGCCCATGCGCGCCTGGACAACGCCCTGATCATCGGCGCCGGCGACCTGGCCAACTTCCTGTACCAGAAAATCAGCAACAACCCTTGGTTCGGCGAGCGTGTGCTGGGGTGCGTGCTGATCGACAGCGCCGATGAGCCAGGGCGCGAAAGCACCGAAGGCAAGCAGCGCATGCCGGTGCTCGGGCATGTTGCCGAACTCGACGATATCGTGGCTCGCCACGGCATCCGCACGGTGTATCTGGTAACCCCGCTGGGCGGTTCCGAGGTCATCAACGATGTGTATCTCAAGTTGCTCGACAAGTGCATTGCGGTGAACTGGGTGCCGGATATTTTCTCGTTGCGCCTGATCAACCACAGCGTACGGGAAATTGCCGGCATTCCCGTACTGACCCTGTCGGAAACGCCGCTGACGGGCATGAGCCTGTTCCTCAAGAACCTCGAGGACAGGGTATTGGCGGCGCTGATCCTGTTGCTTGCATCGCCGGTGTTGCTGGCCATTGCGCTGGCCATCAAGCTCGATAGCCGCGGCCCGGTGTTCTTCCGCCAGGAACGCACCGGCTGGACTGGCGAAGCATTTCGCATCTGGAAGTTCAGGAGCATGCATGTCCATCAGCCGGAAGAGGGCGTGGTGAGGCAGGCGCAGAGAAATGACCCGCGGCTGACCCGGGTCGGCGCCTTCATTCGCCGCACCAGCCTGGATGAACTGCCGCAGTTGTTCAATGTGCTGACCGGGGAGATGTCGCTGGTCGGGCCGCGGCCGCATGCGTTGCAACATGACACGTTGTATTCGCAGGACATCGTCGATTACTTTGCCCGCCACAATATCAAGCCTGGCATGACCGGCCTGGCGCAGGTGCGCGGTTTCAGGGGCGAGACCAGGGATATCGAGCAGATGATCCAGCGGGTGGACTCGGACATCGAGTACATCAACAACTGGTCGTTGTGGCTGGATTTCGTGATTCTGGTGCGCACACTCAGCGCCTTTACCGGCAAGCAGGCCTACTGACACAGCACTGTCGGTAAAGGAGCAAATTTCGTATGCACCCTGCGCACCCTGTGGGAGCGGGTTTACCCGCGAAGAATCCAACACGGTGCATGGCACCGGCTGTGCCGGTGTTCGCGGCTAAGGCCGCTCCCACAGGGTCCCTGCCAATTCAATGAGTCACTCGTAATTCCATGAAAGTGTGCAAGCGCTCTTGGCTGGCCTAGTCCTTGTTCAGCGGGTGCAGCTCCCTGAACCCCCGCGCTTCCTCCACCAGCCAGTCATGCACCGCCCGCGCCCCCGGCTGGTTCAGCCCACCCGGCGGGTAATGCACCACATAGCGCTTGTGATTGGCGATCGGCACCCCGAACGGCACGATCAGCGCCCCGCGCTCCAGTTCGTCGTTGAGCAGCGTGCGCCGGGCAATCGCCACGCCAATGCCGGCAATGGCCGCCTCGATGGTGAGGTGGTTGCGATTGAAGGTGTGCCCGCGCCGTACATCCAGGCCGGCGGCGCCTATGCCCTCCAGGTAGAACTCCCATTCGGCATATTCCGAACTGCCGCGCCAGGCCGTGATGTCGTGCAGCAGCGGGTAGTGGGCAAGGTCTGCCGGCCCGTGCAGTGGTGGGCGCCCACGCAGCAAGGTGGGGGAGCACACGGGGAAGATCTGCTCGTCCAGCAGCGGCGTCGAGAGCATGCCGGGGTAGCTGCCATCGTTCAGGTCGATGGCCAGGTCGAAATCGCCCGGGGTCAACGCTTGTGCACTGTCTTCGGCCACCAGGCGCAGTTCGATGTCCGGGTAGCGTTGTTGAAAGCGCGGCAGGCGAGGCGTGAGCCATTTGGCCAGGAACGACGGGATCGAGCGCAGGCGCAAGGTGCCGCGGATTTCCCCAGCGTCCAGGCGCACCAGTTCGGCTTCGATGCTGCCGTAGGCTTCGGTCACTGTCTGCGCCAGGCGTTGCCCTTCGGCGCTCAGTTCCACGCCGCGCGCCCGGCGCAGGAACAGCCGATAGCCCAGGCGCTCCTCCAGCTGGCGCATCTGTTGGCTGACGGCGCCCGGAGTGATGTGCAGCTCTTCGGCACAGCGGGTGAAAGACAAGTGCCGGGCCGCACAGGCGAACACGTGTAGCCAGACGAAGGTCTGGCCATTGAGTTGACGTCGCATCGTTTAGTACCACTAAAGCCTTGCTTAGGAAGTTTCGTTGGTCATCCATGAGCCAGCGCGGCAGTATCGCGCAAAATCGCAATACCGCTCAATTTTTCCAGATAACCGTGCCGCGGCTTCATACTCGGGTACGGTCAGGCATTAGCATGGCTATCAGTGTTTTCGACCTTTTCAAAATCGGCATCGGGCCGTCCAGTTCCCACACCGTCGGCCCGATGCGGGCGGCGGCTACCTTTGCCCAGGCCCTGCGCGAACAGGGGCTGCTGGCCCGGGCAAGCCGTGTCGAGGTGCGGTTGTACGGCTCGCTGTCGGCCACCGGGGTTGGTCACGCCACCGATCGCGCCTGCCTGCTTGGCCTCATGGGGCAATGGCCCGACCGTATCGACCCGGCCACCATCGAGTCGCGCATTGGCCAGGTGATGCAGGAGCACTGCCTGATGCTCGATGGCAGCCACCCGCTGGCGTTCGAGTACAGCCGCGACATGCTGCTGCTCGACGAGAACTTGCCGTACCACCCCAATGCCATGAGCCTGGAAGCCATGGACGGGCAGGGTAGCCTGTTGCGCCAGACCTACTATTCGGTGGGCGGTGGCTTTATCGTCGAGCAAGCCGAGATCGATGCGCCAGCAGTCGAAGCGAATGCTGTGGCGCTGCCGTACGAGTTCGACAGTGCTGCGCAGTTGCTGGCCTTGTGCAAGACCCATGGCTTGAGCGTGGCGCAGCTGATGATGGCCAACGAATGTGCATGGCGCCCAGAGGCCGAGGTGCGCGAGGGCCTGCTGCGAATCTGGGCCGCCATGCGTGAGTGCGTCGACAATGGCCTGCGCAACGAAGGCATCCTGCCGGGCGGGTTGCACGTCAAACGCCGCGCCGCGCGGCTGCATCGCAGCCTGCAGGAGCTGGGCAAGCCCAACGTGATCGGTTCCACCCTCAGCGCCATGGAATGGGTCAACCTGTTCGCCCTGGCGGTGAATGAAGAGAACGCCGCCGGCGGGCGCATGGTCACAGCGCCTACCAACGGTGCGGCAGGCATCATCCCGGCGGTGCTGCACTACTACATGAAGTTCAACCCGGGCGCGTGCGACGCGGACGTGGTGGACTTCCTGCTGGCGGCAGCGGCGGTCGGCATCCTGTGCAAGAAGAACGCGTCGATTTCCGGGGCCGAGGTTGGTTGCCAGGGCGAGGTGGGCTCGGCCTGTTCGATGGCCGCTGCCGGCCTGGCCCAGGTGCTGGGCGCTACGCCGCCGCAATTGGAAAATGCCGCCGAGATTGCCCTGGAACACAACCTTGGGCTGACCTGCGACCCGGTGGGTGGCCTAGTGCAGGTGCCGTGCATCGAGCGCAACGCGATTGCTGCGGTGAAAGCGATCAACGCGGTGCAGATGGCGCTGCGGGGGGATGGCGAGCACTTCATCTCGCTCGACCGGGTGATCCGCACCATGCGTGATACCGGGGCGGACATGCATGCCAACTACAAGGAGACTTCGCGCGGTGGCCTGGCCGTTGCCTTCGTCGAATGCTGACGCGGTCAACTGCAGGAGCGGCCTTGTGTCGCGAAAGGGCTGCGAAGCAGCCCCAGCGATTTCAGCTTGAATACCTGCATCTGGGGCCGCTCCGCGCCCCATCGCGACACAAGGCCGCGCCTACATGTGCCAGTGAGGCTTTAGCGGGCTTTCTGCTTCGCTTCCAGGAAGCTCGCGCGCATGTCCTTGGCCCAGCCATCCAGCACCGGCTTGACGTCGTTCAGGGTCAGTTGCGTGGTCTTGTTCTCCAGTTCCTGCCCCGTGCCCTTGCGCACGACCTGGGCCAGCACTTTCTGGCTGGCACCATCGAGGAACGCCGCCTCCACGCCGACATCAACCTCCTGGTCCCGGCCGCCCATGGCGGTGTTCACACCGGCTGAAATCAGCGCGATGGGGATGACCTCATAGGGCTTGAGGCCCTCGTTGCTGGTGGACACTGCAGTAATGGCCGGGCGCACCACGATCACGCCCGGGCCGGGGCCCTTGGCCAGCGGTACCACGCTGCCCATTTCACGGCGCAGCGCTTCGTTGAAGTAGCGGGTGATTTCCTGCAGCGTCTGCGCCGAGATGATCGCCGTCGGCTGCGGCCTGGGGTAGAACTGGCTGGGCTCGATGAACACCTGGCTGTACTGGTTGACGTTGATCTTGGGGTCGATCCAGCGCATCACCGGGTCACCCGACGGGCTCTTGGTTTCCTGCAGCCGGCTGTAATCCTTGAGGAAGCCGGAGTAGTCCTTCGGGTCCACGCGATTGCTGGAGCAGGCGGCAATGGTAAGCAGTGCGGCGCACAACAGGGTAATGCGGGGCAATGATTTCATGATGAAAAGGCATCCATGATAGGTCGGCCAGAACAACGCTAGCAGGTGCGCGACAGTTGGCCAGTGGGCTGGTTCAATCTGTAATGGGAATTGGCTGCGGTAATGTTCCCAGACGCGCAAATTCCTACAGTGTCTTGGGACCTCGCTGGCTTTTCAGTTTCTGCCACCCTTGGAAAACTATGCCCGTAAAGGGTATGGTTGGGGGCCGGTGATGGAAATTTTCAAGCGCAAGGATTTCGCGCGTTGGCAAGCCGCTCACAGGCTCAGCGATGAAGTGCTGTGTAAAGCAGTGGACGAGATGTGCAGGGGCCTGGTCGATGCGAGCCTGGGTGGTGAGTTGTTCAAAAAACGCGTGGCAGCGCATGGTGCGGGAAAGCGCGGCGGTTATCGAACCCTTCTTTCCGCCCGCATTGGCAATCGATGTGTTTTCCTGCATGGCTTTGCCAAAAGTGACAAGGCAAATATCACCTTGGAGGAACAGAAAGCGCTGCGATTCGCTGGCAAAGTCTTTCTGGATTTATCACCGCTAGCGCTCTGCCGGGCGTCGCAGGCGGGTGTGCTGATGGAGGTATGTTGTGAGCAGCAAACTGATTGAATCGTTACGCGAGGACCTTGTCGCTCTGCACGAGGCCGGAGCGATCGGCAAGGTCACGCTTCGGGATTACGAAGCGCTATGCCCTGCACCAGTGCGAGATTTCAGCGCACTGGACATACGCCGTTTGCGCGAGGCACTCAACTTCAGCCAGCCGGTCTTTGCGATGCATTTGCACACGAGCGCATCGACAGTGCGCAAATGGGAGCAGGGCGAGACACGCCCATCGGGACCGGCTTTGAAGCTGCTGAATATCATTAAAAACAAAGGGTTACAGGTTCTTCTTTGAGTCCTTTGTCTGATTTTTGAAAGTCCTTTAAAAACAGTGAATTACGGAATTTTTTGAAAATTTTCCTTTAACTTCCGATTCGCAGGCAAGCCTGCTGCCACGTCAACCCAGCACCTCCCGCAATCGATACCACAACATCCCCAGCGCCAGCAGCGGCGAGCGTAATGCCTTGCCGCCGGGGAAGGTCAGGTGTGGCACGGCGCTGAACACGTCCAGCCCCTGGCTGTGGCCGAGGGCGATGCTTTCGGCCAACAGTTTCGCCGTCCAGTGCGTCACGTTCAGCCCATGCCCGGAATAGCCCTGGGCGTAGTAAACGTTGGGGTGCTGGCTTAGGCGCCCGACCTGAGGGAAGCGGTTGGCGGTGATGCCGATCATGCCGCCCCACTGGTAGTCGATACGCACGTTGGCCAGCTGCGGGAACACCTTCAGCACCTTGGGCCGCATGTAGGCGGCGATGTCCTTGGGGTCGCGGCCGGAATAGTGGCAGGCGCCGCCGAACAGCAGGCGCCGGTCTGCCGTCAGGCGGTAGTAGTCCAGGCCGACTTTCTGGTCGCACAGCGCCATGTTCTGCGGGATCAGGCTGTTGGCCAGTGACTCGGGCAATGGCTCGGTAGCCACCACGTAGCTGCCGGCCGGCAGCACCTTGCCGCTCAGGCGTGGTTCCAGTTCATCGAGGTGGGCGTTGCAGCCCAGCACCAAGCTGCCTGCCCGCACCTTGCCACGAGCCGTGTGCAGGGTCACGCGAGGGCCATGCTCGATGCGCAACACCGGGCTCTGCTCGAAGATGCGTACGCCCAGCCCTTGGGCGGCGCGGGCTTCGCCCTGGACCAAGTCAAGCGGGTGCAGGTGGCCCGAGCCCATGTCCACCAGGCCGCCGGCGTACTGGTCGCTGGCGACGATTTCATGCAGCTGGTCGGCACTGACCAGGCGGGTTTCGGGGCGATAACCGAGTGCGGCCAGGTCGTCCTGTTCGTCCTTGAAGGCGGCGAACTGGGCAGGGGTGTTGGCCAGTTCGCAGAAGCCCCAGCGCAGGTCGCAGGCAATGCCGTACCGGGCGATGCGGCTGGCCACCAGCGTTACCGAATCGATGCCGGCCTGTTTCAGGTAGTGCACGCCGTCCTGGCCGACATGCCGGGCAAAGCCGCTGACGTCATGGCCGATGCCGCGAATCAACTGGCCGCCGTTGCGGCCGCTGGCGCCCCAGCCGATTCGCCGGCCTTCAAGCAGCACCACCGAGAGCCCGCGTTCGGCCAGTTCCAGGGCGGTATTGACCCCGGTCAGCCCGCCGCCGACCACGCACACATCGGCGCTCAGTTCGCCGTCCAGGCTGGGGTAGGGTGCCGCATCGCGTGCCGTCGCGGCATAGTACGAAGCGGTGTGTTGAGTAGTGAATGACATGGGCGCTCTCGACTCAGCGGTTGGACTTGATCTTGCTCCAGGAGCGGGTCATGACGCGCATGATCTTCGGGCTTGGCGTGCTGGAAATGTACAGCTTGTCCAGCACATCCTGGGGAGGGTAGATCTCGGGGTTGTTCACCAGCGACGCGTCCATGTAGGCCTGGGCGTCGGGGTTGGCGTTGGCATAGCCGACCGTGGCGCTGACCTTGGCGATCACCTTGGGGTCGAGCAGGTAGTTGATGAACGCCAAGGCCTGTTCAGGGTTGTTGGCGTCCTTGGGGATGGCCAGCAGGTCGAACCACAGGTTGCTGCCTTCCTTGGGGATGCTGTAGGCGACTTTCACGCCGTTTTTTGCCTCCACAGCTCGGTTGGCGGCCTGGAACACGTCGCCGGAATAGCCGAAGGCCACGCAGACATCGCCATTGGCCAGGTCGGAAACGTACTTGGAGGAGTGGAAGTAGGTGATGTAGGGGCGCAGTTCGAGCAGGCGGGCTTCCGCCTTGGCGTAGTCGGCCGGTTTTTCGCTGCGCGGGTCCATGCCCAGGTAGTTGAGTACGGCTGGGAACAGTTCGTCGGGCGAGTCCATGAACGCCACGCCGCACTGCTTGAGCTTTTTCAGGTTCTCGGGCTCGAACAGCACTGCCCATGAATCGATGTGGTCGACGCCCAGGGCCGCCTTGACCTTGTCGATGTTGTAGCCGATCCCGTTGGTACCCCAGAGGTAGGGTACGGCGTACTGGTTGCCCGGGTCGTTCTGTTCAAGCTGCTTGAGCAGCTTGGGGTCCAGGTGCTGCCAGTTCGGTAGCTTGCTGCGGTCCAGCGGCAGGAAGGCGCCGGCCTGGGCCTGGCGTGCGAGGAAGTGGTTGGATGGCACTACCACGTCATAGCCGGTGCGCCCGGCCAGCAGCTTGCCTTCGAGGGTCTCGTTGGAGTCGAACACATCATAGACCACCTTGATCCCGCTGCTGGCCTGGAAGTCGGCCACGGTGGTGTCACCGATGTAGTCGGTCCAGTTGTACACGCTGACCGAGGGAGTGGCCTGGGTGTTGGTGGCGAACAGCAGGGTGAATGCGGCGG